>MNEX01000108.1 GCA_001917905.1 Acidobacteria bacterium 13_1_40CM_65_14
CATGATTATCTCGACGCTGCAGGTCGGCCCGAGCGCGATCAGCACGGACGGCGCGGCGCCGAGCATCAGCGTCACACCTCCGCCGAACGCGCAATCGCTGACGGGCGTCGTTTCGCTGCACGCAGAGGCGATGGACGATGCCGGCGTGTTGAAGGTCCTGTGGCTGATCGATGGTGCGCCAGGTTCAGTCGGTCGCACGCCGCCGTACGACTTCAACTGGAACACGGCGGCCGTCGGCCTCGGGTCTCACACGATTGAGGCACGCGCGTTCGATGCGGCAGGCAATGCTGAGAGCAGCGGCACGATCGACGTCAAGACCGTCGCCGTGCCGTGGCCCTCCGGCGACATCGTCGTCTACACTTCCGATGCAAAGACCATCGCCGGATCGTGGACGCGCGTCGAGGACTCGAGCGCGGCGGGCGGCGTTCGTCTTCAGAATCCTGACGCGGGCGTCGCGAAGCTCGCCGCGCCGCTGGCGTCGCCGTCCACGTACTTCGACGTCGACTTCGAGGCGACAGCGGGAACGCCGTATCGACTCTGGATCCGCGGCCTTGCGACGAAGGACTCCTACTCGAACGATTCCGTGTTCGTGCAGTTCTCGAGCTCGGTCGCCTCCAACGGAGCGCCAACCTACCGAATCGGCTCGACGTCGGGCGTCACCTACAACCTCGAGGACTGCAGCGGGTGCGGGCTCTACTTGTGGGGTTGGCAGGACGATGGCTACGGCACTACCGTGCTCGGTCCGACGATCGTGTTCGCGACCTCGGGTCTGCAGACGCTGCGCATTCAGCCGCGCGAGGACGGCCTGTCGATCGATCAGATCGTGCTGTCGCCGTCCACCTACATGACCAACGCGCCCGGTGGGTTGAAGAACGACGCGACGCTGCTGTCGCGGACGTTTGCGCCGGCGGGAGCAACGACGGACCCGACGCCGGTTGATCCGCCGACCGGCGGCATCGACGAGATCGTGCGGTACACCGGCTGCGACGCGACCGTCATCGCCGGCCAATGGTCGACGTCGAGCGATCCATCGGCCGCGGACGGCGCGCTGCTGCAGAACGCGAACGCGGGCGCGGCCAAGCTCGCCGCCGCGCGCGAAGCACCGACCGATTATTTCGAGATCACGTTCGACGCCGACGCGGGACGTCCGTATCGCCTCTGGCTGCGCGGCAAGGCGCTTGGCAACTCATGGGCGAACGATTCGGTGTTCGTTCTCGGGTGCCGTCGACGCGAACGGCGCTCCGCTGTACCGCATCGGCACGCCATCGGCGACGACCGTGAATCTCGAGGACGCGAGCGGCGCAGGGCTCGCCGGCTGGGGCTGGCGGGACAACGGCTATGGCGCCGGCGTCATGGGTCCGGCGATCGTCTTCGCGACCGCGGGTCTGCAGACGCTCCGCATCCAGCCGCGCGAAGACGGGCTCGGAATCGATCAGGTCGTGTTGTCAGCGGTGAAGTACCTGTCGTCGCCGCCAGGCGCGCTGAAGAACGACAATACTGTGCTCCCGCGGTAAGAACTGGTGAGTTGGTGACTTGGCGACTTGGTGATTGATTTCGAAATTAATTCACCAACTCACCAAGTCTCCAACTCACCAATTGCAGCTATCGCTTATGCAACGTCCTTTTTGTCGCTGTCGTCAGCGACCGTGCGCTCGACCTCGATGGTGCACTCGCTGAGGACCGCGGCCAGGGCGCCGGCGGCCGCGAGCATCGGCGCGAAGACCGTCCCGATGACGCCGACGGTCAACGGAAACTCGACGACGGTGCGGCCGTCCTGCTTGACGATCACGCGGCGGACGTTACCTTCGTGCACGAGTTTCTTGAGCGTCTCCACGAGCTGGTCCGCGGCGACTTTGAACGATTCTTTGCAGGTCCGATCGGTCATCCTATTCCTCCGTAACGATAGACGAAACCGCGCGCGCGAAAGTTTAACGATACCGCACGCCGTGCTTGATGACGATGTCGACGCGCTGCAGCAGATGATGTCGGCGAATTTGCCGGGCACCACGGTTCCGGCCTGCGATTCCGCTTTCATGGCGACCGCCGGCCAGTAGGTCGCCGCGCGAATGGCGGTCATCGGATCGACGTGGAACTCGTTGACCCACGCGTCGAGCTCACGCCACGTCGAGTGACTGTGAAAGTTCATCGGAATGCCGCTATCCGTGCCGATGAGCAGCGTGACACCCGCCTCGCGCAGCTGATTGAACTTGTGCGCGAGCGTCGGTCGCCTCGCCGGGGTGAGCTGGTAGTACGGCAGTCGGTCAGGGTGCTCGAGCGACTTCCTCACGTCGTCGACGATGTCTTTCGGCAGACCCTCTTTCCACGCCGGATCGTCTAGCGCTTCCGGGTTGTCGCGGAAGTACTCGTAGTTCAGCAGGCCCTCGGCCGTCGGCGTCCACCACAACGGACCGAGCGCCATCCTCGCAGTCCGCTCGCGAATCATCGCGATGATGTCGGGCGGATACTCGGGTGCGGTCGCGAGACCGGTGTGCTCGAGGCAATCGACGCCCGCCGCCAGCGCGCGGCGGATTTCTTCCGGCCGGTGCGCGTGCGCCACGACCGGCTTCCCTGCCTTGTGCGCTTCCTCGACGACGGCGCGCACTTCGTCCATCGTCATCTCATCCTGATCGATCAGCTTGATGACGTCGACCTTCCCCTCCACGAGCTTGCGGACTTTCGATGAACGGGCCCGACACGTACATCGTCGGCCCTGGAATCTTGCCGGCATTGATGCGATCGCGCGTCGAGATGCTCACGTCGAGCGGACCGCCGAGGTCGCGCGCGCTGGTGACGCCGGCGAGCAGCAGTTGTTTCGCCGACGCCGGGAAGATGATCGACTCGAATGCGGGAGGATACGTCTTGTCCCAGTGGTCGTAGTCGGCGTGACCGACGATCTGCATGTGGACGTGCATGTCCCACAGTCCGGGCAGCACGGTCATGCCTTCGGTCGAGATGACTTCGGCACCCGCGGGCGCCGCGAGCGAGCCGACTTGACCCACGGCACGGACTCGCTCGCCATCGATGATGACGACGCTGTTCTGAATCGGTTTGCTGCCGTTGCCGTCGACGAGCGTGCCACCGACCAGCGCCTTCACCGTCCGCGTCTGCCCGCGCGGAGTCATCGCGAAACAGAGCACGAGCGCAGCCGCAATTGCACAAGCACGTCGAAGCACCGTTGTCCTCCTGTCGGCTGGGACGGTCTAAAGACCGTCCCCTACCGATGTCGTTGCGTGGCGTTTGCGGCGCGCGTGATCGACCAGGACGCGCCGCATCATCTTCGCGGCGATGCCGAAGAAGTGCGCGCGGTTCTCCCAGCGCACGCCGCGCTGCGGCATCAGCCGCAGATACGCTTCGTTGACGACCGCGGTCGGCTGCAGCGTGTGGCCCGGGCGCTCGCGTCGCAGGTAGCTGGCGGCGAGGCGGCGCAGCTCGCTCTGCACGACCTCCATCAGCCGCTCCTGGGCGTCTTCGGAGCCCTGCCGCCACTTCGCGAGCAGCACCGTCACCTCGTCAGGTCCGGCGTCCTTCATGGAATGTCCTGAAATGGCGGCCAGCTTACCACTGAGCCGAGGCCCGGACGCGGGCCGCGTGTACGGGCAGGAGGACATCATGACGAGTTGACCGGGCTCTCGGCTGGCGACTGGTTCGTCACCGTCACGAAGGCGGCGTATCTCGACTCGTTGGCGCATGTGACGGTCGCCAGCCAAACAACGGCCGACTTCGCCATCGTCTCGCAGGCGATGACCAGGGGTCCGAGGGAATCCGAAGAGCGCCGGCACGTTCCGGCGTTAACTTCCCCCGCCGAAACGCGTATTAAGAGGTAATGATTGCGAGAACCTTACGAACCTTGGCGTGTGTCGCGACTGTGGCCGCGGTCCTCCCTCTGGACTTGGCGGCCCAGACCCGGACGCCGGCACCCGCGCCGCCTCCCGCCCCAGTCGTCATCCCGAGCACGATCGATGAAAACGCGCGCGAGACGCGCGACCGGCTGCGCGAGCTGCTCGATCAGTATCCGCCGTCGCTCGCGCAGGTGCTGCGGCTCGATCCCTCGCTCGTGAGCCGAGCCGATTACGTCGCGCCGTATCCGCGGCTCGCGGCGTTCCTGGCGCAGCATCCCGAGGTGGCGCACAACCCGGTGTTCTTTCTCGGCGACGCGCGGTTCAACGTGCCCGACATGCGGAACCACGCGATGAACATGCTCGAAGGCGTGCTCGCAGGCATCGCCGGCCTCACCGTGTTCGGCACAATCGTCTGCTTTCTCGTGTGGGTCATCCGGTCGATCATCAGCTATCGCTCCTGGCAGCGCGTCGTGAAGATCCAGACCGAAGCGCATACGAAGATCTTCGATCGGCTCACCAACAACGAAGAGATGATGGCGTACATACAGTCACCCGCGGGTCAACGGTTTCTGACGTCGACTTCGACGGCAGTCGACATCTCGCCGCGCACCATCGGCGCGCCGATCGGTCGCATCCTCTGGTCTGTGCAGGCGGGCGTCGTCATCGCCATCGCCGGGGTCGGCCTCTTCATCGCAAAGAGCATCGTGATCGAAGAGGTGGCGCAGGTGCTCCACGTCATCTCCGTGCTGGCGATGGCGGTTGGCGTCGGCTTCGTCGTCTCCGCCCTAGTTGCCTACGCGCTGTCGCAGCGTCTCGGTCTGTTGGATTCGCCGCGAACCACTCATGCGTGACATGACCTTCTCCGAGATCGAACGGCTCGGCGCAGCGGTCGGCGAGGCCGACGAGGCGTTCAGCATGGACGAGGATGCGTTCCGCGTGTTCTACGAGCGCACCGCGCGTCCGGTGTGGGCGTATTTGTCGCGCATGACGGGCGATGCCCGGCTCGCAGACGATCTGCTGCAAGAGACGTACTACCGCTTCCTTCGCGCCGGCGGCACGCACGAGAACGAGGCGCACCGGCGCAACTATCTGTTTCGTATCGCGACCAATCTCGTGCACGACCAGCGGCGAAAGCCGAGAGCCGATCGCGTGGAGATGACCGACGGCATCGACGCGATCGACACGCGCCCGGAGGGCAATGTCGTCAACGTCGCCGAGCGGAGCAGCGTGCGGCGGCTCGATCTCGCGCGCGCCATGGCGCGGCTGAAGCCGCGCGAGCGCCGCATGTTGTGGCTCGCGTACGCGAACGGATCGTCGCATCAGGAAATCGCCGACGCGCTTGGCCTCAAGCGCGCCAGCATCAAGCTGCTGTTGTTCCGGGCGCGCAAGCGGCTCGCGAACCTGCTGCGGGAGCCGGGGACTTAGCGGAGCGTATGGGCTGGATCGGTTCTTCTCACAACAAGCCTCCAACCGCGATGTTCGGGCCGCGACAACGGAGCGGCCCGCCAGCAGGCTCGAGGAGACAGGCCACTAACGTGGAGTGCGTGCGCGAACAGGACATCGTCGACGCGATCGCGAGCGGTCGCTGGCCGCACGCGGGCGACCCGTCGCTCGAGACGCACGCCGCCGCGTGCGAGATCTGCCGCGATGTCGTCACCGTGGCGGTTGCGCTGCGCGAGGACGAGTTCTGCGCGCGCCATGAAATCAACGCCGCGCGCCTGCCGTCGGCCGGACTCGTATGGTGGCGCGCGACGATTCGCGCGCGCGCGGAAGCGACGCGCGTGGCCGAGCGGCCGCTCACCGTCGCGCAGGGCATCGCCGGCGCCTGCGCGGTGGGGCTCGCGTGCGGGCTCGCCGGCATCGCGTGGCAGTCGGTGCAGCGCTTTCAGCGCGTCGGCGAGATCATCGCAAGCCTCGATGCAAGCACCATGCAGCTCGCCTCGGCGTCCGCCGTCACCCTGCAGCGCGCGCTGCCGCTCGTCCTCGGCCTCGGTGCGTGCCTCCTCATCGCCCCACTCGCGATCTACTTCGTCCTCTCAGACGATTAGCTTCGGACGATTAACTCGCCAACTTTTTTTCACTGGCGGCGGGGCCCCCCCCCCGCCGCGAGCTATCGCTGACGCCTCGCCTCGGATTTCCATGTCCTCGGCTCGGCGTGGCCGCGGGCGCCGCTGTCCGGTTAACGATCGCGGCCATCCCGCCCGTCCTGCCGATCCCGCCTATCCCGCCCTATTCCGCCCGCAGCGCGATCATCGGATCGACGCGCGAGGCACGCCGCGCAGGGGCGATCGCCGAAACGAGCAACAGCAGCGGCAGCGACACGAAACGAGCGGATCGACGGCCGTCACGCCGAACAGCATGCCGGCGAGCAGGCGCGTGACCGCGAACGCGAGTGCGCAGCTGGGTTGCAACGTCGGACACTCGATCGAACGTAGGGCGGCCCTTTCAGGGCCGCCGACGCGGGGCTGAAAGGCCCGCGCTACGAGTGTCACGGTTGCCGCGCGAGAGTCACCTGCTGCGTGACGAACGCGATGCGATCCCCTTTCGGAGAAACCGCGAGGCGGGTGACGCCGTGCAGGCCGAGCGGCGCGAGATCCGCGACGCGGCGCCATTCCGGGTCGCCCCGCTTCCAGCTGTAGAGCATGTCGGTGTGCGCCATCAGCAGCATCCCGTCGGGCGTCCATGCACAGTCGGCTTCGGACGCGCCCGCGACCGCGTTGACGAGCGGCGTGATGTGGCGGCCTTTCGGTTCGAGCTCGCGGATGCGCAGGATTGGTGCGCCGCCGCGCACGGCCGGCACTTCGCGCTCCACGAAGCTGATTGTGGCGCGTCCCGGAATCTTCTGAATCGATCGCCCGATGCCGCGCACGACGATCTCGGCTTTGCCCGATGCCGTGTCGGCGACCTGCAGCGTCGCCGGCGTGCCGAGCACGAACAAGGCGAGCGTGTGATCGTCGGCCCACGCGTGATAGCCGACCGGCTTCACGCCGGCCAGCACGAGCGCCGGCTGTTTGCCGTCGATCGTGAATCGCCACAACCGCTGCGTGTTGTCCGCCTCGACGCGAATCACGGAGATGTGCGCACCGTCCGGCGTCACCGTCGGCGAGTACTCGCTTTCCGGCGTGTCGGTGAGGCGCGCGATCGCTCGACCGGCAATGTCGTAGCGGAAGATGTCGGTCTGCGTGCCGCCGCGGTTCGACGTGAAGAGAATCTGCTGGCCGTCGGGTGTGAACGACGGCTGATTGTCGTAGCCGGGACTGTTCGTGATGTTCACCGGCTGGCCAATCGACGGCAATCCGGCGCTCGTCGAGAGCGGCGCGAGAAAGATCTCGGTGTCTGGCGGGGGCGACCCAGCTCCGCGCTGTCCAGAGAGTTGTCCGGAAAGGGCGAGCGCGAGGACAGCGGCAATCACAGAATGGCGCATTCGGTCGTGTTCCGCGCGCATTAGTCGCGAGGCTCGACGCGGCGCACTGTGATGTCGACGGGAGCCCGATCCGTTGTCAGCGAGACGCGAGTGGCTCCAGCCGCGAGCCGCTCGAGTATCGACGGATCACGGGCATCGTCGGGCGCGATGTCGGTCAAGACGACGACATAGTACTCGCCGGGCGGTAAGCCGGCCACCAGATCGCGCCGTTCGAGTGGCGCCAGCCGAAGGTCCGTCGTACCGCGAAATGGCGCCGCAGGCGGAGTCGACGCCGGTGGTTGCGGCACATATAACCGCAGATAGCGCGACATATCGTTCCATTTCGTCTTGTCGGCCGAGAAGACGATGGCGACGTATTCGCGCGTGGCGACTCCGCGGTCGTCGACGACGTTCAGCGCGAGCTCGGTCCGCTTGTCGGTCAACACCACCTGGACGTTGCGGAGCTGTTGGCCCGGATCGAACGTGACGGGCCGGTCCATCAGATCCGCATCGCCTTGTGTGACGGACTTGACGTTCCACCGGCCCATGTTGCCCGTCACGCGAACGATGCAGGTGCCGACGATGCCCTGCACGCGAAAGCTGCCGTCCGCGCCGGCTGTGCCGCGATCGGACTGGCACATGCTGCCGAACGGCGGCGGGCCGACGCCGACCATGATCTGTTCGGGATTCGGAGGGAGCGGGCTGTCGCCGTCGAACACGAGCTTGCCGGACATCGTCGCGCCCGAGCCCAGGACGATCGTGAGATCGGAAAGCGGCGCGCCGCCCACTGAAATCCGCAGCCGGCCGAATTGCTGATCGTCGGGACCGGGACGTCCGATCACGCCCGCCCGTGTCGACTGCACTTCGAGGTTGTAGTCGCCCGGCGGGAGCTTCATCCGGAACGTGCCGTCGGACCGTACGGCGCTGCCGCCGGCCACCATGTCGCTGAACTCGCTGATCGCGCGCGCGTTGACGTACGTGCCCATCGAGAGCGGCTGTCCTTTCGCGTCCACGACGATGCCGGAAACCACGCTCGACAGGCCGTCGAGCAGCATGATCTCGATGCCGGATGCCGTCTGACCGCGCTCGATTGTGATGGGCTGCGCGTCGTCGATCGACAGGACACTCGGATAGTACGTCGGCAGCGACTGCGCGTCGCTCGGATCGTCGCCCGCTGTCGTGTTGCGGCCCTGCGCGCGAAGCAGATAGCTGCCGGGTTCGAGCCGAGGAATCCGGAACTCGCCGAGATCGTTGGTCGATCCGCTGCCGCGCGGCTGCGGTTTGCCGTGGCCCGAGGTCGGAATTCGCAGGACCTGAATCTGCACGAACTCCGCAGGCTCGCCGTTCGCGTCGACGATGCGACCCGCGATCGCACTGCCGCGGTAGAGGAGGATGTTCACGCCCTCCAGCACCTGACCGTTGGCGACGGTCAGCGATCGGAAGATCGCTCGTATCGTCTTGCCGATGTCAGGATATCGAGCGCTCATGTACCCGGATCGATCGACGCCGATGAACACCGATCCCGCGGGCACGTCGGTGAGCTTGAACGCGCCGGTGTCGTCGGTCACCACCGGGGGACGATTTGAGGCGGGACCTTGCAGCCGGACGCGGGCGCGCGCGAGCCCGATGCCCGTTTGCGCGTCGATCACACGGCCTTTGATGATCGCGGTACCGGTTGGCGGCGCCGGGGCGCGGTCGCGCGACGGCGTCGATTGCGCGTGCGCCGCACACGTGATCAGCCAGGTGATGCCGAGCGCGCCGATACTGCGCGACAATCGCCAAAGCGGCCGAGCTCCCATGATCGCTCCATCAATTAGACACCGAACGGCGGCGCGTGGCCGGCGCGATCGTTGGCTCGCGCTGATCACGGTCACGGTCGCGCTGGCATCGCTACCAGCGATCGTCCGCATCGTCCGCACGATCCCGCTCCGCGTCTCGCTCGACACGAACGAAGGATGGAACGCGTATCAGGCCGTCGCCGCGTTCGCGGGCGATTTGTATCCGCATGCCCCGCGCCTCTTCTTCAACAACTATCCACCGCTCTCGTTCTATCTCGTCGGTCTCGCCGGGCGATGGATTGGCGATCCGATCGTGGCGGGACGATTGATCGCGTGCGCCGCATTTGCTGCGCTCGCGGTCATCCTGGGTCTGGTCGCGCGACAGATGCGATGCACGAGAGGCGAAGCCGCGTTCGCGGCGGCGTTGTTCGTCGCGACGACGCTGTCACTCAGTCACTATGTGGGCGTCGACGATCCGCAGTTTCTCGGACAGGCGGTCGCGACCGCGAGCCTGCTGTTCGTCATTCCGGAGCCGCGCACGCTGCGACGCCTGTGGCTCGCAGCCGCGTTGATGTCAGCCGGCATCTTCATCAAGCACAACGTCGTCGCGCTGCCGATCGCCTGCATCGTCTGGCTCTGGATGCACGACCGCGTCGCCGCCCGCCGTCTCGTCACCGCCGGCGCGTCTTTCGCCGTGGCCGGACTCTCGCTCTGTGTGTGGATGTATGGTGCGGGCTTTCTCGAAGGTCTTGCGACACCGCGCGGCTACTCGACCGCCGTCGCCGCGCGCGCGTTCATTCGGTGGATCGTTCGCGTGCCGGTGTTCGCCGCGGCGCTCGTCGTCTGTTTGCGACGATTCCCGCGCGATCGCGACGTGGCGTTCTGTGCCTGGTACGCCGGCATCGCTTCCGGCGTCGGGCTCGTCTTTCTCGGCGGCGACGGCGTCGATTGGAACGTGATGTTCGAGTCGAACTGGGCCTGGTGCCTGACGGCGGCCGTCGCGTTGAGAGCGTGTGAAGGAATTACGTCAAACGCAAAGACCGCGAAGACCGCAAAGACGAATTGCCCAATGATTCCTTTGCGCGCTTTGCGACCTTTGCGTTCAGACGTGTTTTTTCACGAGCTCTTGAATCGACTCAGACGATCGACGCTGGCCGTCGCGTTCGCGCTGTTGCCGCTCGTCGCCGCCGCGCTCGCAGTGCATCGAGCGTCGGTGGACCCGGCATCGTCGCTGGCGTCGCGGATGGCCGGCGCGTCGGCATTCGAGGACGACATCGCGTTTGTCGCGAGCCGGCGCGGACCCGCGTTGTGCGAAGACCTCGCGCTCTGCTTCTGGGCCGGCAAGCCACCCGAAGTCGACGTCGTCAACCTGGAGCAGCACGTGCGGCGCGGCACGCGGCGGGCCGACGAACTGGTCCGCCTGATCGATCGGCGCTATTACGCCGTCGTGCAGCTGAATGCCGGCCATTCGCTTCTCGATGGGACCGCGCGCGATGCGCTGCAACGATCTTATGTGCTCGCTCGGCAGAGTCAGGCTGGTATGCTGTTCGTCCCATGAGACAGTCCGTCTACGGCATTCATCCCGGTGTCGCGATGATCCAGAACGCGATCGCGGGCCTGCGGGAAAAAACCGGCCGCACGCTCGACGAGTGGATCGCGTTCATCAAAAAGCACGGCCCGAAGGGTGAGGCCGCGCGGCGCGCGTGGCTGAAGACGGAGCACAAGCTCGGGACCAACTACGCCGGTTGGATTGCCGAGCGGGCGGAGGGCAAGGGCGAGGACGGCGATCCGGACAAGTACCTCGAGACCGCGGAACGCTACGTCGAAGACATGTTCGCGGGACCAAAAGCGGGACTGAAGCCGATCTACGACGCGCTGCTGAAGGTCGGACTTTCAACCGGCCAGGACGTGAAGGCGTGTCCGTGCAAGACAATCGTTCCGATCTATCGCCAGCACGTCATCGCGCAGATCAAACCGACGACGCGCACGCGCATCGACTTCGGGCTGGCGCTCGGCGGCACGAAAGCGCCGAAGCGCCTCATCGACACCGGCGGCTTCAAGAAAGGCGATCGCATCACGCACCGCATCGAGATCACCTCTCCCGCCGACATCGACGATGAAGTGAAGCGGTGGCTGAAGAAGGCCTACGAGCTCGACGCGTGATGGACGCCGGGTTTCTCGACGATTTCCGGCAGACACTCGATCGCGCCGCGCAGCGACTTCTCATGTACTCCGATGCCGATGCGAGTCACCGCCCGTCGCCGGGCAAGTGGTCGAAGAAGGAGATCATCGGACATCTGCTCGACTCGGCGTCGAACAACCACGGACGCTTCGTGCGCGCGCAACTCCAGGACGATCTCGTGTTCCCCGGCTACGACCAGGCCGCGTGGGTGCGCGTGCAGCGGTATCAGGAGCGGCGATGGGTCGATCTGGTCCGCGCGTGGCACGCGTACAACCATCAGATCGCCAACATCATGGAAGCCGCGGATCAGGACGCGCTCGAGCGTCCGCGCGCGCGCCACAATCTCCACGAGCTCGCGTGGAAGGAAGTTCCACAGTCAGAACCGGCCACGCTCGATTACTTCATGCGCGATTACGTCGGGCACTTGAAGCATCATCTCGCGCAGGCGCTGCCGTAACACCCGCGGCTCGGTGTAGCGGCGCTGAATCAACACAACGGACACGAAGGACACCAAGACAAGACCCGTTCATTTTCCTTTGTGTCCTTTGTGTCCATTGTGTTTGATCAGCGTAGCGGATCAAGCACGCCGCCGACGAGAAGGAGGCGCTAGCCGTGACGCCGCGTCAGCGCCTCGACCGGGCACGTGAGCGTCGGACGTTCGGGTCGATGGATGTCGAGCTGATCCCAGCGCACGATCAGCATCGGCACCGCGGGGCGAAAGAATCGTCGTGTGATCGCGAAGCGCTCGAGCAGCGCGCCCGGACCGAGGTGATACGCGATGACCTCGTAGTCGTCGCCGCGACGGACGGCGCGCACTTCCTCGATGCGTCCCACGACCTGGCCGGTCTTGGTGCGCACGCGGTGCCCGATGAGGTCCTCGAGCCGGACGATCCGGCGGCGCGTCACGCCCCCGCTCCCCGGAAGACGCTGCACGACGTGGCGGATCAGCCACTTCTCCAAACGCAGCAGGCGGCGATCCGCATGCGCGTCCACGTCGACCGCGATATCGACGCCGCTCTCGCGACACAGCGACATCGGCAGACGGACCGAGCGGATCGACACCGGCAGCCAGCGAATCGCCAGCACGCGCAGCCCTCGCGCCAGGGTCGGATGAATCCGGCGCGCGAGGGTGATCGCGCCGACCTCGATCGCGGCGACGCGCGGCGGACCGTCCTGCCGCAGCTCGAGCACCACGCCGTCGGCACGGCCGATGCGGCGCTCCGCGTTGTCGATCAGCTGGACGTCGAGCACATCGCGAACCAAATCAGCAGGTTCTTCACCACGGCGTCTCCAGCGGCACGAGCCCTCGCGCCGCCTGCGCGGCGGCGCGCAACCGGATCTCGATGTCGCGCAGCGGCCGATCGTCGGGCAGCGCACGCGCGCGGTCTGCATCCTCGACCAGCGCCGCCAACCGCCCACACAAGTCGGCGGTCTGCGTGCGCGACCGCGCGTCGACGTCCCGGTCATCCTGAATCTGACGGCGAATCGTCGCGAGCGCGTTGACCGACGTCGAAAGCACGTCGTGGACGAACGCGCGCGGCACGTAGCGCGCGCGAGCCATCTCGGCGGTGAACTGAACCGACGCGCTCCATGAAGCGGCGCGCTCGAGGAGGCGCGCGTACGTCACCTTGGGATCGCGCCCACACGCGCTGGCCACAAGAACAAACGCGACCATGAAGACGCGAAGATACGAAGGAGACTTTTTTCGTGCGTTCGTGTTTTCGTGCGTGTCGTGGCGGAGCGTCGTTGGTCACCGCGCTCGTCGCGCCAGATCGGCGGAAGGAGTCCCGGCGCGGCAGAGGCGGCTGATGTCGGCGGCTTGCGGTCCGGCCGGATCGAGGACGGATTGAAGGATGTCGGGGGCCGTCATGGCAGCCAGAGGAACGCCGCCACGAGGAGCACGATCGCTACGCCGGCCGCGAGGCCGAACGAACGAGCGACCAGCGTTCCAACGAGAGCGAACGAACCTCGGGCGACCGGTGTCGGTGCGGCGTCAGCGATGGCGATTAACGTGCTCATGTGTCTACCCACGAAGAATCAACGCCGCCGCGTCGTGCATAAATCAAGCCGGGAGCGAACGCAGATCGCGACCGCCAAGCCGGACGAACATTTCTTCGTCGGCCGCTCGTGCTTCGTCGACGCTGACAGGCCACGGCTCCGGAATCTGCAGCATCATCAGCGCAGCGCCGACGAGCGCCATGTTCTTGCTGAAGTTGATCATCTCGTTCATGCGCTGTTGGGGATCCTGAACTTCCCAGAACTTGTGCATCTGGAGAGTCAAGGGAATCAGGAAACCCACAATCGCGGCGAGGCCCTGCTTCGGCTTCAAGCCCGCCATGATGCTGAGCCCGCCGGCAAGCAGCAGCGCGCCGGTTGCGGGAACGGCCGCCTCAGCCGCAGGAACGCCTTTGGCCTCGGCGTACTGGCTCATCATCGTTTGATTGCGGAAGTGGTTGACGCCGTTATAGGCGAAGAATCCGCCGAACATCGCCCGGCCGAGCACGAAGAGCGCGCGCATAGACTCCTCCATTTCGACAGAGGTCGATGCACGGGGCATACCTTAATTAAAGGATGGCCTTAAGCGTTGCCGATCGAACGGCCCTGGATGACGTGGACCAGGAACAACACGATCGCGATGACGAGTAGGATGTGAAGCGCACCACCCAGCGTGTTGGTCGTGACAATGCCGAGGAACCACAAAACTAGGAAGAGGAATACCAGAAACAGCATGTTGCGCCCTCCGCAGCGCCCCGCATGCAGAGGGCTTGCCAGCTCAGCTCGCCTTAGTGTCCCGCGTCCGAATTCAACGCGGGAAACTAGGCGCGGGCGGCCGCGAGCGCATTCTCGATATGCGCGGCGTGGTGCCGGCAGTGCCAGGCGTACATCCCGATCGCTTCGTCGAGCGGGACGCGGCCCCACTCCGGATGCATGAACGCTTTGTTGAAGTCGCGTTCCGGCAGCGCGCGCAGAAACGCCATCCAGCGACGATGCAGCGCGTCGAGCAAGTCGAGCGACATCTGGATCGCGCCCGACTTCGCTTCCGGCAGATCGGCCCACAAGCTTTCTTCGTACGTCTTGACGGCGGGCGTGTCTTCGGTAACCGCGAGCTTCATCCGCACGTACGAGTTGAGATGACTGTCGGGCAAGTGATGCAGATGCGCGAGGGCAACTGCTCGATGGTGGCGAGATGCTGCTCGCGCGTCGCGCGATCGAGCGGCGTCTTCGTGCGCGGCATTGGTCCGACGGGATAGCGAAGCGTGTCGACGTCCATTTTTTGTCCTCTCGCGGGGCCCACTTTTTTCACCGGCGCCGGGGCCCCACCCCCGGCGCGAACTTACGCTGACGCCTCGCCTCGGATTCTCATGTCCTCGGCTCGGCATGGCCGCAGACGCTTTTTCACTGGCGCCGCGGCCCCACCCCCGGCGCTGACGCCCTCGCGCGGTTTTTATCGCTCGCGGGGGCCCACCCCCGCTCGCCTCGCTCGCGCGTTGCGCTCGCTCGAGCCGCAGGCGCTGCGCCCGGGCGTATCCAGAACAGAGCGTCGCAGACCGATCCCCTGTTGATAGAATCGCGCCGCGAGGGGAATCCATATGCTACGAGCTTCTTCCATCACGCTGTCAGTCCTTTTCATCGTTGGACTGCTCACCACCGTTCCGTTTCAGGCGCAACAACCGGGAGGCCGCGGCGGCGGCGGCGCACAATCGGCCGCCGGCGGCCGTGCGCCCGCAATCGACGAGCGCACGAGCGGGATGCAGAAACTGGACGGCTACTTCCCGATCTACTGGGACGAGCGCACCGGATCGCTGTTTCTGGAAATCCCGCGGCTCGACACCGAGTTCCTGCTTTCAACCGGACTCGCCGCCGGCCTCGGATCGAACGACATCGGCCTCGATCGCGGACAAGGCGGTCAGGGCCGCGTCGTCAAGTTCGAGCGCATCGGTCCGAAAATCCTGTTGACGCAAGGCAACCAATCGTTCCGCTCGAGCAGCGCGAATGTGGCCGAGCGCAAGTCGGTTGAAGATTCGTTCGCGAAGTCGGTCCTTTGGGGTTTCACCATCGCAGGCGAGGGTAACGGACGCGTGCTCGTCGACGCTTCCGATTTCTTGCTCCGCGACATCCATGGCGCCGGCGGCGCGCTGCGCCCGGGCACCTACCGCGTCGACCGCACCCGCAGCGCGTTCTACATGCCAAAGACCAAGGCGTTTCCGAAGAATACCGAGATCGAGGTGCTGCTCACCTTCGCCAACGATGCGGCCGGCGGTCGCGGCGGCGGCGGCGGCGGACCGCAGCAAGGTCCTCCGCCGATTGGCGAAGGCGCCGGGGGAGGACGTGGCGCGGGTGGCGGCGGACGCGGCGGCGGACTGTTCTCGGGATCGGTGGCAAGCGTCACGCCGACGGCCGACTCGGTGACCATGCGCGAGCACATTTCGCTCGTGGAGCTACCAGACAACAACTACAAGCCGCGCTGGGACGATCCGCGCGCCGGCTACGGCGGTCTCACGTACGTCGACTACAGCGTGCCGATCGGCGAGCCGATGCAGATGCGATATATCCGCCGCCATCGCCTCGAGAAAAAAGATCCGAGCGCGGCGCCGGGAATGTTGTCCGAGCCGGTGAAACCGATTCAGTACTGGGTGGATTCGGGTGCGCCTGAAGACGTGAAGAAGGCGCTCGTCGAAGGCGCGAGCTGGTGGAATCAGGCGTTCGAAGCGGCCGGATTCGAAAACGGCTTCAAGGTCGACGTGCTGCCTGAAGGCGCCGATCCGATGGACATCCGCTACAACATGATCAACTGGGTGCACCGCTCCACGCGCGGCTGGAGCTCGGGCGGCACCGTGTCCGATCCGCGCACCGGCGAGATCATCAAAGCGACGGTGACGCTCGGGTCGCTGCGCGATCGCCAGGACTACATGATCTTCGAAGGTCTGCTCTCGCCGTACGTGAACGGGAACGAGCGGCCGCCGGTGCTGTACGAGACGGCGCTGAAGCGAATTCGCCAGCTCGCCGCGCACGAAGTCGGCCACACGCTCGGCCTCGGCCACAACTACTACGACAGCGAAAAGGGCTGGATCTCGGTGATGGATTATCCGCATCCGCTCGAGAAGCTCAATGCGGACGGCACCATCGATCTCTCCGACGCGTATCAGGCGCGCATCGGCGACTGGGACAAGGTGACGATCAACTACGGCTATCGCCAGCTCGCGCCGGGCACCGACGAGAAGGCGGCGCTCACGAAGATTCTCGATGACGCATGGGCGCAGGACGTCCGCTACATGACGAATCAGGACACCGATTCCAATCCGAAAGTCGATCAATGGTCCAACGGTGTCGATCAGGCGGATGAGCTCTACCGGCTGATGAAAGTCCGGCGCGCGGCGCTCGACCGCATCGGCGAGCACACCATTCGCTCAGGGCAGCCGCTTGCCACGATTGAAGAACCGCTCGTGCCGATCTTCATGTATCACCGCTACGCGGTCGAATCGGCCGCGTCGACGGTCGCGGGACAGGACTACATCTACGGCATGCGGGACGACAAACGGACGCCGACCAAAGGCGTGCCGGTCGACGATCAGCGGAAGGCGCTCGATGCGCTGGCGATGACGTTGAGGCCGGCGGAGCTGACGGTGCCGAAAAAAGTCCTCGATCTCATTCCGCCGCGTCCACCCGGCTACGGGATGCACCGCGAGCTCTTT
Source organism: Acidobacteria bacterium 13_1_40CM_65_14 (assembly GCA_001917905.1). GTDB lineage: Bacteria > Acidobacteriota > Vicinamibacteria > Vicinamibacterales > CAVVIG01 > QHWF01. Next base: position 16,896 of record MNEX01000108.1, read on the forward strand.
CCGCGGACGACGGGCGATACGTTCGACCCACTCAGTCCGGCGACCATTGCCGCGGACGTGACCGTCGGCTTCGTGCTGCAGCTCGATCGCGCAGCACGCATGGTCGCCCAGCACGCGGTCAATCCGGCGATGCCGGGACTGGAAGACGTGATCGATCGCCTGACGACGGCGACGTTCGATGCGCCGACCACCACGGGGTACGAGGCGGCGGTCCGCCGCGCGGAGGAGCGCGTGCTCGTCGACCGCGTGATGTGGCTCGCGCAGGCGTCGCCGAACAGTCAGGTGCGCGCGATCGCGTCGCTGAAGTTGTCGAAGCTCGCCGCGCGGTTGAAGACGGCGCCGGCGAAGAACGAAGCGGACACCGCGCAGCGGACGCTGATTGCCGCCGACATCAAGCGCTTCCTCGAGCGGCCGGCCGAAGTCGCGCGGATCATCCCGGCACCCGATGCGCCACCCGGCGCGCCGATCGGCGATATGCCGCAGGATTGGTTAGCGCCACCGCCGTGGAAATAGTTGTTGGTCGTTGGTCGTTGGTCGTTGGTCATTGGTCATTGGGCGCGACTAATGACCAACGACTAACGACCAACTTTATTCATCTCGCAGCGCGACGAGAGGATCAACTCTCGTCGCCCGTCGGGCCGGCAGGTAGGTGGCGATCCAGGCGGTCGCCGACAGCAGCACGACAATGGCGGCGAAGACGCTCGGATCGGTCGTGCTGACGCCGAACAGGAGCGTGCGCAGGACGCGCGTCATCAGCATCGCGCCTGCAAGACCCAAGGCGAGGCCGAGCGTGATCATCGTGAACCCCTGCCGCAGCACGAGATTCAGCACCTCGCGCCGCCCGGCGCCCAGCGCCATGCGGATGCCGATCTCGCGCGTCCTCTGCGTCACCGCGTACGACATCACGCCGTAGATCCCGATCGCGGCCAGCAGAATCGCCAGCGCGGCGAACGCGCCCAGCACGTTCATCTGCACACGCGGCTGCGACACCGACGCCGACACGCGCGCCTCCATCGTCTGGATGCTCGCGACCGGCTGATCGCGATCCACCTGACGGATATGCTCGCGAATGGCGCCGACGACGGCCAACGGCTCTCCATCCGTCAGCACCGTCAGGAACATGTTGGTCGTCCCCTCCGACGCTTGCGCGTATGGCGCGTACACCAACGGCAGCGCGGACCGGCTCAGTCCGCCGTAGAGCACATCGTCCGCGACGCCGACCACCGTGAACTTGTCCGGCTGATAGTCGCGCGGAATCCTTGCGGATCGGAACGCCTCCTCGACGACGGACTTGGGCAGGATCTGCAGCGGCGGATTCACCGAAACGATCTTCCCAAGCGGATCCTGATCGTTCCAGTACCGGCGTACGAGCTCGCGATTCACGATGACGACCTTCGGCGCCTGCCGCGTGTCCCGGTCGGTAAACGCGCGGCCGCTACGGATCCGGATGCCGAGCGCGCGGAAATAGTCGCCGGCGACCACCCGATACTGAATGGGCGACAGACCATTCATGTCGGCGGGCAGCGGCCGATCGTAGAAGACGATGTTCTTGCCCCAAATCTCGCCCATCAGCGGCAGCCCGTTGATGGCGCCGGCTGCGCGAACACCGGGAATCGATCGCACGCGATCCAAGACGTCGCCGAAGAAGCGGACCGACCGCTCGTACGCCAGCGGCGACAGCCGCCGGTCGAGTTCCAGATCTACGTACTTTTCAGGCGGCAGATTGATCTGCATCGTGACGACTCGGTCGGTCTCGAAGCCGGCGTCCACGTGCAGCAATCGATAGACGCTCTTCACCATCAGTCCCGCGCCGACGAGCAGCACCAGCGACAGCGCCACTTCGGCCACGACAAGCGCGGCACGCAGCCGGTGTCGGCCCTTGCCGTCGGACGCCGCGCGCGTGCCGTCCTTGAGATCGTCGGCGACCTCGGTCGCGACGCTGTGCATGGCGGGCACGAGACCGCAGAGGATGCCGGTGACAGCGGCCACGCCGAGCGTGAAGACCAGGACCGCCGGGTCGACGTGAACGTCTTCGGATCGCGGCAGCACGCGCTGACTGAGGAGGTTGAGCGCATCCACCGCCACGTACGCGAGGGCGAGTCCCGCTGCGCCACCGGCGACGGAAAGCAGAACGCTCTCGGTCAGGAACTGCCGCACCAGGCGCGCCCGCGTCGCACCGATCGCCAACCGCACCGCAACCTCCCGCCGCCGCACGGCGCCGCGCGCAAGCAGCAGGTTCGCGAGGTTCGCGCACGCGATCAGGAGGACGAACGCAACGGCGCCGAGCAGCACGAGCACCGCCTGCCGCACATCCTTGACAAGCGCGTCGCGTAGCGGACCGACGTCGATGGCCGTGCCGGTGTTCACGTGCTGCTCGGCGATGATCGCGTCCGAGAGGCGGTTCAGATCCGTCGCGGCCTGCGCGCGGGTGACGCCCGGCTTCAGCCGCCCGATCATGCGCAGAAAGTAGTTGCTGTGCGAATTCAGGTTGTCGTCGGGTGCGAAGGCCATCGGCACGAACATCTGCGCGTCGATGCCGAAGAAGGAGAACTTCGGTGGCAGCACGCCGACCACGACGTACGGCTCGCCGTTGATCGTGAGGCGCCGGCCGACGATGGCCGAGTCCGCGCCGAAGCGCCGCCTCCAGAGACCGTCGCTCAGGATCGTGACGCGATGGGACCCCCATTGCTCGTCATCTGACACGAAGCCACGGCCGAGCGCCGGCGGGATGCCGAGCGTGCTGAAGAATCCCGGCGAGACGATCAGCGTCGGGACGCGTTCCGGATCCTGGCCGCCCGTCAGGTTGAAGGGCCGCGTGTAGAAGGCGTCGAGGTGATCGAGCGTGCGGTTCTTGGCGCGGTACGCGTAGAAATCCGGCGGCGATGTCAACTCCCCCTGGCGGCGCGTCACGTTGACCTTGTCTATGAACAGCAGTCGCGCGGAATCCGCATAGGGCAGCGGCCGCAGGAGCACTGTGTTGACGACGCTGAACATCACGGTGTTCGCGCCGATGCCGATCGCCAGCGTGCAGAGCACTACGGCGGTGAAGCCCGGACTTCTCGCCATCAACCGCAACGCGAAGCCAACATCCTTGAACGCCGTGTCGAGCCACGGCACGCCGCGGCGATCGCGGTACCGCTCTTTGGTCTGCTCGATGCCACCCAGCTTGAGGAGCGCGTGGCGGCGCGCCTGATCGAGTGCCATGCCCGATCGCAGGTTGTCGTCGATGTGCATCTGGAGATGGGCATCGAGCTCGTCGGCGAGCTCGCGATCGCGACGCTGACCATGGACGAGACCGGCGAGACGGCGGAGCCACACGCGCACACGTTTCATCATGACTGCTCCCGCGGCGACAAGAACCGTTCGAGGATCGCCGTCGTCCGCTCCCACTCGCGCGTTTCCTCGTGCACCTGTTGGCGGCCGGCGCTCGTGAGCCGGTAGAACTTCGCTTTGCGGTTGTTGTCGGAGACGCCCCACTCCGATTCGATGTAGCCCTCCTGCTCCAATTTCAGCAACGAGGGATAGAGCGTGCCGTAGTTGATCGCCAGCAGATCGCCGCTCGTCTGCTCGATGCGGCGCGCGATGCCGTAGCCGTGCAGCGGCCCCATCGCTTCGAGCGTTTTCAGCACCATCAGCGCGAGCGTGCCCTGCCAGACGTCTGCGCGGTCGGCCATGGAGTCTCCTCTTGGATTCCCATAGAGAATCCTGACATCGTTCATATGGGAAAACAATATCAATTTATTTAAGTTAAATATTGACTTAATTGATAAATACGTGCATAACTTACAGAGCAGATATGGAAACTCAAGATTGGCAAGCGCTGACCAAGCTGACGGGCGGGCAACCGATCGAGGTCGAACGCGTGAGACTCGTGGCGAGCGAGGTCGCGATCGAGGGGCGCTTCGAGTTGCCGCCGCTCGCGCGGCTCGCGGCCGAAGACCAAATCTTTGTCGCCGCCTTCGTCCGCTGCCACGGATCGATCAAGCAGATGGAGAAATTCTTCGGCGTCAGCTATCCCACGATCAAGAACCGTCTGAATCGCATCGGCGCTCTTCTCCCGTTCGCGGAAGTGGAGCCGCCATCGGAAACCGAGCGGCCGTCGACGAGCGAGCTCCTCACGCGCCTCGAGCGCGGAGAATCAACCGTCGACGACGTCCTGTCCCAACTCGGAAAAAAATGAGGCGATATGAGTGACGACACGCGGCGCATTCTCGATCTGCTCGCGCAGGGGAAAATCAGCGTCGACGAGGCGCACCGATTGATCGCCGCCGTCGGCACGCGAACCGACGCGGCGTCCGCCGCCACCGAACAACCGGCGGCGGCGCAGAAGCCGCGCTACTTGAAGATCGCCGTCCACAAACCCGCGAACGAGCATCGTGGCGAAAAAGACGTCAAGATTCGCGTGCCCATGGCCATCATGCGCGGCGGCATGCGCCTGGGCGCGATCATTCCCGGCTTCGGCGGCGAGCGCATGCAGGCCCGGCTGCGCGAGCAGGGGATCGATCTCGATCTGTCGAAACTGGATCCGGCGGCGATCGAAACCATGCTGAAGGATCTCGGCGAGATGAACATCGACATCGATTCGGGCAAAGCGCAGGTCCGGATCACGTGCGAATAGCGCCTGCGGCCATGCCACCCGCGCCAGCGCGACAGCGCGCAGCGCGGGAGGCATCAGCGAGCCGGGGCCCCATCGCGGCAGCCGCGATGGGGTGGCCGTGCGGGGGTGGGGCCCCGCGAGAAAGTAAAAAATGAAAATTCGCACCGAAGGCCTGCGGAAGGTCTACACCACCCCGCCGGCGATCGGTGGCCAGGGCTTTGGGGCGCGGCGCGCGAAAGGCCAGCCCAAACCGAAGTACGAAGTCGTCGCGCTCGACGGCCTGACCCTCGAGATCCATCCCGGCGAGATCTTCGGGTTGCTCGGGCCCAACGGCGCGGGCAAATCGACGACGGTCGGCATCCTGACGACGCGCGTGCGGCCGACGGCGGGGCGCGCGTGGATTGGCGACTTCAACGTGTGGGAGAAGCGCGTGGCCGTGAAGCGGTTGATCGGCGTCGTCCCGCAGCGGCCGAATCTCGACTTCGCGCTCACCGCGCGCGAGATCCTCACCTTTCACGGTGCGTACTTCGGTCTGCCTTCAGCCGAGCGGCAGCAGCGCGCCGACGCCCTGCTCGATCGGTTCAAGCTGACCGATCGCGCGAATCAACTGGTGTTTGGATTCTCTGGCGGGCTGATGCAACGCCTGTCGATCGCGCGCGCGATGATGCACGATCCCGACGTCCTGTTTCTCGACGAGCCGAGCGCCGGTCTCGATCCGCAGACGCGTCTCCTGCTGAGCGACCTCGTCCGCGACTACAACGCGCGCGGCAAGACGATTCTCCTCACGACGCACAACATGGAAGAAGCCGACACGCTCTGTCACCGCGTCGCCATCGTCGATCACGGCAAGATCATCGCGCTCGGCTCGCCGCAGGAGCTGAAGCGATCCGTGCCTGGCGGCTTTCTCGTCCGGCTGCATGTCGCCTCGACGCCGGCCGGCATGGTGGACGCGCTGAAACAGTTGGCCGGCGTCACCGAAGTGCGCGCGCCAAGCGACGGCCAAATCGACGTCTACAGCGACCACGGCGGCCCGCTCGTTCCGGCGCTCGTCTCGGCCGCATCGGACGCGGGCGCGACGATCCGCGACCTGCACATCTCCGAGCCGAGCCTCGAGAATCTGTTCCTGCATCACACCGGACGAAGCCTGAGGGAATAGCGATGCCGACCGTCCTGATCACCGGGTGTTCGTCGGGCATCGGTCGCTTGACGACGCAGCGCTTTGCCGCGCACGGGTGGAACGTGGCCGCCACCGCGCGTCATCCTGAAACATTGGCGGCGCTGGAGGCGCCCAACGTCGCCGCGCTCGCGCTCGACGTGACCGACGAAGCGTCGATCGCGCGGGCCGTGGCGGCAACGGTCGAACGTTTTGGCACGATCGACGTCCTCGTCAACAACGCCGGCTACGGCGTCTTCGGGCCGCTCGAGGCGATGAGCGCCGGCCAACTGGAACAGCAGTTCAAGGTCAACGTGTTCGGCCTGGCGGCCGTGACTCGCCACGTCCTGCCCGTCATGCGTCGGCAGCATCGCGGGACCATCGTCAACGTGTCGTCGCTCGGCGGCCGCTTCGGCAGTCCGTTCTTCTCGGCGTACTACTCCAGCAAGCATGCCGTCGAAGGGCTGTCGGAGTCGCTGCGCTACGAGCTCAAGGCGCACGGGATCCGGGTGAAGCTGATCGAACCCGCGCATTTCAAGACGGGTTTCATCAGCTCGCTCGAGTGCGTGACGCTCAGCACGTACGAGCCGCAGATCGACACCATGAAATCGTGGGTCGTGCACCAGGATCGCAAGGCCCCGCCCGCCGATCCGATCGCGGAGATGGTCTTCAAGGCGGCGACCGATCCTTCCGATCGCCTGCGGTATCCCGTGAGGGGGCGCATCGCGCTGGCCATTCACGCCGTGCTGCCCGACGCGGTCTGGCGCGCGATGATGGGGGCGGGCATGTCTCGGCGGCCGCGATCATGAATCTCAAGACCTTCGTCGCCATGCTCGCGCGCGACGCGCACGTCGCACGGCGCAACGCGGTCACGCTGGCGTTCCAGACGCTGCTGCAGCCGATGATGTTCGTCTTCGTCTTCGGCCGCGTCATGACCACGAGCGGCCTCATGTCGCCGCAGTACAAATCGCTGCTGCTTCCCGGCATCATCGCGCTGAGCATGGTGATGACCGGCACGTGGGCGGTCGCGATGCCGCTCGTCTCCGAATTCCAATTCACCAAAGAGATCGAAGACCGGCTGCTGGCGCCCATGGACATGGAGTGGCTCGCGGTCGAAAAAGTCGTCGCCGGGATGATTCAGGCGCTCATCGCCGGACTCGTGGTGATCCCGACCGCGTGGCTCGTGATGGGCGGTGTGTCGCTGAGCGGCGATCACATCGGCCTGCTGCTGACGCTCGCCGTGCTCGTCGCCTGCCTTGCGTCCACGCTCGGTCTCGCTCTCGGCTGCACGGTTGGACCGACGCAGGTCGGCCTGATGTTCAGCCTGGTGCTCGCGCCGATGATCTTTTTCGGGTGCACGTACTATCCATGGCAGGCGCTCGCGGCCTTTCCGCTGTTGAAGCGAATCGTGCTGGTGAATCCGCTGGTGTACGCGAGCGAAGGGTTCCGCAGCGCGCTCGTCCCGCAGTTCCCGCATCTGCCGCAGCCGGCGATTCTCACGGCGCTCGTGCTCTTCAACGCCGCGTTCCTCGCGTTTGGACTCCGGCAGTTCAAACGCAAGGCCTTGACATAGTCGTTGGTGATCGCGCAGCTCGCCGGGAATCGCGTGCGTCGCCGCCGAGAGCAGCGAACGCAGCATCAGCGCCGTGGCGCCGACGAGGCCGGCAGCCACGACCAGTGTGTTGCGCACAGCATCGCGTCGGCCTGAGGGTCGAGCATCCACGATGGGGTACGCTAGTCTGGCTCTACCCAAAGGAGGTACGGCGATGACTCGTGTGCTCCTGGCCACTGCGCTGATGTGCGCGCTCGGCGCGCCGGTGCTGGCCCAAACTGCCACCATTTCCGGGACGGTCGTCGATCAGTCCGGCGCTGCGGTGCCCGGCGCGACGGTCGAACTGATCGGACCGGGCGCTCATGCCCCGACCGTGTCAGGCCCGCGCGGCGAATACAGCTTCCGCGACGTACGACCCGGCACCTACAAGATCGAGGTCACGCTCGTCGGCTTCGCCCCCGCAGTGCAGAACGAGGTGATCGTCGGCGCCTCGAACGTCGAGGTGCCCGCCATCACGCTGCGCGTCGCTAGCCTCACCGACACCGTCGTCGTCAGCGCGACCAAGTCCGAGGCGGCGCTGATTGATGCGCCGGCGACGATGAGCATCGTGACGGCCGAAACGCTGCACAGTACACCCGCGCAGAATTACGGCGACCTGCTCCGCTCAGTCCCAGGCGTCAACGTGATTCAGCTGTCAGCGCGCGACGTGAACATCACGAGCCGCCAGAGCACGTCGACGCTGACGAGCACGCAGCTCGTCCTGCTCGACGATCGATCGATCTATCTCGATTTCCTCGGCATCGTGTTGTGGGACTTTTTGCCGATGAGCATGACCGACATCAAACAGATCGAAGTGGTTCGCGGACCGGCGTCGGCGGTGTGGGGCGCCAACGCGCTCACTGGCGCCGTCAACATCATCACGAAGCCGCCACGCCAGTCGGTCGGCACAACGGCGTCGATCACGGCGGGGGGATTCAGCCGCAATGCCGGATCGGGCGTCGGCAAAGGCATGGGGACGCTCTTCGGCGCGAACGCGACGGTCGCGCAGGCGCCCAACACGAAGTGGTCGTATCGCGTGTCGGCCGGCTACTTCAACTCCGATCCGTTTCCGCGTCCGACCGGTGCCATTCCGGTCATCCAGGATCCGCGCGATCCCCGGACGACCGTCGGCGGCGCGTCGTATCCGATTGACGCCGCCGGCTCGGTCGGCACGTCGTTTCAGAACTCCGGCACGAGCCAGCCGAAGTTCAGCGCACGCGTCGATCAGGAGATCGAAGGCGGCCGGCTCACCTATGAAGGCGGCGTGGCGGGAACGTCCGGCATCATTCACACCGGCGTCGGACCGTTCGACATCCAGAAAGGTTCGTACCTCGGCTACGGCAAAGTGAACTATCGCAAGGGCGGGTTCAAGGTGAACGCGTTCACCAACCTGACCAGCGCCGAGGCGCCGAACCTGCTGCTCGTCGACCCGTCGACACAGAAACCGCTGCAGCTGAACTTCAAGACTCAGACCTACGACGTCGAGGTCGGCGACACCTGGCGCGCCGGCGAGAAACAGGTCCTGACCGTCGGGGGCAACGTCCGGCAGAACAACTTCGACATCACGATCGCGCCCGCGGCGGAGAACCGAACCGAGCTCGGCGCCTACGTGCAGGATGAAGTGTTCCTCGATCCGGTGCGGCTGACGATCGGCGGCCGCGTCGACAAGTTCGGAAACCTGAAAGATCCGGTGTTCTCGCCGCGTCTCGCGGCGGTGTTCAAAGTGACGTCCGATCAGTCGTTGCGCGTTTCGTACAACCGCGCGTTCCGATCGCCGTCCACCATCCACAACTTTCTCGACATCGCCATTGTCGCGCCGACCGATCTCCGCGCGCTGGGCATCGCCGCGCCGTTTCCGCTCGTCGTGCACGCGGTCGGCAGCAAGGTGCCGATCAACGGCGCCGCGCAGCAGGACCTGAAGGAAGAATCGCTCACCGCGTACGAGGTTGGCTACACGGGGACGTTTCTGTCGCGCACGACGATCGGCGCGGCGTTCTACGTGAACGCTCTCAAGGACAACCTCAACTTCGTGCAGCTGCCCGCGACGACCGATCCTTACACGGCCGCGAATCCGCCGCCCGGATGGCCGCTGCCGCCGGTGATTCTCGCCGTCCTCGCGCAGCGCGGCATCTTTCTCCCGCGAACGGGATTCGCGTACCTCAATCTCGGACCGCTCCGGCAGAAGGGCGTCGAGCTCTCGGTCGATCACCGCCTCCGCCGCGGACTCACCGCGTTCGCGAACTACTCCTGGCAGGCGAAGCCCAAAGTGCTCGACGATCCGAATCCGTTTCCCGCCGCGGAGCTCTCACTGCCGCCGACCAATCGATTCAACGTCGGCTTCAACGCCGATGAAGGACGATTTCTCGGCAGCGTCTCGGTCAACTACTCGGACAAAGCGTTCTGGAGCGACGTGCTGTCGTCGCCGTATCACGGATTCACCGACGCATACACCATGCTGAACGGCAGCTTCGGCGTGAAGTGGAACGGCGGAAAAATCACGACGCTCGTGAAAGGCACGAACCTGACGAACGAGGACATCCAGCAGCACGTGTTCGGCGACATCATCAAGCGGACGGTCGTGGCCGAGGTTCGGTTCGCCTACTGATCGCGTGAGGCCCTCGCGGGGGCGGCGTCGTGCCGCTCCCGCGCTTCGCCACGCGTCCTGCTCAACGAACGCCCGTCAGCTCTTGCTACACTGAAGTCCCTTACATCTCCGCGCCCGTAGCTCAGTTGGATAGAGCACCGGCCTTCTAAGCCGACCACGGTGGTGGTCAATCGACGCGTACCGTGTTTTTCCGAGCAAAATCGATCGGGGCGATTGCCGATCGATGCCGATCAGGGTGGGGTACACGACCTCGCGTTGCAAAAGTTTGCAAAGCGTTTTTCGTGGGCCATTGTCACGCCCAATCCTCGATGCGCAGGCCCGGCACCCTTCCGAATTCCTTCACGTTGTGCGTAATCAATCGGACGTTGAGGCTGATCGCGTGTGCGGCGATCAGCAGGTCCATTGACCCGATCGGTTGACCCTTCTTCTCGAGAGCGGTCCTCAGTCGTCCGTACGCGGCGGTCGCCGGGCGGTCGAAGGGAGCCACGTCGAGCGGTGAGACGAATTGCTCCAGGGCCTCGCGATTCTTCGCAGGCCGGCTGCTCTTCGCGACGCCGTATTCAAGTTCTGCGAGGGTGATCACAGAAATGCCGATGTCTCCGACTGGATGCGCGGCGAACCGCTCGAGGATCGAGGCGGGATGCTCCTTGATCAGATAGATGCAGACGTTGGTGTCGAGCATCAACTTCATCAAAACGCGCGGCCGCGATTCTGAATCGGCGGTTGATGTCGCCCTTGCTCCATGAAGTCGTCGCTGAACTTCTTCAGGCTGTCGATGAGAGCCGCCCACGATTTCTTTCGGGGTTTGAGCACCAACGAGCCGCCGCGCTTTCGAATCTCGACCTCTTCAGCTTCGAGGTGAAACTCCTTCGGAATGCGGACAGCCTGGCTG
>MNEX01000071.1 GCA_001917905.1 Acidobacteria bacterium 13_1_40CM_65_14
CCCCGCGAGCGACCGAGCCGGGGTGTGGGGCAGAGCCCCACGTGATATTGGAGGAATCATGAGTGTTTCACGCCGCAGCTTCGTTGGCGGACTCGCCGCCGCCCTGGGCTATCTGGGAATCCACCCGGACACCGATGTCCTGGCGCAGGCGAGGAATCAGGCGCCGGGCGCCTCGCCACGGCCAAGCGTGCCGATGAACGACTACGACGCGATGGCACATCTGTCCAGCAACGAGAACTGCTGGGGACCACCCGACTCGGTCATGAAGGCGATGAACTCGGCGTGGAAGTACGCGAACCGCTACGGGTATCCGGACGGTAATCTCGTCGGCGAGATCGCCAAGCATCACGGCGTGAAGCCCGAGAACATTCTGCTCGGCGCCGGTTCCGGCGAGATCCTCGACGTCGTCGGGACGACGTTCCTGCTGGGCGGCAAGAAAGTGCTCGGCGTCGAGCCGACGTACAGCACGGTGTATCAGCACGCCACGAGCATCAAGACGAGCGCGATCAAGCTGCCGCTCAACAAGGACTACACGCAGAACATCGCGTCGATGATCAAGGCCGCCAACGATCACGCGAGCGAGATCGGGCTGGTCTACCTCTGCAACCCGAACAACCCGACCGGCCTCATCGTCACGAAGGACGAAGTCAAGCAGCTCCTCGACGGCCTTCCGAAGGGCATGCCGGTGCTGATCGACGAGGCGTACCACCACTTCGTCGAGGATCCGCGGTACGCGACGTCGGTGCCGTACGTCATCGAAGGCCGCCCCGTGATCATCGCGCGCACGTTCTCGAAGATCGCGGCGCTGGCCGGCATGCGGCTCGGCTACGCCATCGCGTCGGCCGAGACGATCCAGAAGATGCGGCCGTATAGCATGGGCAGCATCAACGCGCTCGTGAAGTGGGGCGGCGTCACGGCGCTGAAGGACACGGCGTCGCAGGCCGATGTGAAGAAGAAGACGCTCGATCTACGCAAGAAGACGACCGGAGAGCTGCAGGCGTATGGGTACGAATGCATCCCGTCAGAGACCAACTTCTTCATGGTCGAAATCGGCCGCGAGATTCAGCCGGTCATCCAGGAGTTCGCCCAGAAGAAGGTCGCCGTCGGCCGGCCGTTCCCGCCGATGACGAAGCACATGCGCGTCTCGGTCGGCACGGCCGACGAGATGGACCGCTTCACGAAGGCGTTCAAGGAGATTTTCCCCGCGAAGACTCGCACGACGGCCGGGGTGTAATTCAGAATTCTGAATTTGGAATGTGGAATGCGTGAGGGCGACGATCGAAAGGTCGTCGCCCTCTTTCTTTAGTTTGCGCTGGGGCCCTACCCCCAGCGCCTACCACCGCTCGCTCGTTCGCTCGCGGCGATGGTCAGCGGCGACTGTCCTCTTTCTTCTGTAGGTGATTCAGCCATGCGAATGAAAAGACTTGTGCTCATGGCCGGCGCGGCATCGCTGGCCATCGTGTCTGTCACTGGGGCACCGGCCGGTCCGGTGGAATTCCGCGCGCACGACATCGAGACGAAGTTTCCCGGCGGCTACGCCGTGGGCGTGGTCGACGTCAACAAAGACGGCAAGCTCGATGTGATCGGCACCAGCCAGCGCGTGCAGGAGCTGGCGTGGTACGAGAACCCGACGTGGGAACGTCACGTGATGGCCGACGGTCTCGCCGGCATCGTGAACTTTGCCGCCGCGGACATCGACGGCGACGGTATTCCAGAGGTTGCGGTCGAGAACGGCTTCAACATGTCGCCCGCGTCGAGTGAAGGCATCGTGTGGATTGTGCGGCACGACGGCGATCCGCGCCAGCGATGGAAGACGCAGCAGATCGACAAGTTTCCCACGTCGCATCACATCGCCTGGGCCGACGTCGACGGCGACGGCAAGAAGGAGTTGATCAACGCGCCGCTCGTCGGCGCGAAGAGCGCCGCCCCGACGTACGACCAGGACAAAGCGCCGCTGTTCTTTTACCGGCAAGGCGACTGGAAGCGGCAGGTGATTACGAACGACGTGAACGGCATCATCCATCGCGTCCGACCGGTGTTCTGGGATGGCGATCGTCGCTCAGAGATCCTCGTCACCTCGTTCGACGGCATCACGCTGTGGCGCGCCAGCGGTCGCGGCGCCGACCTGAAGTGGCAGAGCGAGCTGCTGTCGCCGGGACACAACACCGATAAAGCGCCGAAGCTTGGCGCGAGCGACGTCGCCGTCGGCAAGCAGAACGGCAAGCGGTTCCTCGCCTCGGTCGAGCCGTGGCACGGCAGCGAAATCGTCGTCTACACGGATCGCGGCGGAAAGTGGGAGCGCCGGGTGATCTTCAACACCATGACCGAAGGTCACGAGGTCGCGGTCGCCGACTTGAACGGCGACGGCAGGGACGATGTGGTGGCCGGTGATCGCAATGCGAAGAGTCCCGGAGTCCACGTCATGTACGCGCCAAGCGATCCGAACGGCGAGTGGCAGCACCAGGTGCTGGACCAGGGCACGATGGCGGCCTCGGGCTGCGTCGTGGCCGATCTCAACGGCGACAAGCGCATCGACATCGTCTGCATCGGATCCTCGACGGCGAACCTGAAGTGGTACGAGAACCTCGGAGCGGCGGCCACCACTTCGTCAGGCCGCTAAGCATCGCGTAATTGGGTAATCGGGTCATTGCAAATTACACGATTACCCGATTATCCAATTACCAGATTCAGCTTACCAGATTCAGCGAGCGAAGCGAGAGGGTGCCGCGTGCGCGCGGTACTCGCTCGGATCGATCGGGACTTCGATCACTGCAGGTACATCGAGACCGCGCGCGTCCTTGACGGCGGCCGCGAGCTCCTCCAACGTATTCGCCTTGCGGCTCCACGCGCCAAGCGCCGCTGACGCTGCCGCGAAATCCACCGGCCCGTAGCGGACGCCGTAATCGGCGTGACCGCGCCGCTCCTGCGCGACCCGAATCAAACTCAGCGCGCTGTCGTTGTAGACGACGGTGACGAACGGGATGCGGCGCCGCACGCAGGTTTCCAGATCCGCGAACACCATCGAGAAGCCGCCGTCGCCCATCGTGCAGAGCACGGGCCGATCGGGCATCGCGAGTTTCGCCGCCATCGCCGCCGGCAGGCTGTAGCCCATGGCCGAGAGCCCATTCGACTCGAGAAACGTGAGCGGCTGGGTGGAGCGCCACGCCTGCGAGACGATCGACTTGATCGATCCGACGTCGGTCGTGACGATGGTCTCCGGCGGAAACAAATCGCGCAGGCACCGCGTCACTTCGAGCGCGGACAAGCCGTGGGCAGGATGGGCAGGATGGGCGGGATGGGAATGGCCACGCAGCGTCAGTTCCAGCTCTTCGCGAAACGCGGTTTCGTCCTGGCGCGTCCACCCGAACGGTCCGTACGATCGCTCGGCTAATTTCGTCAGCGACGACGTGACGTCGCCGGTCAGCTCCAGCGGCGGCCGATAGTGGCCGGCGGCGATCGTCACCGGCGCAATCGACACCAGCTTCATCGTCTGATGCCAGATTTTGTCGGACTCGACCGGATCGAATCCGGCGCCGATCAGGAGATCGCTCTTCGCGAAGAAGTCGACGATGACGGCGTCAGCCGCGAGGCCGCTGCAGACGCCGTAGAAGAGCGGATGATCCTCCGGAAACATGCCCTTGGCTTTCGGCGTGACGAACACCGGCGCACCGACCGCTTCGGCGAAGCGTCGTACGGCGGGTGCATCGGTATACGGATTCAGATCTCGCCGCTCGGCGCCGGCGGCGCGTCGGGCGTGAGCGTCACCATCGCGGGATCCTCGGCCTGCCGATCGGGCTGCCGCGCGACGTCGCTCGGCAGCGCGAGATGCACCGGTCCGAATCGCGGCTCGAGGGTCGTTCGCCACGCGCGCCGGACGGTCGCCGCCGTGTTGACGCCGTCGAGCGTGATCGTCTGCTTGGTGAACGGACGGAAGACCGCGTTGAGATCGAGTTGCTGATGCGTCGCGTACGGCGCCGCGGCGGTGGACATCGCGGCCGTGATCGCGATGAGCGGCGAGCGATCGAGATACGCGTTGGCGACGCCGAGCGTGAGGTTCATCGCGCCCGGACCGAGCGTCGACACGCAGACGGCGGGCTTGCGCGCGATCTGTCCCGCGGCGTCGGCCATGAACGCGGCGACCGCTTCGTGGCGGACGAGGATGAACTCGATGCCGACTTTCCGCGCGGCCTCGATGAAATCCAGAATCTCGCCGCCGGGCAGGCCGAACATCCGTTCGACGCCGGCGTCGCGAAGCGTGGCGGCAAGTACCTCAGCGCAGGTCGGCATGGCCGCTGAGTATAATCGCGGGATGGATTCGGAGCTGGACGCGGTGTTTCGGATGCTCGATGACGCCGTCGAGGAGGCGAAGTCCATCCGCGTAGAGCTCGACGCACCGTTCCTTCGAGGCATCGCGATCATCGAGGCGCTTCCTGGTAACCAGTCGGGCGCCGACAAGACGTGGGTTCATCGGCTCCTCCATGTGTCGGACAGGCACTTCGCCGCCGCCATCCGTAAGCGGTAGATCCGCGTGGATCCGTTTCTCGCGCTTGTGCGCGCTCTCGGCCGACACGACGTGCGATATGTCGTGATGGGCGTCTGGGCCGCAAATTACTACGCCCAAGCCGCCCGCTTCGTGTTGCACACCGAGGATCGCGATCTCTTCCTTCCCGCAGATGCGGAGAATCTCGTCCGGTGCTGGAGCGCATGCGAAGATGCTGGTTTCGAACTGTGGAGCGGCGACGAGCCGCTTGATTCGCCGCGCGATCATTGGCTCGCCGGGCGAGTCGTCGAGCGACGCGCCGCCGTCCGCGCGAGTGATCGGAACGGCCTCGAAGTCGACCTGTCGCTCGTCATGGCGGATTTTGATTTCGAAACGGTTTGGCGCGAGCGACGCATCTTCACCGTCGAGGCCGTGGAGATACCCGTCGCGAGTCTCCTTCACATCGTCACATCCAAGAAAACGCTCGGTCGCGACAAGGACCGGCTGTTCCTGGCGACCTATCGCGAAGCTATCGAGGAATTGCTCCGCCGGGAGCAGTCGGACTGAATCGGCATCTGTCCGATATCGCCTTCTGCGATAATCGGCGACGCCGTCGCTCCGCTAGAGCCTTCGCGCGACACGAGTTCAGGAGAAACTGATGAAATCGATCGCGATTCGTTCGGTCACCGGCGCCGCTCTCGTCCTTGCGGCATCGTGGGCGGTTCACACCCAGGACCGGCAGGAAAACACCGGCGATCGGCCCGCCGCCCCTGCCGGCCTCATTCTCGAAAAGTCCGACACGATCGAGTTCACGACCGATGAAGGCACGTGGATGTCGCTCGACGTCTCGCCGGACGGCAGGACGATCGCGTTCGATCTCGTCGGCGATCTCTACACGCTGCCGATCGACGGCGGCAACGCGTCGAGAATCGCCGGCGGTATGTCGTTCGACAGCCAGCCGAAGTTCTCTCCGGACGGCAAGTCGATCGCGTTCCTCAGCGACCGCAGCGGCGTCGAGAACCTGTGGATCGCGAACGCCGACGGATCGAATCCGCGCGCGGTGACCAAAGATCGGCCGACGCAGGATCGCCCCGAGTACATGCTGTCGCCGTCGTGGACGGCCGATGGGCAGTATCTGCTGGCCTCGAAATCGCGGCCGCCCGAGCCGACCTTCGGCGTGTTCTTGTACGACAAGGACGGCGGCACCGGCATCCGCATCGGATCGGCGCCGCCGCCGCAGCAGCCGCTGGGCGAGGGCGGCGGTCCCCCTCGTCCGGCGCCGAACCGCATGGGCGCGGTCGCGTCGCCCGACGGCAAATTCATCTTCTACGCGGAACGGATGGGCACGTTCACGTACAACGCACGCTTTCCGCTGTGGCAGATCATCCGGTTCGATCGCGAGACCGGCGACACCTCCACGATCACCAACGCGCAGGGGAGCGCGATGCGTCCCGTCCTCTCGCCCGATGGCAAGTCGCTGGTCTTCGCGACACGGTTCGAGACCTCGACGGGCCTGCGCATCCGGAATCTCGAGACCGGCGACGAACGCTGGTTGATTCATCCCGTCACGCGCGACGACCAGGAATCGCGCGCGTCGCGCGACACGATGCCCGGATACGCCTTCATGCCCGATGGCCAGTCGCTCATCGTGCCGATCGACGGTCACATCCACCGCGTGGACGTCGCCAGCGGAGGCTCGCGCGTGATCCCGTTCACGGCGAAGGTCGAAGCCGAGATCGCGCCGCGCCTGCTGTTCGAGAACAAGGTGGATGACGGCCCGGTCGTGCGCGCGAAGCTGATTCGCTGGCCGGCCATCTCGCCGGACGGCAAGCGCGTCGTCTTCAGCTCGCTGAATCATGTCTGGATCATGGATTTGCCAAACGGGAAACCGCAGCGGCTGACGAATCTCTCACAAGGCGAGTTCATGCCCACCTGGTCACCCGATGGACGAGACGTGGCGTTCGTCACTTGGTCGAGTGAGGGCGGTCAGTTGTATCGCGTGAGCGCGGCGCCGGGCAGCCAGCCGGAACAGCTCTCGCGCTACGCCGCGTACTACTCCGAGCCGGTCTACACGCCGGACGGCACGAAGATCGTCTACGTCACCGGCACGAGGACCGATCAGCTGTATGCCGACCTGCGCTACATCCAGGCGGGTCACAGCGACGTCGAGCAGGACGATTCGCCCGCCGAGATCAGCGGCATCCGCGAAACGGCCGACATGGATCTCCGGTGGATTCCCGCCAGCGGCGGCGAGTCGACGCTCATCGGGTCGGCGCAGGGCGGTTTGTCGTCGCCGCATTTCGCGAACGACAGTGTCCACATCTATCTCACTGGACGCCGCGGCCTCACCTCGATCCGGATCGACGGATTCGATCGCCGGCAGCTCGTCGAGATCACCGGTGCCGGCGCCGGACTGAATCCGCCGGGCGCAGCGGAGATCCGCGTCTCGCCCGACGGCCGCCAGGCGTTCGTCAGCCTGCAGAACAAGCACGTGATCGTCGGCTTGCCGCGTACCGGAAAAGAAGTCGTCAAGATGAGTATCAAGGGGCGTGACGATTCGATCGTGCCGGTGAAGCGTCTGTCGCGCGAGGGCGGCGATTATCTGTCGTGGACCGCTGACGGCAAGGCGGTGGCCTGGGCGCTCGGGTCGACGATCTATCGTCAGGCGCTCACCGCCGACGCGCCGGAAGCCATCACGCCGGTGGTCGAGGCGCCGCGCGCCCGTCCGAGCGGTTCGATCGTGCTCACCGGTGCGCGCATCGTCACGATGAACGGTCCTGCGAACGAAGACGTCATCGAAAAGGGCGACGTCGTCGTGACCGACAATCACATCGTCGCGGTCGGCGCGATCGGCAAAGTGAAGCGGCCTGCCGGCGCGCGGATCGTCGACGTGACGGGCAAGACGATCATCCCGGGGTTCGTGGACGTCCACGCGCACATGTGGCCGCCGCACGGCGTTCATCAGACTCAGGTGTGGCAGTATCTCGCCAACCTGGCGTACGGCGTGACGACCACACGCGATCCACAGACGTCGACCAACGACGTGTTCGCGTACGCGGATCTCGTCGAGACCGGCGACATCATCGGCCCGCGCGTCCTCGCCACCGGTCCCGGCGTGTTCAGCTCGTCGGGCCTCGACGACAAGGACGCGACCGCCGCCTTCGTCAAGCGCTACAAGGAGGCGTACAAGACCGACACGATCAAACAGTACGTCGCCGGCGATCGCATCGTCCGCCAGTGGATCATTCTGGCGGCGAAGCAGCATCGGCTGATGCCGACCACCGAAGGCTCGCTCGACATGAAGCTGGATCTGTCACAGATGATCGACGGCTACACCGGGTCCGAACACAGTCTGCCGATCCAGCCGCTCTACAAGGACGTCACCGAGTTCGTCGCGAAGACGCACACGTTCTACACGCCGACGACGCTCGTCGCGTACGGCGCGCCGTGGTCGGAGAACTACTACTTCGAGACGACGGCGAAGCTGCACGACGATCCGAAGATGCGCCGCTTCATCCCGCACGAGTTGTACGACACGATGGTGCGGCGCCGGGCGCAGTGGTTCCTGCCGGAGGAGTACGGACATCAAGGTATCGCCAAAGGTGTCGCGGACGTCGTGCATGCGGGCGGCCGCGCCGGTCTGGGCAGCCACGGCCAGTTCCAAGGGCTGGGCGCGCATTGGGAAATCTGGAACCTGCAGTCGGGCGGTCTGACGCCGCACGAAACGCTCCGCGTCGCGACGATGTTCGGCGCCGAGGCGCTCGGACTGCAGAAGGATCTCGGATCCATCGAAAGCGGCAAGCTTGCGGATCTGCTCGTCCTCGACAAGAACCCGCTGACCGACATCCACAACACGCTGACGATCAGGTATGTGATGAAGAACGGCGAGTTGTACGAAGGGGACACGCTCGATCGGATGTGGCCATCGCCGAAGAAGCTCGAACGGCAGTACTGGTGGAACGGCGCGCCGGCGACGCGATCCTCGACGCCCGCCGGGCAACCCTAAAACCGCGTTGCAGAATTACAACTCGCCACCACGGAGGACGCAGGGACCACAGAGGCAATGTACTTTTTCTTCACGTTTGAACCTCCTGTCCTCCGTGTCCTCAGTGGTGGAGAGGTTGCGGCCTGAGTCCGTCGCGATCGTCGCGCTTGCGTCGTTGGTCTGCTTTGCGAAACAAACGCAACCGCGGAGCTCGCGGAGATCGCAGAGAAAAACTCGCTCTGCGCTCTCTGCGTGCTCAGCGGTTGCTTTTGCCGTCCTGTCGATCGCGGCGATTGGCCAGCATCCTCGGATTGACGCGAAGGTCACCGTCAGCAAGACGATGACGGGCGCCGTCGCGTATTCGAATCCGGCGCTGCGCATCAGCGGCACCATCGAGGCGGCGCCGGGCCATCGGCTGTACCTCGTGGAGCTCGCGGTCGGCGAGAGCGACGTCGCGGCGGAGCTCGCCACGTTCCGGCTGGCGGTGGACGGCGGCGCGGAGTACGTCGCGTTCGCAGCCGGCGGCGGCGGCGATTTGCTGTTTCCGGTCGACAAGATCCCGATGGGACAGGAGATGACGCAGATTCTGCCGACCGACGGCATCATCGCCGTCACCCGCAACAGTCCGACGAGCGTGATCGTCGAGACGACGACCCACGCCACGCTGGCGTTGCTCTACGAAATCCCGGAGACCGCGTTCGTCACCGCGCTGAAGCTGCCCGACGGGACCGCGCGCGCGATCAGATGAGCGAAGGAGAGATCATGACTGCAGGATTCGATCAGCTGTTGCGCAGATACGAGAACGGCCACATGACACGCCGCGACTTGCTGGCGGCGCTCACGGCCGTCGCCGTCGCACCGGCGGCTTCAGTCGCCGCGGCGCCAGCCGCGGCGTGGCAGCTTGCCGCGCCGCTCGGCCCCGTGAAGCAGTTGAATCACGTCAGCATCTTCGTGCCCGACGTGAAGAAGTCGACGCAGTTCTATCAGGATCTCTTCGGCATGCCGGTGCTGACGCACCAGGATCCGGGCATCAACCTGAATGCGGGCGCCGGGTTCCTCGGTATCTATCCCGCGCCGCAGAACGCGACGCAAGGATCGATCAATCACCTGTGCCTGGCTGTCGAGAACTTCGACGCGGACAAAGTCCTGAAGACGCTGACCGATCGCGGCGTTCGCGCCCGCATCCGCCAGCGCGGCGACACAAAAGAGCTCTATCTCATGGACCCCGACGGGATTTCCGTGCAGCTGCAGGATCCGAGCTACATCGGAGGGACCGGACTGTTAGGAAACAAGAAACCCTGACAGATCAAACGCTCCACCACGGAGGACACCGAGGACGCTGAGGTTCAATGCTAACGAGGCTTATCCTCCGTGTCCCCGGTGTCCTCTGTGGTGGAGCGT
>MNEX01000305.1 GCA_001917905.1 Acidobacteria bacterium 13_1_40CM_65_14
CTTGAGGGGCATCTCGGGCTGCGCCTGCTGCGTCGACTGGAGGCCGAAGCGTTTGCTTCGTACACGAAACCGCAACTTCAGACGCGCGTCGATTCCGACGCCGAATCGAGTAACGCACCGCTGACGATCACCGGCACGATCCAGCAAATCACGATCGGCGGCGCGGGGCTCTGGTATCCGCGGCTGCCGCGTCTCGAGCGGCGCGCGCGCGTGTTCGTCCGCGGTGGCGCCGGGTATCTGCGTCAGCTCGAGAACGACGGCACGCTCATCGTGACCGGGCGGATCTACGAGGCGGGCGCCGGCGTGAAGGTCATGGTCGTGTCTCGCGAGGCGGGATGGTGGAAAGGGATCGGCGCGCGCGTCGACGCGCGCGCCGTCGTCCGGCAGAAGGGCGTCGCGCCCGACAATCGAGCTCACGTGTCGCCGGCCGCAGGCGCGTCACTCTTCCTGCGCTTCTAGAGCGGTTTTCCATTCGATGTCGCGGCGCTGAATCAACACAAAGGACACGAAGGACACCAAGATCAGCGTAGCGGATCAAACACGCCGCCGACGAGAAAAAGGCGATAGATCTTCGTCCTGTGGCATGCGGTCAGTCTCCGGTGATACCGTCGCAAGCGCGATGCCCAGTCCCGCCATCGAGTTTCGCGACGTCGCGTTCCGCCGTCCCGGCGGCCCGCTCGTGCTCGACCATTTCAACATGACGGTCGAAACCGGCGAGGTGCTGGCGCTCGTCGGCCGCAGTGGCTCGGGCAAGACGACGATCCTCAAGCTCGTGAATCGGCTGTTGTTGCCCGATGACGGGGCCGTGATCGTCGAAGGACGCGACACGCGCGAGTGGGAGCCCATTCGGCTGAGGCGCCGCGTCGGATACGTGCTGCAGGACGTCGGACTGTTTCCGCATATGAGCGTGGCGCGCAACGTCGGGGTGGCGCCGCGGCTCGAGGGATGGGCGAGCGACCGCATCGACGCGCGGGTGCACGAGCTGCTCGACCTGGTGGGACTCGCCCCGCAGCAGTTCGAGACGAGATGGCCCGACGAGCTGTCCGGTGGCCAACGCCAGCGGGTCGGTGTCGCGCGGGCGCTCGCCGTCGATCCGCCGGTGCTGCTGATGGACGAGCCATTCGGCGCGCTCGATCCGCTGACGCGCGCCGAGCTCCACGCGGAATTCCGCCGGATTCAACAGCGCGTTCGCAAGACGGTGATCATCGTCTCGCATGACATGGGTGAGGCGTTCGCACTCGGCGATCGCGTCGGCGTGATCGAAGAGGGTCAGCTGATCGCCTGCGATCGTCCCGGGGTCGTCGCGGCCTCGCGCGATGCGCGCGTGCGGCGGCTTCTCGACGCACTCCCCGCCGTTCCGAGAATGCTCGGCTGAAGAGCCTTGAGAGCGCGTTTCAGAATTAAGATCTCCACCACGGAGGACGCGGGGGACGCGGAGGAAAAATCCCGTTTCCAAGCGGTTCGAACCTCCTATCCTCCGTGTCCCCCGTGGTGGCGAGGTAATTGTGAAATGCACTCTGAAAGAAATAGCGCGATTTCTTCACGCGCTCTGAAGGCTGCCGTACTTCTCAACGGCAGTACTGGCGATCCGCGGCGCAGGCTCGCACCGCCGCACGTTCCGCCTCATCGCGGCGTGCCGCCGCAGCTAGCGCGAGCGACAGATTGTGCAGCGCCTGGCCGCTTCGCGGGTTGATGTCGGTCGCTTTCTGCAGCGCGTCCACGGCGGCTGATGCCTGGTGCTTCATGATGAGCGCCGCGCCGAGCGCATTCCAGCCATCAAAGTAGTCGGATTTGATCGCGAGCGCCTTGCGTTCGAGCGCCTCGGCGTGATCGAACTCGCCGCGGGCATACGCGATCGCGGCCAGATCGTGGTACGCGCGGTAGTTGGCCGGTTCATCCCGCAGCACCGCGTCGAGCTGCTGCTCCGCCGCACGATCGTGGCCGAGGCGCAGGTAGGCGAGCGCCAGTTTCAGGCGTGCCGCGACGAACCGGGGATTCAACGCGAGCGTGCGTTCGAGCGCGGCCGCCGCGCCTCGGAAATCGCCTCGCCCGCCGAGGATCGCGCCCTCGAGAAAGTGCACCTGCGTCACATCGGCGTCCAGCGCGCGAGCGCGCCTCAGCGCGTGCAACGCGGCGTCGGGCCGGCCGGTTTCCGACAGCTCGATCGCGTCCATCGTCAGCGTGTAGACCGGTAGCTTGGCCTTGGGATCGGCGCCGCGATCGGCGCGTGCTCGGGCAAGCGGCGGGGAGAAGCCGATGTACCCGAGCGCCATGAACTTGTCGGCTTCGACGTCGTTCGACGAGCGGACGCGAGTGTTGTGTGAGCCGCTGCGCTCGACCGCCGCAAGCTGGCGAGCGAGCGATTCGGCGTTCGGCCGCTCCTCCGCGTACAGGTTCGCTGATTCAGCCGGATCGGCCTGCACATCGTAGAGCTCAGGCTGGGGCGCATCGATGAACTTGCGGCCGGCTCGCCGCAGCGCGCGCAGCTCGCTCCAGTTGAATTGATCGCGTGGGAGATAGGTTTCGCTGTATGCCTCGAGATCCGGCGAGCGGTTGCCGTCGACAAACGGCAGCAGGTTCACGCCGTCGATCCCGCCGGGCGCGCTGGCGCCGGCGTCTGCGAGCGCCATGATCGTCGCCATCTGATCGACGATCCGCACTTGCGGCGCAAACCGGGCGGCACGCCGGCCGGGCGCGTGCAGCAGCCACGGGATGCGAATCGTCGAGTCGTAGACGAAGAAGCCGTGCGTCTTCTCGCCGTGCTCACCGAGGCTCTCGCCGTGGTCGGACGTGACGCTCAGCACGATGTCGTCCCAGAGCTGGCGCGCGTGCAGCGTCGTGAAGAACGTCGCGAGCTCGCTGTCGACGTCCGTCACCTCCGATGCGTAGGTGCCCGTGCGGTATGGCGCGTGCGGCTCGAACAGGTGGATCCAGAGAAAGAAGGGGCGCGACGCCGTCTGCAGCCACGTTCCGGCGCGTCCAAGCGTATCGACAGCGGCGCGCTCGGGACCGTCGATGCGGTCGTCGTACACGTCGAACCCGCGGTCGAGGCCGTAGCGGTGGTCGAGCATCACGGCGCTCACGAACGCGCCGGTCGCATAGCCACGCTGCTTCAGACGCGCGGCGTAGGTGGGGACGTCCTCAGGCAACGACGACACGTGATTGTCGTGCACGCCATGGCGCGGCGGGTACAGGCCCGTGAAGAGCGACGCATGCGCAGGCAGCGTCAACGGCGCCACGGTGACGGCATCGGTGAATTCGATCGACGTCTTCCGCAGTTGGTCGAGCGCCGGCGCAATCTGCGGCGTCACGTGATCGGCCCGCAGTGTGTCGATGGTGACGACGATCACGGAGTGTTGCGCCGGCGTGTGTGACGGCGCCTGACGGCACGCCGCCGTGAACAGAAGGAGAAAAGCGAATCGTCCGAACGGGAACGCGATCAGAAGATCAGCTTCAGCGCGAGCTGGATCTCGCGGCCAGGGAACGACTGGGTGGAGCGTCCGAAGGTCGCCGACGCCAGGTTGCCCTGGGGTCGATTCAGGTTGACGCTGTTGAACACGTTGAAGGCCTCGACGCGGACCTGAATCTTCGTGCTCTGCGTCCCGGCGATCGCGAAGTTCTTGAACAATGAAATGTCCGTGGTCATATAGCGCGGGGCGCGGTAGCCGTTGCGCGG
Organism: Acidobacteria bacterium 13_1_40CM_65_14; assembly: GCA_001917905.1. Taxonomy (GTDB): domain Bacteria; phylum Acidobacteriota; class Vicinamibacteria; order Vicinamibacterales; family CAVVIG01; genus QHWF01. The sequence goes on from MNEX01000305.1 coordinate 3,677, forward strand.
CATGTTTCCGAGCACGTCAGGCCGCGGGAAGTCGGTCGCCTTGAACAGGCCCGTCATGTAGGCCGGCTGGCTCGTGTCCGGCAGGGTCAGGCCGAAGGTCGGCATGTTCGGTCGATCGTTGTTCACGCCGTCACCGTTGTAGTCGCCGGTCGGGTACGGCGCGCTGGTGGTGATCGAGAACGGGTAACCGGTCTGGTACTGCACGATGCTGTTGATCTGCCACCCGCCGAGGAGCGACGCTTTCATCCCGCCGGCGGACTTGAGAAACGGGATCTCCCAGAGAAAATTCGCGACCAGCCGATGCCGCACGTCGAAATCGGCGGCCGACCATTCCAGCTCCAACGCGCGTGCATCGACCGGACTGCCGCCGATTTGCACGTCGGAGCCGCTGTCCATGGCCTTGCTGAACGTGTACGACACTTGTCCCGTAAAGCCCTGCGCGAACCGTCGGTTCAGCTGAAACTGCCCAGCGTGATAGCGACTGTGCGCGATCATCGCGCGGAAGTTGATGCCGCCAAACGTCGGGTTCAGTCGATCGAGCCGGCCATCGAACAGATCGCCGCGGACCGTGTTGTAGTCCACGATGCGGCCGAGATTGCGCCCGACGTTCCCGATGTAATTCGCCTCGAGGACCATCTTCCAGACGAGCTCGACTTGCGCGCCGGCGAACCAGTTGTGCGTGTACGCGTCGCGCCCGAACGGATCGGGCACGCGGAGCGACTGCTGCGAGGTGCCGAACAACGGATTCCATCCGATGATGTTGCCGACGATGCCCAACCCGGGCGGCACGCCGACGTTGTGATTGTCGCCCGTGATCGTGATCGGCTCGTTACGCCGGCTGCCGTCTGGATTGGTTGGGCCGTACGCGATCGGAATGCCGGCCTGCGAGACGACGACGACCGGATTGGCGACCGCAAACGCGTAGAACGGGGGATTGAACCGGATGTTCGTGATCGAGTTGTTGAACAACCGCTCGTACATGATCCCGTAGCCGCCGCGGATCGCCAGCTTGCCGTTGCTCCACGGATCCCACGAGACCCCGAGCCGCGGGCCGACATTGTTGTAGTCGTCGGGCACCACCTGTTTGACCTGACCGACCGTCGCGTTCTTCACCTGCTCGAAAATGTCGGCGCCGGGTCCCGGCACCATGTTCGTGAGCAGGTTGTTCACTTCGGTCGGCCGTCCGAACCACTCGTAGCGGAGCCCCAGGTTCAGCGTGACGTTCGGTCTCAGCTTCCAGTCGTCCTGCAGGAAGACACCGTATTCCTTGAACCGGAAGTTGCGGACGTTCGATTCGATCAGACCGGTGCCCGGATTGATGCCGACGTTGGTGATGCGCGACACCTCATCCTGCGCGAAGTCGAGGATGCTCAGAAACGAGATCGACGGGCGGCGGACGGCGAAGTCCGAGTTGTCCTGGATGTAGCGGACCTCTCCGCCGTACTTGAGCGCGTGATCGCCGACGGTCGACGTCACCGTGTCCACCCAGTGAAACGTGTTCTGAATGAACTCCGCCGGATTCGTCGAGAACACGCCCAGGCCGATCACGCCGTCGTCGAAGCTGATGTTCGGCACGCCGGGATTGTCGGCAAGCAGTCCACGCTTGCGGCGGCTCAGGCCGAACCGCGCTTCGTTCACGGTCCGGTTCGAGACCACCCACGTGTGCCCGATCGTCGCGTTCGTCCCCCGTTGATCGGTCGGCTGATTGAACCCCGGTCGCACGATGGACTGGAGATCGTCGGCGAGATTGTGATCGTAGATGACGCGGCCGAACAGCCGCTGACTGCTCGACAGCTCCTGGTCGAGCCGGATGTTGAACTGATTCGCCGTGGTCTTTTCCGACAGCGGAATCGAGGCCGTCCCGAGGTCCGGGATGCCGTCGGGCGTGGCCTGCAGCTGGTTGCGGTACAGCCCGCCGCTGGTCGGGACGAAATTGGGATTGTTCGCCAGCGACGGAGTGTTGCGCAGGCTGTCGGTGGCGAGGCCGGCGACCGGCTGGCCGACGTCGCGGATGTTGGTAGTCGGTGCGGGCGACGGGAAGTTCGTGAACAGGAAATTGGCGATTGAATTCGGAAATCGGTCCGCGACCAGCCGCCGCAGTTCGGGCGTTTCGACGGTCCGGACCAGCGACACGCCACGCGTGAGGCGCAGCCCCTCGTACGCGCCGAAGTAGAACAGCTTGTTCTTCACGATAGGTCCGCCGTTGGTGGCGCCGAACTGATTGAAGCGCAGCGGATCTTTGGCCCGTGCGAACACCGTCTGCGAATCGAACCGGTCGTTCCGGATGAACTCGTACGCCGTGCCGTGAAGCTGATTCGTCCCCGATTTGGTGACCACCGTCACCGCCGACGCGCTGTTCCGCCCGAACTCGGCTGAGAAGTTGTTGCTCGAGACGCGGAATTCCTGGATCACGTCGACATTCGGGTTAATCGAGACGCGGCCGGCCGTGAACTGGTCGTTGTTGTCGGTTCCGTCGAGGAGGAAGTTGTTGGCGCGGTTGCGCTGGCCGTTGACGAATGCGGTGTTGCCGCCCGCTACTCCGCCGAGCACGGCATTGGTCGGGTTCGCCGCCGCCCCCGGCTGCAGCTCCATCAACTGAAAGGCGTTGCGGCCGTTCAGCGGCAGCTCCGCGACGCGTTTCTCGTCCACCAGGTACGAGATGCGCCCCTCTTCCGTGTTGACCAACGGTGACTGGCCGCTGACCTGGACCGTCTCCGACACCTGTCCGACCTCCATCGCGAAGTCGAGGCGCACCGTTTCTCCGACGGTGAGCAGGACGTCGGACTGCCTTGCCGTCTTGAATCCCTGCAGCTCCGCGGTGACCAGATACGTGCCCCGTGGGATGTTCGCGATGCGATACAGGCCGTCGCCTCCCGAGATCATCGTGCGCGTCTCGTTCGTGGCGATGCTGCGGGCCGTCACCGACACGCCGGGAAGCACGCCACCGCTCGAATCCTTGATGGTCCCGGTGAGCGTGGCCGTGCTCGATTGCGCACGCGCGGCGCCCGGCGTGAGCGACACAATCATCACGGCACCGACCACGAAGCGCGTCATAGGCCCTCCTCAGTTTCGCGGTTTTACTCCCGCGTCTGCGGGCTGTCAAGACGTTCGACAGCGTGTTGCAATTTGGAGGGCGTCATGTTTGGATTGCGCCGTTCACACAACTTCGAGGTGACTGACGATGCACCCACGAGATCTGCGGCGAGCCATCGCCGTTGTGACGATGTTTGTTGGCGCCGCCGTCGCTGGAGGGCGCGCGCAGGTCAAGCCGAGCGATCAGCCGCTGGCCCTGCAGCAGATTCCGTGGCGGCACATCGGCCCGGCGTCGTTTGGAGGCCGCATCGACGACATCGAAGCCGTGCCCGCGAATCCGTCGACCATCTTCGTCGGGACCGCGTCAGGCGGCGTGTTCAAGAGCGTCAACAACGGCGTCACGTGGAGGCCGGTGTTCGATCGCGACGGCTCGGCGTTGTCGATCGGCGACATTGCGATCGCACCGTCCGACCCCAACATCGTTTGGGTCGGTACCGGCGAGCCGAACAACCGTCAGAGCTCCTCGTGGGGCGACGGGGTCTACCAATCGCTCGACGGTGGCGAGACGTGGACGCACAGAGGTCTCGAGGACTCGCATCACGTCGGCCGCATCGCCGTCCATCCGCGGAATCCCGACGTGGTGTTCGTGGCGGCGCTCGGTCATTTGTGGGGGCCGAACGAGCAGCGGGGCCTCTATCGCACGAAGGACGGCGGCCGAACGTGGGAGAAAGTCCTCGGCGTCGGCGCGGACACGGGCGTGTGTGACGTCGTCGTCGATCAGGACGGCCGTACGGTGTTCGCCGCGACGTACCAGCGGCGTCGCCGCGGCTGGGGGTTCGTCGGCGGCGGTCCGGGCGGTGGACTCTACCGATCGCTCGACGGCGGCACCACGTGGGAGAAGCTCACCTCCGGCCTTCCGACCGGCAATGTCGGTCGCATCGGGATCGAAATCTCGAAGAGTCATCCGAACATCGTCTACGCGCTCGTCGAACACAAAGACGGCGGCGTGTTCCGCTCCGACGATCGCGGATCGACCTGGACGCGGCAGAATCGGCTGAATCCGCGCCCGAGCTACTACAGCCAGATTCGCGTCGACCCGAAGAACCCCGACAAGGTGTGGGTCCTCGGTTTGGTGTACGTGTCGCTCGACGGCGGCAAGACGTTCCGCAGCGATCGCACCGCGGACAAGGTTCACACCGACCTGCATGCGCTGTGGATCGATCCGAACAACACCGATCATCTGATGCTCGGCGGCGACGGTGGGCTCTACTTCTCGTACGACGGGAGCCGGGCCTGGGAATTCATCGACAACCTTCCCATCGGCCAGTACTACGACGTCGACATCGACGGACGCGATCCGTACTGGATTTACGGCGGCACACAGGACAACGGGACGTGGGCCGTCCCGAGCCGGACGTCCAGCCAGTTGGGCATTACGAACAACGACGTCGTCAACATTGCGTACGGCGACGGGTTCTACGTCGCCATCGATCCAAAGGACCACCGGACGGTCTACGCCAACTCGCAAAGCGGGCGCGCGTACCTCGTCGACCTGGACACGCGTGAGGAGAAGGGGATCCGTCCGGTGCCGAAGGATCCGAAAGAACAGTACCGGTTCAACTGGAGTGCGCCGATGCTCATGTCGCCGCACGACTCGACGGTCGTCTACTACGGCGGCAACAAACTGTTCCGCACGACCGATCGCGGCCAGCACTGGAACGCGATCAGCCCTGACCTGACGCGGAACGAGGACTGGAAGAAGCTGCCGATCATGGGCGAGCGCAACGCCGACACGCTGTCGCGTGACGACGGCGTGAGCGACTTCGGAACGATTACGACCATCGCGGAATCGCCGCGGGAGGCCGGTCTGGTCTACGTGGGTACCGATGACGGCAACGTCCAGATGACACGCGACGGTGGCAAGACGTGGCGGGACTTGACGGAGAAGTTCCGACTGCCGGGTGCGCGCTGGGTGAGCCGCGTGCTCGCGTCGAGCCACCAGGCGGGAACGGCATACGTCGCGTTCGACGGCCACCAGGACGACGACTTCAAGCCGTACATTTTCAGAACCACTGACTTCGGCGCCAGCTGGTCGCCGATCGCCAACGACATCCCTGATGGCATGTCAGTCCACGCGCTCGCGGAGCATCCGCGCAATTCCAACCTGCTGTTCGCCGGGACCGAGTTCGGGTTGTTCGTGTCGGCGAACGCCGGCCGCAACTGGGTGCGGATGGAGGGAACGCTGCCGCGCGTGCGAATCGACGATGTGCTGATCAACGCGCGCGACAACGACCTGATTCTCGGCACCCACGGCCGCAGCATCATCGTGCTCGACGACGTCAGCATGCTCGAGCACGTTACGCCGGCGGTGCTGACCGAAGCCGTTCACCTGTTCCCGGCGCGGACGGCCACCGAGCACTACATGATGCGTGCGCTGCCGGCGCCAGGCGCATTCAAGTTTTCGGGGCCGAATCCAGAGGAGGGCGCGCTCGTCACCTACTACCTCAAGGACGATCCGCCCCCCAAGACGACGTCGACGACGTCAACGACGGCGAGCACGGCGAGCACGGCGAGCACGGCGAGCACCGTGACTATCCAGATTCTGGACAAGGGCACTCTCGTCCGCGAGCTTCAGGGACCCGATCGCAAGGGTTTCAACCGTGTGGCCTGGGATCTTCGATACCCGTTGGCCTTCGCGCCGGGCGACGACGAAAGCTGGTTCGGGCCTCCGAGAGGTCCCTTCGTCGTGCCGGGACGCTACACCATCAAGCTTCAAGCGCGCGGCCGCGAGCTGACCGAAACCGTCGACGTGAGAGTGGACCCGCGCGCCGCAACAAGTCCTGACGCGCTGCAGCATCGATTGACAGCGAGCCGCGCCGTCAACGAGCTGGGGCGCGCATACTTCGACGCGTCGGCCGCCGTGGATGCGATGGACAAGCAGGTCCAGGCGATCAACGCCGGGCTCAAAGACAAACAGGGCATCGCCGACGTCACCGCCGCGGCCGACGACGTCTCCAAGAAGCTGAACGACGTGAAAGAAAAGTTCAGATCGTCGTTCGGCACGTCGCTGCGGTTCCGCATCATCGATCTGCTCGGCCAATTGCAGGCGTCAACCACCGCGCCCACTGAGGCGCAGCTCACCGCCCTCGCACAGATCACCGACGAGTTGACCGCGGCGATCACTCGCGTCAACGCGCTCATGACGAATGATCTGCCCGGCCTCGAGGCCCGCATGAAGGAGAAGAACATCAGCCCCTACCGGGGACAGCCGATCGCGCTGCCGAAGCCGCGTTTACCAGTCCACCTTGGCGCCGACGCGCAGCACCCGGGGCGGAACGATGGCGAGCGGACGCAGGAAGGAGCTTCCAGAGCTCCAGCTCGTGTTCTGAATCGGATTCGCGTTCGTCAGGTTGTAGATGTCGATGAACGGTGATATGCGCGTCTTGCGGACGCGCGTCACTCGTTCGATGCGCAGATCGACGAGCGATACGTTGTCCTGCCGGCGCGCATTCAGCGGCTCGGCGGGAAGGCGTACGTTGCCGTAGTTGAGCGAGGCGACGATCGTCCGTCCGAAATTCTGTCCGGCCTGGAACCGATAGATCGGACTGATCTTCAGCCCCCAGAGCCCCTCCCATGACGCGCTCAATTTGGCTGAGAGGTCGGTCGATTTCTCCTGGCCGTCGGGCGCGGTGTTGATCAGATCGTTCGGCGTCACCGGCAACTGATTCTGCCGAAAACTGGTGTCGAAAAACGTGTTCGCCTGCGCGTAGCTCGTCGTGTGCGCGACTGAGCCGATCGCGGACCATCCGCGGCTCATTCGCTTCGTTGCCGTGATCTCCCAGGTGTAGTAGTTCGTTCGGGCGTCCGGGACGTTCGTGAGAACGTTGCGCACCGGCAGTCCCAGATACTGAGGCGCCAGATTCCACGCCCGAATCGCCGGCCCATCGTCGCCGGTGTTGAAGTTGCCATCGGGACCAGGATCGGCGACGGTCACGGGTACATTGAACCCCGAGAAGGGCTGGTTGGCGTTCAGCAGTTGATACAGCTGGCGCTCGGTCCGCCAGACGAAGCCGCCGCGCACCCCCAGATTCGCAACGACCTCGCGCTCGAGCCACGTGGCCACTTCCTCTGTGCGCGTATCCTCGAGGCCGGGAGCGATCGTCGTTGTGGCGCCGCTGCCGAGCGCCGCGATCAGCCGTCCTTCTTCACCGGGCTGCCACAGGCGATCGCCGTTCAGATCGTTCCACGCGTAGCGCCGCTGCCAGACCGGCGGATTCGGATTCGCCGCCGCGCTCAACTCCGCGCCGGGATTCCACCAGTAGCGCCCGTAATTGCCCTTCAGCATCGTCTTGCCGTCGCCCGTCACGTCGAAGGTCGCGCCGATGCGCGGCGCCAGCGTGTTCCAGATGTTCAAGGCGTCGACGGTGGGGAACGTCGCCACCGTGGGATTGAAGCGTCCGGCGTCATGAACCTGCTCCGGCAGGAAGTTCCGGTAGCGATCGAACCTGAGTCCCAGATTCAGACTCAAGCGCCTGGTCAAGCGCCACGTGTCGCTGAAGTACGTGCCGTAGGTCCAGAGGCCGTTGACCGACTGCGTCGGATTGCCCAGGAGATACACCTCCAGCGGCGCGCCCTGACGCAGGATGTGGACCACGTCGCCCCACGATCCGGCCGGATCGCCCTGCGCCGTCGTATCGCGGAAGATTTCCCAGCCGATCTTGAAATTGTGCTCGCCGAGCCCGTGCCGGAAATAGCTGACCGAGCCGAGAAACTGGTTGCGCCGGATGTCGAGCTGCCGGATGCGCGAGGCGCCGGACACGAGATTATTCCCGAGGTCCTCGTAGCGCGGGACTGACGTGTAGTTCCGGTCAGGCCAGTCGAATCCGTACTGGCCGCCGCGGACCTCGAAGAACAGCGAGTCGCCGACGACGGTGTTCCATTCGCCTTTGTACAGCCGCGGGTAAAGCCACTGATCGAATGACGCATCCTCCGACGAATAGATCGCCGTCAGTCCAAGCGCAAACGCATCGAGCCGGTTCGGCTGGTGCTTGGTGTTGCGCTCGACATATCCGATCAACCTCGTGTTCTTCGACAGCGTGTAGGTGACTTTGCCGGTGTAGGTGACGAGTCGCGTGATGAACGGCTTCACCTGGAAATTGGTGACGCGCGCTTCGGTTTCGAGATCGCGAATCGCTCCGTACCACCACAGGCGGTCTTTCACCACGTACCCGCCCAGGTCGGCGCTGGTGTCGCGGAAACGGTGCAGCCGGTTCACGTCGCGCGCCGCCAGCCCGCCGCCGCCGGCGATGCCGCGCGCGATTTGACCATCGTCGATGTTGAACGACTGCCAGCGCTCGTTTTCGTAGTGCGCGGTCGCCGAGCCGTGATACGTGTTGCCGCCCGACTTGCTGATGAAGATCATCTGGATGCCGGGGACCGCCATCTCCGCGGTGTGTGCGGCCGCGTTCACCGCAATCTGGTCGAAGGAGCCGATGTCCACGTAGTTGCCGAACCGTTCGGTCCCCTGCGTGGAATTGATCCCTTCGACCATCGGCCGGTTCTGGCCCGTAGTGCCGTACGCGTAGTAGTTCGACTGCGAACCCGAGGAACTGCCGCCCACGTCGATGCGCGTCAACTTGAGGGCGGGTGTTTCCGAGAGCAGCGCCCAATAGTCGCGGCTGCCGCTCGGAAGGCTGGCCAGCATCGGCGCATCGAACGTCGTCGTGATCTTGGTGGACGCGGTGTCGACGACCGGCGAGGCGCCCGTGACGGTGACGTTCTCTGCGACGGCGCCAATCGCCATCTGCACATTCACGGTCGCGGTGAACCCCAGATCGACACGAATGCCGGCGCGTCGCAGGGGAGCGAAACCGTCGAGCTCGAAGACGACGGTGTAGTCGCCGGGCGGCACCGCCGCGATCCGGTACGCGCCCTGGTCGTTGGTCGTGGCGACGCGCGTGCCCATCATCGCGGGGCCGCTGATGGTCACGGTGACGCCGGGCAGGACGCCCGTCGTGTTGTCGGTCACCCGGCCGTCGATCGCGCCCATCGTCGCGCTCACGGTTTGCGCGGATGCGGCGCCGACCATCAGGTGACTCGCGAGAAGCACTGCCGACAGAGATCGTCGCATCGCCCTCTCCTTCATGGCCTTTGACCAAGGCTTTGGATCGCCGAAACTATGCATCGGCAATCTCCTTTGAGCAAGGCGACTTTCAGACTCTGCCTCGAGGTGGCCCGACGAGCCGTCCGTCCCGGAACGGTTCGTTGAATCGGCTTGCACGCCGCCCGAATTTTGTCAGCAGTTTTCATTGACGTTCGCGCCCGAGGCGCGATAATAGGCCCGCGCAATCGATTTCATTGGCCGCGCACCGTTGCAAGTCCCTTACGTCAAGAGGAGGAACCGTGAGAGAGCTCGTTCGAAGGTTGCGATCCGGTTTCTGTCTGCCCATCGCCGTGGGCCTCGCGCTCGCCATCGGCCTCTCGGCCGTCCCCGTCACCGCACAGATTCTTTACGGGAACGTTGTCGGGATCGTCAAGGACGGATCCGGGGCGTTCATCCCGGGCGCCACCGTGACGATCGTCAACAAGGACACGAATCTCACCCGAGAAACGACGACGAACGCGGAGGGTTCCTACAGCCTCATCAACGTCCTGCCCGGGCCGTACGACGTCAAGGTGACGCTCACGGGCTTCCGCGACGTGGCGCGAAACAACGTACCTGTCAGCATTGGTCAGATCGTCCGCCTCGACGTCACCCTGGAAATCGGCACGGTTTCCGAGACGGTGATGGTGATCGGTGAATCGCCGCTGCTGCAGACCGACAAGTCCGACGTGCATACGCAGCTCAAATCCACCGAAATCACGTCGATGCCGCTGAACCGGTTCCGCAACTTCC
>MNEX01000060.1:0-5124 GCA_001917905.1 Acidobacteria bacterium 13_1_40CM_65_14
CGGGCGACAGGGTGGGAAATTGGTCGCGGCCGGAATGTGTGGTGAGCTGAGTAAACATGCGTTCGCCGTCGACAGAGGACTGATCCGCGGTTCGATGCAGTCGTAACCAACCATAGATGGTGGCCGATGCGATCGCCAATGCCGCCACGCCCAATCCCCACCGCATCGATGACGCCGATCCGGCGGGCAGAGTCGCCGCGCGGCCGGCGCCGAGAACGCCTGATTCCAGTTCCTGTTTCAGATCCTCCAGCTCGTTCCCCAAGTCTGCTGCCGTCTGATAACGTCGAGCCGAATCCTTCATCAGACAGCGTCGAATGATTCGTCCGAGCTCCGGCGGCAGCGCGCGATTGAGGTCGGTGACCGAGGTGGGCGTGTCCTTGAGAATCGACGACAACACAGACACGTTACTGTCACCCTTGAACGGCTTCTCACCCGTCGCCATCTCGTAGAGGATCACACCCAACGAGAAGAGATCCGACCGGGCGTCGATTGCTTTGCCCGCGGCCTGTTCGGGCGACATATAGGCCACGGTGCCGACGACTCGGCCTTCGACCGTGGCCGGTCGGGCCTGCACAGTCATCGCGCCCGCAGTTTCAAGAAACGCATCCGTCAACTTTGCGAGTCCGAAGTCGAGGACCTTGATGCGGCCCGCTTGCGCGCCGTCCCCGATCATGATGTTGGCGGGCTTGAGGTCGCGATGCGTGATCCCCTTCGAATGAGCAGCAGCAACGGCGCTGACCAGCGGAATGGCGAGGGTCAGCAGCTCGCTGACGGGCAGGCCCTCCTTCGGAATGGCCAGCGCCAGCGAGCGACCTTCAATCAGCTCCATGGTCAGGAACAGCACGCCGTCGAATCGCTCGACTGAGTAAATCGTGACGATGTTCGGATGGTTCAGCGCGGCGGCAGCGCGGGCTTCGTTCTCGAACCGGCCGAGACGATCGGCATCACCGGAAAAGGCGGCGGGCAGAATCTTGATGGCGACATCGCGGCCGAGGCGCGGATCCCGCGCGCGATACACCTCGCCCATGCCGCCGGTGCCCACCAGCGACACGATCTCATACGGTCCAAGTTTGGCGCCCGCAGAAAAGGCCATTTACTGCGCTCCTTGGTGGGCCCATTGTATTCATCGTTCGTCCGCGATTCGCCGATCACCTGATGATGATCGAATCTTCCTCGTCGGAGGGCACGTCCGCAAGCTGCACTCGCAGGTTCCCCGCGTTGGTCGCATTGAGGTACGCGGTAGCCAGGGAGATGGCCCCTGCGCGCACCAGCTTTTCGAGCTCGCCGTCGAAGTACTGCATGCCTTCCAGCTCGCCGTCGCGCATCGCATCCAGCAGCGTCTTGCCTTCTTTCTCGCCCTGTTCCAGATAGTCGCGCGTGCGCATCGTCGACTTCAACATTTCGATGATGGGGATGCGGCCTCCGCCTTTTTTGGGGATCAGTCGCTGAGAGATGAAATAGCGGAACGTCGCGGCGAGGCGCGTCCGCACCGTCTGCTGGTCGCCTGCCTCGAACGTGCCGACGATGCGCTCGACGGTCTTCGAGGCGTCGATCGTGTGAAGCGTGGAGAACACCAGGTGACCCGTTTCCGCCGCCGTCAACGCGATTTCGATGGTTTCGCGGTCGCGCATCTCGCCGACCAGAATCACCTTCGGCGCCTGACGCAGGGCGGCCCGGAGCGCCAGCGCAAAGGTCGGCGTGTCGGTGTGCAGCTCACGCTGGTGGACCGTGCCTTTCTTGTGCTGGTGCAGGAACTCGATCGGATCCTCGATGGTGAGGATATGTTCGGCGCGCGATTCGTTGATCAGATCGATGAGAGCGGCCAGCGTCGACGATTTGCCCGATCCGGTGGGACCAGTCACGAGCACGATGCCGGTCTTGAGCGACGCCGCGTCGGCGATCGCTGGGGGAAGATTCAGATCCGCCAGCGTCGGAATCTTCGACGCGATGACACGCATCACGATGGCGTAAGTTCCGCGCTGCCGAAACACGTTCACGCGGAACCGCGACCGCTCGGCGATCGAGTACGAGAGATCGCAGGCACCCTCTTCCTTCAACGTGCGCAAAACCTGCGGATTGCCGCCGATCAGATCGCGCGCGATGCGAGCCGTATGGTCAGGCCGCAGCAGCGGCAGCTCAGGAATCGCGACCGTCGCCAGGTCGCCGTGCCGTTCGACCTGCGGCGGACGCCCAGGCGAGAAAATCAAGTCGCTGATGCCGGGGCCAGAGTCCAGCATCGCGGTGATCAGCGCAGGCGTCGCAGTCGAGGGCGCCGCGCCGGCAGCGGCACCAAAGAGCAGAACCTCATCCTGACTGGCGGCCGCGGCGCCGCCGGAAGCGCTCGTAGTCATAGTGAACCTATTGTGGCCGCCGATTGTTATCGAGGAAGCCGAGCCACTGTTTCACCAGCGCGATGTTCGGACCGCTCGCCTTCTCATACGCATCCGCGTACTCGTGCGCGAGCTTGAGGTCCTCGCCGCGATTGTGGACGACCGCGCCGGCGGCGTGCACGTGATAGAGCCACTCGACGCCGAGATAGAGCGCCTGAGCGTCGTTGGGCTGGTCGGTCAAGTACCGCTCGAGCGTGCGGACCGCCTCACGGCCTTTGCCGAACGTCGCGTAGAGCATCGCGAGCGGCTTGGTGAACCGCACGTCCGACGGCCACTTGCCGGCGGCCTCCTCCAGGATCGTCCGCGCTTCCGCGTAGTCGTGCGTGCGCATCAGCGCATCGGCGAGCCACTGATAGATTTGCGGGATCTCCGTCCCGTCGACGAGCGACGTCTGCCACGCATTGGCCGCGGCGTCGTCATGGCCCGACGCGGCGAACGCCGCGGCGAGGTACGCCAGCGCCGCGGTGCTGTCGGTATCAGGATCAATCGCCTTTTTCAGGCTCAGTTCCGCCTTCGTGTAGTCGCCGGCCGCGAGCAGCGCGACACCCGTGTCGAACGCCGTCCGCATATCGCCCGCCACGCGCTCGCGAAACGGCTCGAGCGTCGCGCGGTCGACGGCATGATCGCGCTTGAAGGACGGCGCTATCGCCGTGTCGTCGACGGGCAGGAACAGCTCGGCGTCGGTTGACGTCGCGCCGAGGCCGTCGGCCGACGTCATGAGCACTTTCGGCGGCGCGACCTCGAAGCCGCGCGTGAGCGTTTTGGCCGGCTTCCCGGCGTCCGAGACGAGCGCGCGCAGCACGTACTTTCCCGGCGGGAGCTGATGCAGCGTGATGACCTGCGAGAAGATCATCCGCTCGTCGCCGCCCAGGCGGCCGGGCACGTTCGCGTTGACGAGCGGCGCGCCTTTGGCGTCGGCCGCGATCTCGTATTTCACCGTCACGGTGTCGGCCTTCGCTCCGTACGCCTCGACATATCCGTGCACGGAGCCGAAGCTGGCCGTGTAGCCAATCGTGGGCCGCAGCAGCTCGCCCACTTCGGTTGGCCCACCGACCATCAGCTCGCTGAGCGTCAGGCCGTTCTCGGTCGAGAGCCCCGCGCGAATCGGATGCTCGATCGATCCGACGCGCTCGCCCTCGGCGGCGGCGAGCTTCAGCGTGTAGTCGCCGGGCGCGAGGCTGGCGCCCGCGGTGTACTGCAGCGCCGACGGCACGCCGTTCATCACCGGCAGCAGCCGCGTGTTCTCCGAGTGGTTGTCGACGACGCGGCCGTTGCGATCGACGATGACGTAGCCGAGCGCGACCGATTTCGACGCCGCGTAATCCGCGCCGACGTCGGTGTGAATCACGATCTGCACCTTGTCGCGCTCGGGACCCTGCAGCGAGAACGACGCGACCCGCAGCGGCAGCGCCGCGCTGAGGAGCGGCGAGCTCAACGCCGCCGTCACCGCCTGGCGTGGTGTGCGCCGTCGCGCCTCGGCCGGCGCGTTGAGAATCTGCCGCCGCGAGCGGACGAGCGCGCCGCGGCGCGGGACGTCGACGCGAATCGGATGCGGTTTGCTGTCGCGGTCGCGCGGGTCGGACTCGACGCCGAGCAGGTAGTAGCCCGACAGCTCGGATTCGATGCGCGCGAAGAACGGCGCTTCGGCGGTGGACACGGTGAACAGCGTGCCGCGCGCGGCGCCCGCGAGCATCTCGAGCCCCTCGGCGCGGGCCTGCCGATCGCCGAACGGATTGATCGGCGCGCGGCTGTCGGTGATGTCGAACATCTGGTTGTCGAGGCGCAGCGCGTACAGGCTGGTGCGCGCCTCGGCCGCCATCGTGCCGAGCTCGATGATCATCGGCGGGTCGGACAGGACGAAGCCCTCGGAGATCAGAATCAGCGTCTTCGGCGCGTCGATCGCGCGCAGGCCGATCAGCAGATCGCGAAGGTTGCCGACCGTCTGGTCCGATTCCTGGTTCGTGTCCATCGCCAGCATGGCCGCCTCGAGCTCGACCTCGGTGCGGCACATCTCGATCTGCGCGGCCGACATGCCGGCCGCCGCCGGCGTGCACTCGCGCGACTGGACCGCCTCGAGCGTCATGCGGTCGCCGCGGTTGATCGTCAGCGCTTCGGTGAGTGCGATGTTGTGCCGGTAGTCGCCGGGGCGGCCCGCTCGCTTCTGCCCCGCCATCCGCGAGATGACCTGCTTGACGCGGGCGCGATCGGCGGTGAACACGGTCGCCGGCGCGCCGGTGCCGAAGCCGGCGACGGCGATGCGGTCGGAGGGCGACAGCCGATCGATGAACGCGTTCGCCGCGCGCGCGATGCCCATCGCGCCGCCGAACCGGATGTTCGGCTCGTCGACCGCGATGACGATCAGCCGGCCGCCCGTCGAGCTTTCGTTCGAGCTGAAACCCTCGGGCAGCGGCGTGGGCGGCGCCGCCGCCGGCGTCTCGGGCGTCACCATTGAGACCCACTCCGCCGTCACCACGCGGCGCGGGTTGCCGTCGACGCGGACGACGAAATCGGCCGGCGTGAGATCGGTGATCGGTTTCCCGCGATCGTCGACCACCGCGACGTCGACTGAGGTCACCTCGACGGACGTTTGGAATCGCGGCGGCTGCGGCGACTGCGCCGGCACGCCGACGGCCGCGAGCACGAGGAGCGCGGCCGCAACCCACGACGTTGAACGCAAAGCTCGCAGAGCCCGCAGAGCCTTTTTTTCTTTGCGGTCTTTGCGGCCTTTGCGTTC
>MNEX01000060.1:5174-15245 GCA_001917905.1 Acidobacteria bacterium 13_1_40CM_65_14
TCGCTCATTTCACTACCGTCACACGATAGCCTTGCCGCGCGCGAATATCGTGGTGACCGTCGACGTCGACCTTGATCCGCCGCCACGCATCGTCGCGGGCGTTGTTGGTCGACACGTACCCGAGCAGATACTGATTCCCCAGCTCGTCGAGCAGATCGGTGAACGCCTCGTGCAGCTCGTCGATGTTGTCGGTGAAGAGCGCGCGCCCGCCGGTCGGCGTCGCGATCCGGTCCATCACTCTCTTCAGTGACTCGAGCGTGACGCCGCGGCCTTGACCGATCATGTACAGCGTCACGTCGCTCGACTGCAGCCGCCGCTCGACGTCGGCCAGCGTCACATGGCTTCCCTGATCCTCGCCGTCGGTGAAGACCACGAACGCCTTGCGTCCGGTCTGGCGGCCCAGCATGTCGGTGCCGCGCAGCAGCGTGTCGTAGAGCGCCGTCGATCCCCACGGCGCGAGCCGATCGACCGCCTTCACACGCTCGGCCTGATCCATCGTCTTGCGCGTCAGCGTGATGATGTTGTCGTTGAAGCCGATGAGCGTCACCAGATCCTCAGCGGGCACCGCACCGAGGAATTCCTTCACCGCTTTCTTCAGCTTCGGCATCGCCGGCCCCATGCTGCCGCTGATGTCGACGGCGGCGACGAGCTCGAGCGGCACGTCCTCGGACGCGAAGTGCGTGATCGCCTGCGGCCTGCCGTCCTCGGACACGTGAAACGCGCTGCGCGGGATGCCGCGCACGAAGCGGCCGCGGCCGTCGCCGACGGTCACGGTCACCTGCACGACCTCGACGTTGACGCGCTCGGAGTAGCCGAGCGGCTTGGTGCGCGAGGTCTGCACGACGCGGCCGCCCCCGCGCAAGGTCGCGACCGCCCGCACCTGATGCTCGGCCACCGAGGGTCCCGCGTCCCACTCGCACTCCCACGGCGGCGCCGTCAGCACGCAGATCTGACGGCCGCCGACGAAGAACGCCACGGCGGACGCGGCCTCCGGCGGATCGACGCGCGCGCGCAGCAGCGTGGGGCCGCTCACGTACGCGTCGGGGCCCGGCGAGAGAATCGTGATCTGCGTGCCGCTCTCGGGATTCTGCGCCGACACGAGCACACCGATCGCGATCACGACGACAGCCAGACAGCCTGCGCTGAACGCAAAGCGCGCAGCGCTCCACCACAGAACTCTCCACCACAGAGGACGCGGGGGACACGGAGGAAATACACGTTTAACCTCCGTGTCCTCCGTGTCCACCGTGGTGGAGAGTCTGGACTCGGTCATGGCTGCGAGCTGACGGGAACGAGAGGGCCGTCCGCGGTCGCCGATGCCAGGTAATCCTCGATTTGCTCGCGCGTGGCGGTTCGCGCCTCGCGCGACAGCGTCAGCCAGTCGCTGTCGTCGGTCGGCTGCACTTCATCGAGAAAATCCTGCATCGCCGCCGACACGACGACGCGCGCGAGTGCGGCGGGCACCCGCAGCTCTTTGAGCCGCGCCGCCACGTGCAGATTCAAATCAGGCAACGCGGCGGCGACGATGCCGAGCTGCGGGCGGCCGGTGAGCACCCACCAGCGGCCCGGCGGCGTCAGGCGCGTGCAAATGCATCCGGCCGTACCGAGCGCCGACATCCCCCACGCGTTCAAGTCCACACCGGGCGCGCCCGGCGCGGCGCCGCCCCCGCCGCCGAGGAACAGCTGCTCGGACAGCGTGAACATCGACGGGAACCGTTGACGGTCGTTCGCCAGCGTCCACTCGAGCGCGCGGCGTCGGCCGGGGTCGATTGCAATCGCGTCCGCGATGGCGTCGAGCGCCGGCGGGTCGGTCATCGCCTCGAGTACGCGCACCGCGCCGCGCGCGACGGCCGCGGCAATCGCGTCGCGATCGGCATCGCGCAGCGCGTACGGATTCATCAGCGCGACGCTCATCGCGAACGTGTCGCGCTCGTTCGACGTGAGCTTCGGCGCATGCATCAGATGATCGAAGTTCAACCGGCGAAGCGCCAGCGGCGCCAGCGCGAGGTCGAGACCGAGCAGCGATCCGCTGACGTGCCAGGGCACGCCGGGCGCGACGTCCTGGCGCGGTGCGGACCACGCGGTCCGCGCGCGCAGCACGCCGTCCTTCACGCCGAAGCCGAAGTCGTGGCGATGCGACACGTCGCCCGCGAGCAACACCGTGCCCTCGGGATCGCCGACGTACATCGCGTAGGTGAACGAGAGCAGCGCGCGCGCGAGAAGGCCGTCGGCGGCGTCGACGAGCGGCGCCGCGACGCGTGCGGCGCGCTTCGCGTCCCTGTTCCTCGACGCGCGCGTCAACTCCTCGAGCGCCTTGCGCAGGACCTCCTGCAGTTCGGGTGAGACGCCGACGCCGGCCGGCGGGCCCGCCGTCGTATCCACACGGCTGCGCCGCGGCAAGTCGCTGACGAGCGTCGTCAGCAGCGCCGCCGCCGCATCGACGTCGGCCGTCGACACCGCGTCGCCGGTGAGCCGTCGCGCGATGGCCGCGATCTCGAGCGGCACGTCGATTGGGAGCCCTTGCTGTTTCTGTCGCACGCGCTCGAGCCGCCGTCGCTCGGCGAAGCCGAGGTCGAGCCGGTATTTCTGACCTTCCCACGTGATGTGCACCGAGTCGTGCGGTTCGGCCGACGCGGCGCCGCCGAGCGCCCTGACGATCGCGGATTCGACGTCGCTGCCGCTCCCGATGACGCCGACCGCGTCCTGCAGCCAGCGCGCGATGGCACCGCCGTATCGGCCATCGCCGTTGACCGAGGTCGCGACCAACCGCTCGATCAGCGACTCGGCGCGTAGCGGATCGATCGTGCGAACCTCGACCATCCGCGCGACCAGCGCGAGCGCGCCCTGGAACTGCGATTGCGCCGTGAATCCTTTGCTGCCGTCGAGCGACGTGAGGCGGCTCGCGTGACGCGCCGCCGCGGCGTAGACCGCGGGACTACGGACGCCGGTGCGCTCGAGCGTCAGCATCAGCATCCGGTAGTGCGGCACGGCGCGCACGGCGACGAACGCCGGCGCCGCCGCAAACGCGCCGCCCTCCGCGTCGCCGCCATCGTCGGTCATCGCGCCGAACAGCCGCTGCGCGAACGCGAGTTGATCCAGCCGCTCCCCGCGCTGGCGGACGTCGGCGCCGCCGATCGTCTCGGCGAGCCAGGCGGCGTCGATCGGTTGATCGTCGGTCAGCTTCGGCGCCGACCCGTCGTCGGGCAAGTCGGCGGCGGCAAACGCTCGCGACCACCACGCGCGCGATGCCGGCGGCGCCAGCGCGCCGTTGGGTGCGACTGTGAGGCGCATCAGCGCCGTGGCGAGATCGTGCGTGGCCCGGCCGTACGGCAGCGTGCGCACGTGCCAGTCGCGGAACGCGGCCATGCCGGCCGTCGCCAGCTGCTTGAACCGCTCGAGGCGCGCGGCGGGATCGCCAATCCAAGAACCGAGCAGGAACTCGCGGCGCGCAGGATCGATTTGACCTGCGACGTCGAACAGGTACGCGACACGCCCTTCGCTGAGATCGAACAGCGACAGCACGAACCGCTCAGGCCGCGTCACCTTCTCGCCGACGACCGCTTCCCACAACACCACCGCGCCGGCGCCGCCGGGCGGCACGACGCGGTTCGCGCGGATGTGGAGGCTGCCGGAAAACACCGCGAACATCGGCGCGTTGCGCTCGTACAGCCGTGAGATGAGCGACTCGTGCTCCGCGAAAAACTGCAGCGTCTCGTCGTCCAGCGCGCCGAGGCCGTGGCACACGAGCGCCGCCTGACGATCCGCGATGATCGCCATGACGAGCCCTTCGGGCGCGACCTTGCGCCGGAAGACCGCGTTGCTCCACAGCTCCGCCGTCAGCGGCACCGGCACGAGATCAAACGTCGCGTGGTCGAACGGCAGCGTCATCTTCTTGCCGCGGGCGACCGGCAGGCGCAGCGAGTTCAGGAACGCGACGGCCGTCGGATTTCGCGCGTCGGTGTCGTAGACCAGCCGCGTGAGCTCGGAGATGAATCGGCCGCGATCGGGAACCGGATCGATGGCGAGCGCGTGCGCGAGCGCGGCCGTGCCGCCCGGAACCGGAACGTCCTGGGACACGGCGACCACGGCGGCGGCGAGTCGCACCTGAAAGGCCGCAACCAACGTGATGCACACGAGAACCAGGATCGGGGGCTTCACGAAGGGCTCAATTATAGACAGCGCCTTTCGTGTTACGCGCGCAAACAGGTGGCGGGTTGGGGACCCGGCCGAGCTGGTTACAACGGCAATATCATTCCGCCGATCAGGAAGGCGATGCGGATGGCGATGAATGCGATACGCGCCGACGACCGCGCGGCGCTCGAGCGCAGCGTCACCGGCGACGTCGTCCACTGTCAGCAGGTTGTCGGAGCCGGATCGCGTCTCGTCGAATGCACTCATCGCTGTACAATCGTGACTGCGTTTCGTAAACTGTCGTCGGGGAACGACATTATAGACATGGCATCCGCGAACTACACGGCGAAAGACATCACCGTTCTCGAAGGCCTGGAGCCGGTTCGCAAGCGGCCCGGCATGTATATCGGCGGCGTGGGCTCGACCGGACTTCACCACCTCGTCTGGGAAATTCTCGACAACTCCGTCGACGAGGCGATGAACGGCTACGCTTCAAACGTTTGGGTGACGCTTCACGGTGATGGATCGTCGATTACGATCGAAGACGACGGCCGCGGCATCCCCATCGACAAACATCCAACGACGAAAAAGAGCGCGCTCGAAGTGATCTTTACGATGCTCCACGCGGGCGCCAAGTTCGAGCACGGGAATTACAAAACCGCAGGCGGTCTACACGGCGTCGGCGCGAGCGTCGTCAACGCGCTCTCGAAAGAGCTCGTCGCCACCGTCAAGCGCGACGGCGCGCAGTGGGAGATGCGGTTCAAGCAGGGCAAGCCCGTCAGCGGGCTGAAGAAGCTCGGGCCCGCGCGCGGCACCGGCACGACCGTCTACTTTCATCCCGATGCGACGATCTTTCCGAAGATCGAATTCGATCCCGACGTCATCAAAGCGCGGCTCGAGGTCTCGAGCTATCTGCACAAGGGTCTGAAGGTCAGCTTCGAAGACGAAGCGTCGAAAGAAAAAATCGTCTACGAGCACGCCGAAGGGCTTGTCGACTACCAGAAGAAGATCGTCGCCGAGCGCGGCGCGAAGCCGGTACACGACGCGCCGTTCACGCTGTCGAGAGCGGAGCGGGGCGACGGGGTCCCCGCGGAGCGCGTCCGGGGAGGGGCCCCCGGAGTAAACGTCCGGGGGGCAGGGGCCCCCGGAGTAAACAACGACGCCATGCGGCTCGACCTCGTGATGCAGTGGACCGAGGCGACCGACGAGCATCTGCGCTCGTACGTGAACGGCATCCCCACCGGATCCGGCGGCACGCACGAGACCGGGTTCCGCGCCGGACTCGGCAAGGCGGTCCGCAATTTCATCGACACCCACAACCTCTCGCCGAAAGGCGTCACGCTCGCGGCCGAAGACATCCGCGAAGGGCTGACCGGCGTCCTCAGCATCTTCGTGCAGGAGCCGCAGTTTCAGGGACAGACGAAGGATCGGTTGAACAATCCGGAGCTCGTCTCGGCGGTCGACGGCGTCGTGCGTCCTGCGCTCGAGCACTGGTTGAATCACAACATCAGCGTCGCGGAAGCGATCGTCGCGCGCATCATCCTCGCGGCTCGCGCGCGCGAGGCGAGCCGCGCGGCGCAGGCCGAGGTGTCGCGCAAGGGCGCGACGTCCACGCGACTCAATCTGCCCGGCAAGCTGAGCGACTGCACGAACGCCAACGCCGACACGAGCGAGCTGTTCATCGTCGAAGGCGATTCGGCCGGAGGATCCGCGAAGCAGGGACGCGACCGCGCGCGCCAGGCGATTCTCCCGCTGCGCGGCAAAGTGCTGAACACTGAGAGCGCGTCGCTCGCGAAGGTGCTCGAGAACAAGGAGCTGTCGGATCTCGTCACCGCGCTCGGCTGCGGCCTCGGCAAGAACTTCGAGCTGGAGCGGCTGCGCTACGGCAAGATCATCATCCTCGCCGACGCGGACTCGGACGGCAATCACATTGCCACGCTGCTCCTGACGTTCATTTACAGGCATCTGCCGCAACTGATCAGCAACGGCAAGGTGTTCCTCGCGCAGCCGCCGCTCTATCGCATCGACATCGGCAAAGAGACCTTTTGGGCGCTCGACGATGCGCAAAAGGACGCGATCCTGAAGCAGCACGTCCTGGGAAAAATGTCCGGAAATGGGCGGTCGACGCCGGAGATCACACGCTTCAAGGGTCTCGGCGAGATGATGCCGAAGGTGCTGTGGGAGACGACGCTCAACCCGCGGACACGGCGCCTGCTGCGCGTCGAGGTGACCGATCAGATCGTCACCGACCGCGTGATCAACGAGCTGATGGGCAAAGACGCGTCTGCGCGCTTCCGCTTCATCATGGAACGAGCTGACGAAGCAGAAGAACTGGATGTCTGACCTAGCGCAGTCTAACAGCCGCAACCAATGCCGGACGCCGCCGAAACGCGTTTCAAAACAAACCACAGAGAAACGGAGACACGGAGCGCCTCGGTTCGACGGCGTCGCGAAGCGACGCGCACAGCCGATCGACGTTTCCTTTGCGTTTCGGCCCGAGTTGCGCGGTTGCGGTGGTCCTTGGCGAGAGCAGAAACTGTTTTTGATCTCCCACGGCAACGACAGCGTCAGTGTCGGGCGCGAGGCGGTCGGCTTGTCGAGTTCTTCGCGGTCTGCACGGCGACGCTTTACTCTTGGAGCGGCGACGTCTACCGCCAGACCGAGTACGTGAGCATGAACTTTGAAATGCGCTCTTCATCCTCCATAGATTCAGAAGAGGTACTTCACGCCAAGCTGGATCTGCCGCGACGTCGTGACCGTCGATGTGATGCGGCCCCAGGTTGGCGAGACGTCGCCGGCCGCGTTGGTGAACGCGATGCGGCCGGACGGCACGGCGAAGTTCGGCCGGTTCAGCACATTGAACGCTTCCAGGCGCACCTGCAACGTCTGCCGCACCGGCAGCGCGAACGCTTTGATCAGCGACAGGTCGGCATTGAACAGGCCTGGGCCGACCAAGGAGTTGCGCCCCAAATTGCCGCGCGTGTTGGGCGCGGGCAGCTCGAAGGCGTTGATGTCCCAGTAGCGGTCCGGCCCTCCGAGAATCGGGTTCGCCGAAAACCCCGGCTTCAGGTTCGGCCGCTCGTGCAGGGCAAAGCTCGTCGTGTTCTGGTTGCCCGATCGATTGAACCCGAGGCGGACGGTAAACGGCTGGCCGCTTTGCAGCGCCGTCACGTTATTGAGCTGCCAGCCCTTCAGCAGGCCGGCCGCGACACCGCTGAGCGCCGACGAGGTCGGGATGTCCCAGCTCCAGTTGAACGTGAGGTTGTGTCGGGCGGCGAAGGCCGACGGACCGCGGTCGTACTCCGGATCGTACCAGTCGAGCCCGTACTGCACACCGCTGTCGAAGTCCTGCGAGTTGATCCCGCTCGCGTCGTCGATCGACCTGGCGAGCGTGTACGACACCTGCGCGCGCAGTCCTTTCGAGTACCGTTTCATCAGGCTCACCTGTAGCGAGTCGTAGAACGACTTCGCGTCGGTGACGCGCTGAAAAATGCCCGCGAAGTTCGGGTTGCGGCGTCCAGCCAGCGGCTGGTACGTCTTGACGCCGTTGACGATCGTTTCCGGCGCCAGGTTGGCGTCGCCCAGGCGGATCAGATTCTTGCCGCGCGACCCCACGTAGCCGGCGAACACATCCCAGTTGCCAGGCAGCGCGCGCTGCACCCCGGCGTTGTACTGCGTGATGTAAGGCGTCTGCAGATCGAAGTTGACCGTCTGAAGCTGCGCTCTGATCGGCGCGTTCGGATTGAAGTTGGCCAGGACGTTCGGAAACGGCGGGTTTTGAATCGTCGTGCGCGTCGTGAACGGCGGGTTCAGGCTGCCGGAGAAGAAATAGTACTTGGGCAGAATCTCGTCGTAGAAGAGGCCGAAGCCGAGGCGTACCGACGTCGTGCCCTTGCCGGACGGATCCCACGCGACACCGAGCCGCGGCGCCCAGTTCTTGAGCGACGGGTTCGAGTGCCACGGATCGCCGACCGTCACCGAGCTATCGCTCACGTTCCTCAAGTTCGAGATCTTTCCGTGGGCCTCGGTCGGCGTCGTGATGAACTCGTACCGCAGCCCCAGATTCACCGTCAGGTTCGATCGCAGCCGTACGTCGTCCTGCGCGAAGAACCCCCAGAGCGACTGCCGGTAGTTCCGGATCGGATCGATGAGGCCGGGCACCGCGAAGTCGACGTTGCTCGGCTGTCCCAACAGAAACGCCGCGAGGTTCGGGAAGACGACAATCCCGCCGCGCTGGCTCGTGGTGTCCTGGTTGAATTGAAGGATCTGCCCCTGGAAGCCGAGCTTCGCGGCATGGGCGCCGCGGCTGAAAAACAGCGTGTCGCCGATCTGGAAGTTGTTGAGGCGATCGTTGCGCGGCAGGCGGAAATCGCCGGCCAGTTCGGTCACCAGCCCGGTGATGGTCATGTAGCCGAACCTCTCCCCCGGCAGCCAGGCCATCGATGTCGGGATGTCGATCGTGCGGATATTGTCGGCGAGCGACACTGACCGGTTGATACCGAATTTCACCGTGTTGAGCAGCGCCGACGAGAACAGCCGCTGATCCTCGACCGTCAAGTACTGATTCCGCGAGTGCTCCTTTGTGAACGTGATCGGCGGCTTGTTCGGCGGCACCCGATCCACCTTGCCGTCGTCGAACGTGTAGCGCGCGAACAGGCTGTTGCCCCCGGTGAACCGGTGATCGATCCGAATCTGCCCGAAATACTCGTTGGTCGGCTGCGTCTGCGTGAACAAATATTCGGCCGCGCCGCCCCCGAGCGAGCGGCCGTTGGCGCGCGGGAACAGCAGGTCGAGGTACGCGGGGACCGCCGGATGCAGCGTCACCGTTCGTCCTGGCAGACTGCCGGCCCGCGCGTTGTCGTCGGGGACTGATGTCACGCCGGTGATGCCGAGCCGTTCGATCAGCGATTCGATCGCCGCGAAGTAGAACGTCTTGTCTTTCCGGAGCGGGCCGCCGAGCACGCCGCCGAACTGGTGACGGAAAAAGTCCGGAATCGGCTTGTCCTTGGGATCGAAGTAGTTCTTCGCATCGAGCGCCGAGTTCCGGTAGAACTCGAACCCCGATCCATGGAGCGCGTTGGCGCCGGAGCGCGTCACCGCATTGATCACGCCGCCCGCCGAGCGGCCGAACTCCGCCGAGTACGCGTTGGTCAGCACCTGAAACTCCAGCACCGCCTCGACGCCGAGCAGCACGCCGGCCGACGATCCGGGCGTCTTGTTGTAGACGTTGTTGATGTCGGTGCCGTCGAGCAGGAAGCTGTTCTGCTCGGGACGCGCGCCGTTGATCGAAATCTTCGGCGTGCGCCCGCCGACCACGTCGTTGCCGGCGGCCAGCGCCGGCGTCACGCCGGTCTGCAGCAGCGCGAGCTGTTGAAACGATCGACCGTTGAGCGGCAGCTCGCGGATCTCCTTGTCGCTGACCAGACCGCTCAGCGCGCCCGACGTCGTGTTGATGACGGGCGCCGATCCCGTCACGGTCATCGCTTCGGCGATGGCGCCGAGCTCCAGCTTCACATCGATGACGGCGTTCTGGCCGACGGCGAGTTGCACGCCGCGGCGCACGACCGGCTGAAAACCGGTCTGCGTCACGTGCACTTCGTACTCGCCCGGCTGCAGCACCGGCACGCGGTAGCGGCCGCTCGAGTCGGTCTTGAGCTCCCACACGCCGCCGGTCGACGCGCTGATCACGACGACCTCCGCGTTCGCGAGCGCGGCGCCGGTCGCATCGGTGACGATGCCCTGCAGGCTGGCGCCGACGGTTTGTGCGTCTGCTGAAATGGCTGGAAGAACGAACAGCAGCGCGAGGACAGCGACGACGGCAGGGCGGTTCGACCCATCACTCATGCTCGCCTCCGTTTTCGCAAGCGCAAAGGACTGCGCCAACTTTTTTCACTGGCGCTGGGGCCCCACCCCCAGCGCGACCTATCGCTGACACCTCGC
>MNEX01000253.1 GCA_001917905.1 Acidobacteria bacterium 13_1_40CM_65_14
CGATCGGCCCTTCGACGTCCTCGGCATCGGCGCCACGTCGGTCGATTTCGTGTACCAGCTGCCCGCGTATCCGTCGCCGACCGCGTCGCTCGCGAAGATGCGCATCACGCAGCACTTCGTCTCGTGCGGCGGCCAGGTGGCGACGGCGCTCGCGACCTGCGCCAGCCTCGGCTTGCGCGCGAAGTTCTGCGGCGTCACCGGCACCGACGACAACGCGAAACGCGTGCGCCGCGATCTCGAGGACCGCGGCGTCGATTTGAGCGACGTCGTCATCCGCGACGTGTCCAACCAGTATGCGGTGATTCTCGTCGACCAGCACAGCGGCGAGCGCATCGTGCTGTGGGATCGCCACGAGCGGCTCAAGCTGCGCGATCGCGAGCTGCCGCCTGAGGCGATTTCCAACGCGCGCGTCGTCCACGTGGACGACGTCGATCAGGACGCCGCGATTCGCGCGGCGACGATCGCACGCGACTGCGGCACGCCGACGACGAGCGACATCGACCGCGTCACCGATCGCACGATGGAGCTGGTGTCAGCCGTCACCTTCCCGATGTTCGCCGAGCACGTGCCGCCCGCGTTGACCGGCGTGACCGAGCCCGCCGGTGCGCTGCGCGCGCTGCGACGCTCACACGATGGCATTCTGTGCGTCACGCTCGGCGTGCAGGGCGCGATGGCGCTCGACGGCGATCGTCTGATCCACGTGCCGGCGTTCGCGGTCGAAGCGGTCGATACCACCGGCGCCGGCGACGTCTTCCGCGGCGCGTTCATCTACGGTTACCTGCAAGGCTGGCCGCTCGACGAGACGATGCGCTTCGCCAACGCCGCCGCCGCGGTCAGTTGTACGCGGCTCGGCGCGATGGCGAGCGTCCCGTCGCGGGACGAGGCCGAGCGGTTTCTCGCGAAGGGCGAACCTGTCGGCTAACAAGTCAGGCTGGAGTCAGGCTGAAGTCAGGCTGAAGTCGGGCTCTTCACATTAGGTGACAATCGAGCTGACCTCCACACGCTGACCCGTGTCGCACGCGCGCGTGGCGGCGACCGCGACGCGCAGCGCTTCGACGCCATCCTGAATCGTCACCGGCGCCTTGCGACCCTTCAACACGTTCTCCGCGAAGTTCTCGAGCTGCAGCGTGTACGCGCGCTCGAAGCGCTCCATGAAGTACGGCACGGTGTCGTGCGCGACGCTGTTCTTCGTCATCAGCAGGACCGGCGTCTCGCGAATGTAGCCGACGCGGATGGTGCCTTCGGTGCCGAGCAGATCGGTGGAGATGTCGTAGCCGTAGAATCCGTTCCGCGTGAGATCGACGACGCCCAGGCGGCCGTCGGCGAACGTCAGCGTCGCGATGACGTTGTCGCGATCGCCGACTGTGGCCAGCTCGGGAAACGCGAGCACCGCGCCGACCGCCTGCACGCGGGCGACGTCGCCCATGAACCAGCGCGCGAGATCGAAGTCGTGGATCCCCATGTCGATGAAGATGCCGCCGCTGCTCTTCGGATCCGCGTACGCGAGGCTCGGTGGAAACGGATCGCGAGAAGTCGCTTTGAACACGACCGGCCGGCCGATGCGTCCTTCCTCGACCTGACGCTTCGCCGACGCGTATCCGGGATCGAAGCGGCGCATGAATCCCATCTGAAAAAATGTTCCGGTCTGCTTCTCGGCGTTCGCCATTTCCATCGCCTCGGCGAGCGACAAGGCCGGCGGCTTCTCGCAAAACGTGGGCTTCTTCGCCTTCAGCGCGGCGACGACGAGATCGCGATGCGTGTGCGTCGGGCTGACGATGACCACCGCATCGACGCCCGCGTCCTCAATCAACTTGGCCGGCGCGCCGTAGGATCGCGGCACGTCGAACTCCGCGGCGACCTCCCTCGCGAGGTTCTCGTTGGTATCCGCGACGGCCACGAGGCGCGTGTGCGCAATCCGCGAGCTGAGGTCGCGCGCGTAGACGCGACCCAGGCGTCCCACGCCAATCAACCCAACGTTGAGTCTCATCATCTTTTTACTTTGCGCCGGGGCCCCACCCCCGGCGCCTACCACCGCTCGCTCACGCTTGCGGCGTTGATTCGTCACGACTATCCGCTCAGTGAACGTTGCGCCGGGGCCCCACCCCCGGCGCCTGTCGCGGCTCGCCCTCGGCTCGCCGCGGTTGTTGTCACGACTGTCCGCTTGTTGCAACGCTTGCTACTTCACGTTCTCCTTGGTGATGAGCTCGATGCGCACTTTCGCGTCCGCCTCGACCGGCTCGCCTTTGATGGCGTGGACCGCGTTCTCGACCGCGAGACGGCCCATCTCGTCCGGGAACTGCGCGACCGAGCCGAGCATGGTGCCGTCCTTGATCGCTTTGCGCGCGTCTTCGACGGCGTCGAAACCGACGACGCGGATCGATCCCGTTTTGCCGGCGGCGCGAATCGCCTCGATCGCGCCGAGCGCCATCATGTCGTTGCAGGCGAACAGCGTGTCGATCTCCGGGTGCGCCTGCAGCGTGTTCTGAAACACATTGAAGCCCTGATCCCGCTCCCAGTTGGCGGGCTGCGACGCGACGATCCGGACGCCGGGCGTGTCCTTGATGCCATCCTTGAAGCCGCGGAGCCGCGAGTCGCCGGTCTCGTGACCGGGAATGCCTTCGAGCACCGCGACGTTGGCTTTGCCATTCGTCGCCCTGGAGATATCAACGATGAACTTCGCCGCGATCCGCCCGCCCTCGTAGTTGTCGGAGCCGATGAAGCTGACGATCTTCGCGCCCGCTTCGTCGGCCGCCGCTTTGTCGAGCCGCGTGTCGACGATGACCACGGGGATGTTCGCGCGATTCGCTTTCACGACCGCGGGCACGACTTCGCGCGATCCACTCGGCGTGAGGCACAGCGCCTTCACGCCGGTCTGCAGCACGTTCTCGATAATCTGCATCTGCCGCTCGACGTCGATCTCGCGCTCGGCCGCCTGGACGACGAGGTCCACGTTGAGGCGCGTCGCGGCCGCCTGCGCGCCGCGCTGCATGTCGTTGAAGAACGGACTGTTCAACGTCTTCAGCACCAGCGCGACGCGCGGCTTCGCCGTCGAGGTCGTGGTGTCGCCACCGCGGTTGCAGCCCACGACGAAGAACGCAAAGGCCGCTAAGACCGCAAAGGAAATCTTTCTTCGGTTGATCACGAGCGCAACGCGCGCACAAGCCTCAGAGAAAACTTTTCTTTGCGGCCTTTGCGGTCTTTGCGTTCTTCGTATCTTCATCATCACGCTCTCTTCTCCTTCACCAGGACGTCAACGAGCACCGCGACGATGATCACCATGCCAATCACCAACTGTTGCAGAAATGATGAGACGCCGAGCAGGTTCAATCCGTTGCGCAGCACGCCCATCGTCAGCGCGCCGATGAGCGTTCCGCCGAGATTGCCCTCGCCGCCGCTCAAGCTCGTGCCGCCAATCACGACGGCGGCAATCGCGTCGAGCTCGTACATGATGCCGGCAATCGGCTGCGCCGTGTTGAGCCGCGCCGTCAGCAGCACCGCCGCAATCGCACTCGTCACGCCCGAGACGACGTACACCATCGTCTTGTGGAAGCGGACGTTCACGCCTGAGAGTCGCGTGGCCTCTTCGTTGCCGCCAATCCCGTAGACATAGCGGCCGAAGCGCGTGCGCGACAGCACGAAGTGCGCGACCGCGTAGATCGCGAGCGTCAGCACAATCGGCGCCGGCACGCCGAAGACGCGGCCGGTGGCGATCGATCGGAAGCCGGCGTCGAATCCCGAGATCGGCCGGCCGTCGGTGACGAGCAGCGCGGCGCCGCGCGCGACGCTCATCATGCCGAGCGTCATGATGAACGGCGGCAGACGGCCGAACGCGATCACGACGCCGTTGAGCAACCCGGTCGCCGCTCCCACGCCGAGCCCGGCGGCCAACGCGAGCGGAATCGGCCAGCCGGATTTGAGCGCGCTCGCCAGCACAACGCCCGACAGCGCCACGAGCGATCCCACCGACAGGTCGATGCCGCCGGAGATGATCACGAACGTCATTCCCACCGCGACGATCGCATTGATGGAGGTCTGCTCCATCACGTTGAGCGCGTTGGCGACCGTCAGGAAATGCGGCGTGAGGATCCACAGGAGCAGGCACAGACCGATCAGCCCGGCGACAGCCTTGAGCCGTTGCGAGGCGCGATAGCGCCGAGCAACAGCGGCGGGGGTGGGGCCCCGCCGCGATAAATCATTGTCCCGAATAGCCGTCTCGCGCCCCGTCTCCATGTCGTCAAGATGCTAGACCGAGCGCCGCCTGCAGCACGCGTTCCTCGCTGGCGCTCGCCGCGTCGAGCTCG
Source organism: Acidobacteria bacterium 13_1_40CM_65_14 (assembly GCA_001917905.1). Lineage (GTDB taxonomy): Bacteria > Acidobacteriota > Vicinamibacteria > Vicinamibacterales > CAVVIG01 > QHWF01. The sequence continues at coordinate 4,302 of MNEX01000253.1, forward strand.
GCCTGGATGCGCCCGTGGCGCATCACGTAGATGCGATCGCTCATGCCGAGGACTTCGGGCAGCTCGGAGGAGATCATCAGAATCCCGGCGCCCGCATCGGTGAGACGATTCATCAGCTCGTAGATTTCCACCTTCGCACCGACATCGACGCCGCGTGTCGGTTCGTCCATCACGAGCAGGCTCGCGTCGGCCGCGAGCCACCGCGCGAGCACGACCTTCTGCTGCGTGCCGCCGCTCAAGCGGACGACGCGCTCGGCCACGGTCGGCGTTTTGATGCGCAGCTCCGTCACCCAGCGCTCGGCGGTCTCGTGTTCCGTGCGTCCTGACACGACACCCGCGCGCGACCATCGCGCGAGGCTCGGCAGGCCGATGTTCTCGCCGACCGATCGCATCAGGACGAGGCCGTGCCGCTTGCGATCCTCGGGAAGAAAGCCGATGCCGGCGGCAATCGCCTGACGAGGAGTCTTCGGCGTGACGTCGCGGCCGGAGACGACCACGCGTCCACTCGACGGTCGATCGGCGCCAAAGACGAGGCGCGCGAGCTCCGTGCGGCCGGCGCCGAGCAGTCCGGCGAGACCGACGATTTCTCCGCGACACACGGTGAGGCTCACGTCGTCGACGCGGGGGGCGCCTGATGGTCCCGACACGTGCTCGAGCCGCAAGAGCTCGTCGCCGGCCTTGCAGCGCCGGCGCGGAAAGTGATCGCGGACTTCGCGGTTCGCCATGAGGCGAATGAGCGCGTCGAATGACGTCTCGGGCAGCGGAAACGTGCCCACGGCGCGTCCGTCGCGCAGCACCGTGACCCGCGTGCCGATTTCGGCCAGCTCGCGCATCCGGTGAGAGATGTAGACGACCGCGACACCGGCGGCGGTGACGCGGCGAATCACGTCGAACAGTCGATCGATCTCGCGAGCGGTGAGGGCTGAGGTCGGCTCGTCCATCACGAGCACGCGCGCACGGCGGAAGAGCGCCTTCGCGACTTCCACCATCTGCTGCTCGGCGATGCCGAGTCGATCCAGTCTGCGATCCGGATCGAGATCGAGGCCGACTTCGGCGAGACTGCGGCGCGCCGCGTCGCGCATGGCGGCGCGATCGATCACGCCGGCGCGCGACGGCTCGTGGCCGAGCAGAATGTTTTCCGCGACCGTCAACTGCGGAACGAGACTCAGCTCCTGGTAAATCGTCGCGATGCCGAGCGACTGCGCATCGCGCGGCGATCCGATCGACACCGGCGCACCGTCGATGAACACATCGCCCGCGTCTTTCGTGTACGCGCCGCTGAGGATTTTCATCAGCGTCGACTTGCCGGCGCCGTTCTCGCCGAGCAACACGTGCACTTCGCCGGCGCGCAAATCGAAATCGACGCCGTCGAGCGCGACAACGCCGGGAAACACCTTCCGAATCCCGCGCATCTCGAGCACCGGGGTGCCCGGGGCGTGATCGATCATCGCGTGGCTGGCGATCGGACGGCGCGTTGAAGGGCGGGCGTCGCAGCGGACGCGATATCGCGCCACCGGAACATCAGGAAATTGCGGCGCGCGCTGTTCATCGCGATCATCATACCGTCAGGAAAGTCGGGTCCGAGCGACGCCGAGGTCACGTCGAGCCCGTCGGTGCCGTCCGCGCCGCCCTTGAACGAGACCAGCGCGCGCGAATGATCGTGCGGCCGCCCAGGCTCGCCTTCGCGACGGTACACGTGAAAGATGCTCTCGCCTGGCAACTGATCGACGCAGACGATATACCCTTTTCCGTTCGGCAGCGTATAGATCCCGATGCCTTCGCGATCCTGTTCGTATCCCGTCGTGCCGAACAGGGCGAGCTCGCGGTTCGCGGCGGGCGCATCCGGATCCGCCAGCCATTTGTGGATGCCGGCGCCTTCGTCGGCGTAGTACACATATCCGAGCTCGTCGTCGACCGCAATCGCCTCGATCTCGCCGGCACCGCCGAAGGTCCCGAATCGACGGACGAACGTCGCCTTCACTCGGCCGGTGCCGTCATCGGCCAACCGGTACTGCCACAGGTAGCTCTCTTTCGGTCCCGCTTTCGGCGAGACGATGGCGAAGATCGCGCCGTCCTTGGGACGACGATACACACCCATCCCCATCGGCGCACCCTCGTCGTCTGCCGCGCCCTCGAGAATCGGCATCTTGCCGGCGGAGATATCGCGCAGCGAGCTGCCGTCGCGTGCGATGGCGTACACGCGCAGCCGCCGGCCGAGGCGTTCGGTGAGGACGGCGACGTCGGTCGCGGTCGCGTCGAGATCGATTCCGTATTCGACGTCGACGTTGTTCGGACGATCCGGTCCCCTCAGGAGCTGCCGCAGCTTGCCGTCGACGCCGAATACTGCCAGGCCGCCGTTGGGCGCCGGGGCCTTCACGGTGCCGAGAATCAGACTCCGCGCGGGATCGCGCCGGTTGATCCAGACGGCCGGGTCGTCTGGATCGTGCGACAGCCGGTCGGTCGTGCGCAGCGGCGGAATCGCCGCGATCGCCGACGCGTGCGCGGCGATCGCGATCGCGACGAGGAGACGAGTCAACAAGCACACGCCTCAAACTCTCCACCACGGGGGACGCAGAGGACACGGGGAACCAAACCCGGTGAGAACATGTTTTCCTTCGTGTCCACAGTGTCCTCCGTGGTGGAGAGTGTAATTTCGCGACATGCTCTCAGAAGTTCACGCGTAGCATGAACTGCATCTGCCGTGCGCTTCCCGTTCCGAACTCGGGATTCGCCGGACCGGTGATGCGGCCGAAGCTCGGACCTGACGAGATGTTTACGCTCGGATTCGCCAGATTCTGACGGTTGAAGAGATTGAAGATCTCCCATCGAACTTCGATGTTCGTGTCGGCCGCGATCGAGAAGCGGCGAGTCAGGCCGAAATCGACCTGCGCGAGGCCGGGTCCAGTCAGCAGACTTCGTGGTGCGTTGCCCCACGTCCCGCGCGCTGGCACGGCGAACGCGGCCGGATTGATCCACAAATCGGGAGACTGACCGGATGGCGGCGTCAACGGGACGTTCGGCGCGAGATCCGGACGCTGCACGCTCCCGCTGGTGGTGCTGTTGCCGCTATTGCCGTCGGGGACGTCGGTGCGGCTGCGCGTCACGATGACCGTGAGCGGCCGGCCAGTTCTTGCCTGAAGGAGACCCGACGCCTGCCAGCCTCCCAGCACACGCGCGCCGACGCCGCCGGCCGCCCAGCGTTGCCCGCGGCCGAACGGCAGCTCGTAGACCCAATTGACGATCAGGTTGTGCCGCACGTCCTGCGCGCTGTCGGCCCATTCGGCGCGCAGGTCGTTGACGTTCTGAGCCGCGTTCCCGTCGCCGGCGCCGATCGAGCCGTCGTTCATCGCGTGCGACCACATGTACTCGGTCCCGAGCAGGAAGCCGCGGGTGAACCGGCGGCGCAGCGAGACCTGCATCGCGTTGAAGGTCGCTTCGCCGACGTTGGACTTGATGTCGACCTGCCCGAACGCCGCCAGCGGGCGGCGTCCGGTGGCCGGATCGATCGTGTTCACGAAGCTCCGCGAGAACAGGTTGTGCCCCTGGTTCCCGACGTAACCCATTTGCAGCGTGAAGTCGCCGCCGAGCGCGTGCTGAACCGAAAGGCTGTACTGCTCGACGTACAGATCGCGGCGATGGAGCGCAAGAGCCCGCGGCGAGCGGCCCGACGTCAACGCCTGCGCGAGGAACGGCTGGATCGGATAGATGAGCGTGGGAGCCTGCGTGCGGTCGAGGCCGATGCGGTTGCCGGTATTGTCGATTGGCGCGAACACATCGTCGTTTTGTCCCGGCCCGAAAAAGAGACCGTAGCCTCCACGCACGACGGTACGATCGCGGAAGCGTCCGGGCGACCACGCAAACCCGAGACGCGGCGCAAGGTTGTTCGGATCCTTGTCATAGAACGGCGTACCCTCCGGACAGAAGCCGCCGCATTCCATCGCGAAGACCTTGCCACGGTCGTGCGTTTCCTTCACAACCGAGTAGTACTCGTACCGCAGGCCGAGGTTCAGTGTGAGATTCGGCTTCCACTTGATGTCGTTCTGCGCGTAGCCGAAGTAGTACCAACGTTCGCCTTCCGAAACGGGAAAGTCGACGATCTGAAAACTATTCAGCCGGTTTGCCGTGAAATCCGGCCGGCTGGAGTAGGTGAGCGTCGTCGTGTGGCCTTCGCCCACGGCGACGAAAATCCGGCGGATCTCGCCCCCCAGCTTGATGTTGTGCCGGCCTTTCGAAATCGCGAGGTTGTCGACGACGCCGTAGGTGCTGCCGTGCTCGAGCGTGTCCTGCGCTCCCACGAGCGCGACGAACCCGGGCACCGTCATCTGCTCGTTGAACGGCCCGCGCCGGGCGTTGTCCAACAAAGACTTGTTGATGCCGAATTTCAATTCGTTGACGACGTTCGGCGAGAAGATGTGTTGCGCGTGGATCGCCAGGTTCGACGGCCGGAAGCGCTGGGACGTGACGCCGGTGTCGCCGGGATCGGTCCCGGCGGCGCGATCGAAGCTGTAGCGGCCGAACACCGTCGTGCGGTTCGAGAACCGATGATCGATCCGTCCCATCAACGAGTTCTCGTCTGATACCGTCTTCAGCTCCGTGGTCCACTGATCGATATTGGGATCGCTCGTTCGTGATGTGCCCGCCGGATAGCCGCTCACGATCGCGGCGACCGCTGGCGATACGGACGCACGGAACGCGGCGCTCGGCACGAATCCGATGAAGGTTTCGGTCTGGCGCTGGCGCAGACCCTCGTAGTTCACGAAGAAGAACGTGCGTTCCTTCGCCAGCGGCCCGCCGAGATTCGCGCCGAACTGATTCAGGTGAAACGGCGGCGGCTCGCTTTCATCGCCGAACGCGGGCGCATCGAACTTGTCGCTGCGCAAAAAGTTGTAGGCCGTGCCGCGAAACCGGTTCGTGCCCGACTTCGAGATCAACTGAATGACGCCGCCGCCCGCCGACCCGGTTTCTGCCGAGTACTGCGACGAGCTGACGCGAAACTCCGAGATCGATTCCATGCTGATGATCAGCCGGGCGACGCTCTCCTGCTTGGGATCCTTCACGCCGGTGGCATCGATACCGTCGAACGTCCAGTTGTTGTCGTCGACCGATCGACCGACGAATCTGATGGACGTGTGTGTGCCAGCGCCCGTGTTGATCGCGCCGGGCGCCAGCATCATCAGGCTCGACCAGTGCCGGCCGTTGAGCGGCAGTTCCTTGAGCTGCGTCGACTGCACGACGGTCGAGAGCTCCGGCGAGCTCGTTTCGAGCAGCGATGCCGCGCCGAGGACCGTGACGACCTCCTGCACAGGTCCCACTTCCAGTTTGATGTCAACCGTCCGTCGATCGCCGACGTCGAGGGTCACGTTTTCGAACTTTGCGGTCTTGAAGCCCGAGAGCTCCGCGCTGA
>MNEX01000262.1 GCA_001917905.1 Acidobacteria bacterium 13_1_40CM_65_14
CGGCTCCGGGTCGCTCGTCAGCCGGCGCAGCTTGCTGACGTCGCCGACAATCTCGATGACGCCGCAGTTGCGGCACATGGTCGCCTTGGTCATGACGTCGCCGGTGGCGAGGGTCAGGAACTTCGAGTCTTGTGGCCGAAACGAGGTCCGAACGGCCGAAAACAGCGCGCCAGCCGAAAGCATCTCGCCGCCGCATCGATAGCAGGTGTCCGCCATAAGCCCCTCTGTGTTTGTCTCGAGCCCGACTTCAGCCCGACTTCAGCCCGACTAGTAATGTAGACTCTAGACGACTTTAAGTGACATTATAGCGCTGCCGGGCTGGTTTCACCGTTTTGCACACCTCCTCCATCCTTAATTAATAGCCGGCCTCGAAATAATTAATAGCCGGCCTCGAAATCGACCTGATAGCGTAACGGCTCACCCGCCGTCCACCGGCGGTAGTTGTCGACGAAAACCGGCGCGATATCTTCGGGAACACTCAACGCCGCTGTGTGCGACGTGATGAGCACGTTCGGTGTTCGCCAGAACACGTGATCCGCCGGGAGCGGTTCCTGCTCGAAGACGTCGAGCACCGCGCCGGCGAGGCGGCCGCTCTGCAGCGCATCAGCCAGCGCGCGTTCGTCGACCACCGATCCTCGTCCCGGATTGATGAACACGGCACGCGGCGGCAGCGCCGCCAGCAACACCGCATCGACCAGACGCCGCGTGCCCGCCGTGTTCGGCATGACGCTGACGAGGTAATCCAGATCGTTTGCGAATGCGATCCGGTCGTCGCCGTGAAAATACGCGTCGACGTCGGCGCATCCCTCGCTCCCGCGCGTGTAGCCCTTCACGCGCATCCCAAAATGTTTGGCCGTGGCGGCCAATGCCGCGCCGATCGATCCGACGCCGAGCAGGCCGATCTGCTTTCCGCGCAGCGCGCCCGGCGGTGTGGGATCCCATCGGCCCGCCTGCTGCGCCGCGTACTTCTCGAACATCAGCCGCTCGCGCGCGATCATGTAGCCGAACACGTACTCGGACATCTGCGGCCCGAACACGCCGCGCGCGTTGGTCAGGATGTAGTCGCGCCGCAACGACGGATCGAGCAGCGGCTCGACGCCGGCCCACGTGGATTGCACCCACTGCATGCCGGTCAGACGCGGCAGTGCAGACCGGACCAGCGAAGGCTCGCCGAGCACGATCTCGAACCGGTCCGCGGCGGCGACGTGTGGATCCGATGACGCGATGAGGCGGAGCTGCGGCAGCCGAGCGGCGTCGATGAGTCGTTGGTAGTCGGCGGCGTGGCGCGACAGAATCAGCAGGTCGTGCACGGGCGCACGATGCTACACTACCGCCCCGGCAGCCCTAAAGGGCTGCGCGACGTCGTAAAGTGGTCCGACCATTTACGGAGTGAGCCGATGTTCGACGATCGCACCCCCACGCGCCGCGAGTTCGTCAAAGTTGCCGGCACGGCTGCGGTCGGCGCGTCGCTGTTCCCGGCCGACGCTGTCGCGCAGCCGAGCAAACGCCGCTACGCCATCGTCGGCACCGGCGATCGCGGCAGCGGCATGTGGGGCCGCGACCTCGTGCGGCGCTATCCGGATCTGCTGGAGTTCGTCGGGCTGTGCGACGTCAATCCGAAACGCGCGATCGTTGCGCGCGAGTTCATCGGCGTGGCGTCGTGCCCGACGTTCACGAGCTTCGACGAGATGATCGAGAAGGCCAAACCCGATCTGCTGATGGTGACGACTGTCGACGGCTTCCATCACGAGTACATCATCAAGGGACTCGATCGCGGCCTCGACGTGATGACCGAGAAGCCGCTCACCACCGATGAGACGAAGTGTCAGGCGATTCTCGACGCCGAGAAGCGCAACGACAAGAAGATTGTCGTGACGTTCAACTATCGATACGCACCGGCGCACCAGACGATGAAGGAGATCCTGCTCTCGAACGACATCGGGAAGATCGTCTCGGTGGACTTCAGCTAGAACCGTGTTGCGCCTCTGCGCGGTCATTCTCGTCGCGCTCGTCACCACTGTGAACCGCTCACCATTCGGCCGCATGCCTGAGGGCACAGCAGTCGAGCTGTTGACGCTGCGCAACGATCACGGCATCGAGATCAAGGTCATCACCTACGGCGCGAGCATCACCTCGGTCAAAACGCCGGATCGCAACGGACGGTTTGCCGACATCGTGCTCGGCTTCGACGATCTCGACAGCTATCTCACCAGATCGCGCTTCTTCGGCGCCGTCGCGGGCCGCTACGCCAACCGGATCGCCAGGGGTCAGTTCACGATCGACGGCAAGACCTTTCAGCTCGCAACCAACAACGGTGCAAACCATCTGCACGGCGGCGTGAAGGGCTTCGACAAGGTCGTGTGGAACGCGGAGCCGTTCGAGCGCAATGACAGCGCCGGCGTCGTGTTGAGGTACACCAGCCGTGACGGCGAGGAGGGCTATCCCGGCACGCTGAACGCGAGCGTCACCTACACGCTGACGCCGCGCGACGAGCTGGTCGTCGAGTACGGGGCGACGACCGACAAGGCGACGCACGTCAACCTCACGCAGCACAGCTACTTCAACCTGGCGGGCGAGGGAAACGGCGATGTGCTGCGGCACCAGATGATGATCAGCGCCGACCGCTACACGCCCGTCGACGAGGGGTTGATCCCGACCGGCGAGCTCGCGCCGGTTGAGGGTTCGCCGTTCGATTTCCGCAAACCGGCGGCAATCGGCGCGCGCATCGACGCCGACCACGAGCAGATTCGCCGCGGCGCCGGATACGACCACAACTTCGTGCTGACTGGCGGGGGCGGCCTCCATCTCGCCGCGAGAGTCGTCGAACCGACGACGGGACGCACGCTCGTCGTCGAGACGACGGAGCCAGGCGTCCAGTTCTACTCGGGCAACCGCCTGTCGAGAGGGCCAGGGAAAAGCGGTCACGTGTACGATCTGCGAAGCGGTTTCTGCCTCGAGACGCAGCACTTCCCCGACTCGCCGAACAAACCGAGCTTCCCGCCGACACTGCTCCGGCCCGGCGAGACGTACGCGACGAAGACCGTGTTCACGTTTGGGGTCGCGCGATGATCATCCCGAGGTTGCTGGCGACCGCGTGTCTCGCGGCAGTCGCCGCCATCGTGGCGGTGACCGCGCAGCACGCCGGCGACAGCTACGCCAACAACTACGTCGCCGCGAGCCTCGTTCGGCTGAACGACAACGGCGCGTGGTCGTGGTTCATGGATCCGCGCGTCATCATCAACGACGGCAAGCTGATTGCCGGATCGGTGCGCGCGGTCGGCAGCAATCAGGCGAACACCAGCGATCCGCGGTGGGGCAACGTGGAAATCTCCGTCTACGACCTCGCGAGCGGTAAGGTGGAGAACACCATTCTGCATCCCCACCTCGAGCAGGACGATCACGACGCGCCCGCGTTCTACGTGCGATCCGACGGCCGCTACCTCGCCGTCTACAGCAAGCACACGAAAGAGCGGCGCATGTATTACCGGATTTCCGAGCCGCACAACCCGCTCGCCTGGGGTCCGGCGTCGGTCGCGGAAACGCCTGGAGCGGATGCCGCAGTCCAGGGCAACAACGCGACGTACGCCAATCTGTTTCGGATGCCCAACGGCCGTCTCTACAACTTCATCCGCGCGTTCGGACATGACCCGAACTACATGTACTCGGATGACGAAGGGAGCACGTGGACGTACGGTGGTCATTGGCTGCACGGCAAAGGCGGATACAGTCCGTACTTGAAGTACGCGTACGACGGAAAAGGCACCGTGCATTTCGTCTCGACGGAAGATCACCCGCGCAACTTCGACAACAACCTCTATCACGGCTACCTGCGCGACAACACGCTGTATCACTCGAACGGCACGAAGGTCGGCACGCTCAGCACGTCCACTGACGCCACGATCGCGACCTGGGATTTCACGAAAGTGTTCGCGGCCGATCCGGATCACGTCGCGTGGATGGTGGACATCAAGCTCGATCGCAACGATCGTCCGTACGTGTTGTTCTCGACGCAGAACGATGGCCGCGGGCTCCCGCGCGGTCAGGGCGGCCTCGACCTGCGGTATCACTACGCGCGGTGGAACGGCACGGCGTGGCGCACTGAGGAAATTGCGTACGCGGGCCGGCGGCTGTATCCCACTGAAGACGACTACTCCGGTCTCGGCGCGCTCGACCCGAACAATCCGGACGTGCTCTACATCTCGACCGACGCGGATCCGGCGACCGGCGCGCCGCTCATCAGCGCAGCGGATCAACAACGCCATTACGAGCTCTTTCGCGGCGAGCGTACAGCCGCGACCGGCAAATGGACGTGGACGCCGTTCACGCGTAATTCGACCGACGACAACCTGAGGCCGGTCATCCCGTCGTGGAACGATCGGCGAACCGCGATCGTCTGGATGCGCGGCAAGTACGTGCACAATCAGGGCGAGTGGTATTCCGCGCTGGTCGCCGCGATCGTGCCCGCACCTCGCCCGTAAGCATCCCGTAAACGCCATGTAACGCGGCTTCGGGTAATTGGCCGCATCCGCGAACCCGTGATAAGTACTGCGCCGCGCCCGTAGCGCAGCCCTTCAGGGCTGCCAAATGCGGCGCGCCCGGCAGGCCTAAGGAGCTTGTGAAAGAATCACGTTGAACGCAAAGATCGCAAAGCGCGCAAAGCATCTTTTCGAAAGATTCTTCCTTTGCGGTCTTAGCGGCTTTTGCGTTGACGTGATTTCTTCACATCCTCTAAAGGCCTGCGCTACATCGCCCCTCGAGAGGCACTCACATGCTCAGACCCGTATTCGAGAAGACGCTGGTTCGCGCCGGCGAAGTGCGATCGTTTCAGGTGTTCATCGGCCGAAACGGTTGGGAAGTGTCGGAACGAGACGATCAGAAAGTCGCGCGCCATTACCACGCCGACTGGCATCACGTCGAGCGAACCCTCATGCGCTTCAGCCACGAAATCGCCGCACTGCGCAACGAAGGCTGGCCATCGGCCGCGTGCTTGATCCGTACGCTGATCAAACACAATGGACACAAAGGGAAACGAACTGGTCTTGGCTTGGTGTCCTTCGTGTCTTTTGTGTTGACTCAGCGCCGCTACACCGAATCGGAACCCGCGCTAGCGCGGAGCGGCGACGATCGCAAGCTCCCAACCGGCGCGCGCCCAGACACGGACGGCGATCACGATCGCAAACAACACCAACCCGAGTGGAAGCGCGAATTGATTGATCTCGACGCCGAGCAACTCAGCTCCGCCGAGGCCAAATGAAAACACGACGACGAGAATGCCGAGGAGCCGGGAGGCCGTTCTTGCCTTCGTCTGGCCGATGGCCGCCAGGCCAAGGGTCGACGCCGCCAGATAACCATCGAGGCCATCCACGAGCGCCATCCCGCCGGAAAACGCCGCACCGAGCAACCACGGGTTCGCTTGATCCGCGAGAATCAGCGCCGACAGCTGCGAGGCGGTTTCAAAGCCCGCGGCGAGCAACATGCCCAGGAGGAAGGGCTGCGCCACGACCGGACGTTTGACGACGAGAGGCAGCGGCGAGGGTCGAAGGACTTTCCAGAGATTGACCGCGCCGATCAGGATCAGCATCCACGGTCCGAGGAATGCGAACCGGCCGGCCATGACGTGGCCCACGCCCGCGGCGAGCAGCGTGACCACCAGTCCGTGGCCCACCGCAAACAGCAAGCCGTTGCTCGCGCGCGGCCGAATGCGAGCCATGCCGTCGATGGCGGTGAGATGATCGGGATCGGTCCCGTGCCGCACGCCGAGCGCGAACGCGATCAACAGGGTCGAACTCACTAGTGGCCCGTCTCGCCTGAATCAGTAACGGCTCGCCGAGTACGATGAACGCAAAGGTCGCAAAGCGCGCAAAGAAAACCACGTGAAATTCGGCCTTTGCGGCCTTCGCGGTCTTTGCGTTCTACGTCGTCCTGGTCCTGTTTCAGCGGAGACACTCCACTAGACGCCGGAGGGCGGAGCGGCCGGATTGGGGCGAAGCTCGATCGGTTTTCCGTGCGGCGTGTGCCGGTACGCGTCGGCCCACGCCTCTTTGCGTTCGAGAAGCGCGGCCGGATCGGTCAGACCCTTGGCCGCGACCAGGCGCTCGAGCGCGGCGACCCAATGATCGTAATAGTGCGACCCATCGTCTGGCTCACCGCGGTCCGCCGCCGCCTTCAGTTCACCGGCAAGCGCGGCCGCCCACTCTGTCCACGTGAAGTGTCCCGCCTCGGAGAGTTTGACGGCGAGCGCGAACGCCTGCGCCTGCCACGGCTCCGCGAAGACGGGGCCGCCTTCGTCGCGCGGAAGGCGCGGCAGCGCGGAGAGGCGCTCGGTGCCGGATGCCGGATCAGGCGCGCTCAAGGTAGTCGTCCCACATGTCGAGATGGATGAAGTCGCGCGCGGAGGCGTGCTCGCCCCACAGCTCGCGAGCAGCGAAGCGCACGGAGTACACGTGTTGCGGCTTCTCGCCGAGGAATGCCGCGTTCGTGTCGGGGAAGAGAAACACCCCATGGTCCCGACTGATGACGCCGTGCTTCCCACGCGCGTAGCGCGGCAGCCGCGTGTGACCCGTCGGATGGATGTTGCGCGCGCGCACTCGCTGGCCCACTTTGAAACGCGGACTGACCGCGCCGTCGCGTCGCGCGGAATTACGTCTGGTGACCAGCGCCGGTATCATCGCGGCCGTCACGGCCGGCGTCGCCAACGTCGCTGCCAGGGATCCGGGCGCCGGGTGTCCGCTCTCGAGCTCCGCGCGCGTGATCACACCGTTGGTGACGATCTGATTGAGCAACCGTGCGAGCCATCGCTCGTAGTAGCTCATACGCAGGTACTCGGCGGGCGGCAACAGTTCGAGCTGATGACGGGAGTTGTCCAGGTTTTGTCTGCCGCCGCCCGCTCTCAGCACGCGCGTGATGGCATAGACGCGCGCTTCCCACGGCTCGTGAAACACCGGCTCGTTCTTCTCGTGATGGATGGGACCCATGCCGTGCATGCCGCCCATGTCGTGGACGCCGTTCATGACGGCCCCCCCGACACCGCCGCCAGGGAGACCTTGCCGACGCCAACCATCGAGTCGCGCGTGACCAGGACGGCGAGCTGATCTTCAGTCATGTGCTCGCTGCCGGCGGGTCGTTCTGGCAGCACCAGGTAACGCACCTCCGCCGTGCTGTCCCAGACGCGGACCTCGACGTCATCTCCTAACTCGACTCCAAACTCGCGCAGCACGCCACGCGGATCGATCACCGCGCGCGAGCGATACGGGGCCGACTTGTACCAGACCGGCGGCAGACCGAGGATCGGCCACGGATAGCAGGAGCACAGCGTGCAGACGACGAGGTTGTGGACCTTCGGTCCATTCTCGAGCACCACCATGTCCTCACCCTGACCGCCGACGTAGCCAAGCTCCGCGATCGCCGCGCTCGCATCGGTCAGCAGGCGTTTCCTGTACGCGGGATCGACCCAGGCGCGTGCGACCACGCGCGCGCCGTTTCGCGGACCGATCTTGGTCTCGTAGGTGTCGACCACGGCGTCGAGCGCCGCGCGATCGACCAGCCCCTTTTCGACGAGGAGCGATTCGAGCGCTTTGACGCGCAGGGTCAGATCCGAGGGCACGGCCTGGTGGTCGTGATCGTGAGGTTCCTGAGTATGGCCCATTCGTGGAGCGTATCAACAGAAGGTGCTGGGACCACATCAAGCTCTGGACCGCGGTTTCCGGGCCGTTCCAACGGAACGGCCCGCTTTCGTTTCGAAGAAACAGTCCACTAGCTCCGCTGCCATCGCCGCGGCGGTCGCGGCCGCACCCTTCAGGAAGCCGCGCCGTCCAACGGGACCATCATTGGATGTCATCGTCGTTCTCCGTCTGGCAGGTTATACACTGAGACCGGTTAGAGCGGTTGCAGAATTGAAACTCTCAGCTTCGTCATCCATCCGATGCTCGTCGACGTCCTCGACGCGTGCCAAGACGAGTCGCCCGCGTGGAAGGATCTTGCGGTCCGTGAGCAACAGCGCGCTCGCCGCTACGCTGCCGTTCAAGAACGGTTGATCGCGCCGGATGGAAGCTTTCCGCCGATTGGCCGCTCGATCGCGTACCGATGCGGCGCGTTCCACCTGCTCGCGCAGACCGCGCTGCGGCGCGCGTTGCCCGACGGCGTGTCGCCGGCGCAGGTGCGCAGCGCGCTCACCGCCGTCATTCGGCGATCGATTGAAGCGCCCGGCACCCTCGACGCGGACGGCTGGCTGCGCATCGGCTTCTGCGGTCACCAGCCGGGAATCGGTGAGTCCTACATTTCGACGGGAAGCCTGTATCTCTGCTCGTGAAGATTGAAGCGGTCGCGTTGAGCGTCGGCTATCAGAGCAAGAAGAATTTCTACCGGCAGTTCAAGCGGCAATTCGGATTCACGCCGGAGCAGTACCGACGGAACGTCAAGGCGTCACGACCACGGTCACGTCTTCTGCCGTCGTGAGCCCCCCGTCATGGGCAAGGCATCGCAGCACGTAGGTGCCCGGCTCGCGAAAGCTTGCGCGCACAACCCACTTGCCCTCAGGCGGCACCGGCGGTGTTCGCCATCCATAGGACCACGGCGATCCTCCGCCGTCTCTCGTGTCTTCCCAGACTTTCGTCTGCAGCGGATCGAAGACGACTGTTCCTGCGCCGCGATACACGAACCAGGACAGCCTCAGCCCCGTCGCGCTGTCCACGGTGAAGCGGCTCGCGAACTCGGGATTGAGTCTCGGCATCCCTCTCGGCTTTGGAATTCCATCGTCGGTCGCGACGGCGACGAGTGCAATCGATTCGCCGGCCTTGAGCGTCCGCCGCCTGTCGCCGTCGACTTTCAATACGGGCGGCTTGTTGCCAATCAGCGACGAGTCGGTGCCGCCCATCCCCGCGGCGCCGTAATTGGCCATGATGACCGTGTCGTCGATGAAGTAGTCG
>MNEX01000121.1 GCA_001917905.1 Acidobacteria bacterium 13_1_40CM_65_14
TGTCGAAGCGCAGGTCGAAGAGCGCCGCGTTGTCGGCGTGACGGTTGTCGATCTCGTCGACGAACACGTTGACCGTTCTCGCATTCGGCAGGGTGACATTCGCGATCGGGGAGTAGGGGTAGCCGCTCTGCACACGCACGTTGGCGCCGATGCCGACGCCGGTCACCGGCAGCTCGTAGCGGCCGAGCAGGCGCGCCTGCCAGTTCGTGTTCTTCTGACGATTCGAGATGTCGGCGCTGTAGTTCAACGGATACGTGCTGCCGAACGAGTAGACGACGATCGGATCGGTGTTGAGCGGGCTGGTCGAGGGACCGGAGGCCGCGCGGATTTCATCCCGCCACTGGCGATCGACGCCCCCCTGGATGAACATTCCGCGCCGGAAGCGGTGCTGCGCCGAAACGGGGAAGGTATCGTAGGTCTCGTCCGAATCCGGGATGTTGGTGAATTGGTTCTTCACGACGCCGTTCAGCGACGCCGGGATGTCGAGCAGGTGCAGCGGTCGCGTCGCGTCGAACGGGTTCGCGGCGGTGACCGGCACGTTGATGTTGCCGAGGCGCGCAACGTTCACGACGCCGAAGATGTTCTTGCTGAGTTTGTGGACGTAGACGGCGCGGACCGACGATTCGCCCCAGAATTGATGCTCGACTGATCCGCTGAACTCGTTGCCGTAGGGCGGCTTCAAGTTCGGATCGATCGTCGTGCTCGAGCCGCCGCTCGACGAGACGAGCGTGCCGAGCTCCTGCGGGCCGTCGTACACGCCGTTGCGGTTCGGATCGAGGAACTGGTAGGTGCGATAGTTCGCGCCGCCGGGATTGAGCGACGTGAAGTTGTTCCCGTAGATCGCGTAGTAGCGGCCGTAGAACGCTTTCACCGCGGTCTTGCCATTGCCGAACAGATCGTAGGCGAGGCCGAGCCGCGGCGCGACGTTGCTGCGCGTGAGGATCGTCTGCTCCGGAACGGTCAGCTTCGGAAACACGTCGGCGAGGATCGGATTACGCGTGCCCTCTTCGTAGTACGGACGCTGATGCCCGAAGCGCAGGCCAGCGGTGATCGTCAGCTTCGCGGTGGGCGCCCAGCGGTCCTGCGCAAAGATAGAGAACATCGAGTTGTTGTCGTATCCCGGCTGCCACCCGCTGGCGAAGTCCGAGAACGTCCCGACGTCGGCGAGCTGGATCTGATCGAGCTGGCCGCTGCGCGGCAGGTACTGAATCGGACCGGACTGACCGTTGATCCCCTGGCGATAGTGATTGAGGATGTACTCGTAGCCGACCTTGATGTCGTGGCTGCCGTTCTTCGTCGGCAGGAAATAGGTGAGCGTACCGAGCGTCTGCGGCTTGCCGTAGTCGAGCGTGAACGCGTTCCACCCGGCGCCACTCACCAATCCCGTCGCGCTGTCGGAGGTCGGCGGCTTCACCGCCGGATCGACCTTGGTCGTCATCGGCCACACTTCGCAGCAGGCCGCGACGCGAATGGTGGAGAACATCCGGTTCGACCAGACGCGCTGCCACTCGATCTTCTTGATCCACGTTTTGCTGTCCTGTGCGAGCACCGCTTCGGGCAGCGTGCTCGCCGACAGTCCACGGTTCGGTTTGATCTTGTTGTTGCGCGGCATCAGGAAGCCGACGAACGTGTCCTTGGCGCCCTTCCGCCAGGTGAGCTTCACCATCGGATCGGTCACGTCGGTGATGTCGGTCGCGACGGCCGGATCGACACCCGAGATGCGCTGCTCGAGATGAAACTTGTTGAACGCGCCGAAGAACCACAGCTTGTCGCGGAACACCGGGCCGCCAAGCTCCAGATGCGTTTCCCAGAACGACAAGTTCGGATTACCTGTGAATCCGCGCGCGCGCGTCGCGTCATCCACGTTGTTCGCCATCCACTTGCCGACCGGCTCGTAGGTCAGGTGCTCGAGACCTGAAAAGCGGTTGCCGCCGCTCTTGAAGTTCTGCGTGTTGGTCGCGCCCGGCGAGCTCGATTCGACGTCGCCGCCGATCGCCGTGATCGACACTTCCCCAACGGCGTAGTAGTCGGCGTAGAAGAATCCACCCGAATCGCCTTCGGTTGTATCGATGCCTTCGTACATCATCTTGTTCTGACCGCGGATGCCGAACGAGTCGTACCCGGTCTGCTGGCTTTTGTGCGACCCGCCGACGTCGTAGCCCTGCATCCGGACGCCCGGCGTCTGCGCGAGGTTGCCCCAGAGGTCGGTGGAGCTCGGGACGCCGACGAGCGCTTCGCCGGAAAATGTCGCGCCGACCTTCGTCGTCGTCGTGTCCACCATCGGCGAGTCGCCGGTCACGGTGATGCTCTCGCTCAACGACGCGACTTCGAGCGTGGTGTCGACGGTGAGCGTCGACCCCTGCGTGACGACGATGTTCTGTCGCACGACGGGTTGAAAACCCTGCAGCTCGAACTTCAAGGCGTAGGTGCCCGACGGCAGATTGGTGATCAGATAGCGGCCGTCCGTCTCGGTGACGGCGGTGCGCTGGCCGATGAGCGCAGGGGAGGTCGCGGTGACCGTCACGCCCGGAAGCACGCCACCTTGCGCGTCTTTCGCAGTGCCCAGCAGGCGGCCTTGTTCGACCTGCGCGCTGAGTGGCGTCGACAACGCGAGGAGAAGGGTCACGAGTCCAAGCGGGCGCAACATGCGGACAGTTGTATGCATGGCCGCTTGTTTACGCGCTTCTTATGGGCGAGTCAAGTGTGTCGCGGCCAAAAAGAAAAGGCCCGGGAATCGCTCCGGGCCTTTTTGAAGTCGCGGCCGTGAAGACCGTCCAGACCGTCCGTCTGCGGGACGACCGTGCCTAGAACCCGATCACGAGACCGAGGCGGATGATGCGCGGTGTGACGTTCTGCGACAGCGCGTTGAAGTTGCTCGCGCCAATGTTGTTGACGCGCAGGAGCGCCGCGTTGCCGTTGAACACGTTGAACACGTCGCCCATCACGCGCACCTTGACGGCCTGGAAGGCGAACTCGCGCGCGACGCGGAGGTCCGTGTCCCAGGCGTTCGGGTAGCGGAAGGTGTCGACCGCCGGCGCGACGAGCACGTTGAGCGTGTCCGCCCCGAGCGCCTGCGAGCGGTAGATCGGGAACGGGTAGCCCTGACGGCCGAACACGTTGGCCGCGACCTCGATGCCGTGCGGCGCCTGATACATGCCGTTCGCGTTGAACTGCCACTTGGCGTTCATGTAGTACGCGCCGCCGCCGGTGCCGGTCGCCGCGACGAACTGTCCGCCGTCGACGAGCGGCTCGGTCACGGTTCGCGTCGGATTGCCGCCGTTGCTGTACAGTCCCTCCGCCGCGTTGAAGTGCTCGCGCGCGTTGTTGTACGCGAGCGACATGCGGCCCATCCATTTCTTCGACATCCGCTTCATCAACGCGACTTCGACGCCGTTGTAGTCGGTGTAGTAGCCCGGCACGTTCGTCGTGAAGAAGCCGCTGCCGCCGGCCGTCACGAGCGCGGTGGTCGGCGTAAACGTCGGCACGCTGTAGGTCGTGCCGTCCGGCAGCGTGCCAGTCAGCGTCGGGCCCACGCCGTAGCCGGTCTCGAGCGGCACGCCGATGCGCGGCGTGATGTTCGCGGCCGCGTTGCCGAACAGGTTGCTCGTCCGCGAGTAGGTGTAGGCCGCCTGCACCGCGACATGCGGCATCAGCTCACGATCGACGCCGGCGACGATGGTCCGCGTCGTCGGCGCCTTGAGTTTCGGATCGACCCGATTGGGCGATGTCACTGCCGTCCGATCGTTCAGGTTGATGCCGCTCGTCGAAATCACCTGCGCCGTGTTCACCTCGTTCGGCTGCACGAATGCGTCACCATTCAGATCGGCCCACCGGTAGGTGATCGAGCCGAGATTGGACGCCGGGTTCATGAAGCCCACGGTCGACGTTGAGAGCTGACCCGCGAAGCTGCTGTAGCTCACGCGCGCGTTGGTCTTGCGCGCTTCGTCGAGCGAGTAGGTGAGGCCCGCGCGCGGTGAGATGTTGGTCCACGTGAACGGCGACCGATAGCCGGCAAACTCGATTCCCGGCACGAGCTCGGGGAACGCCGGATTCGACTCGGTGGCGCTGGGATCCGCGTGGCCCCACTGCCGATCGACGCGCACGCCGGCGTTGAGTGTGACCCGCCCGCGCGACATCGTATCGCCGGCGTACGCGTGGACATAGGTGGCGCGATTGCCGCCGCGCCCCTCGCGGAACACCTGCGCGCGCAGGTCGGTCACGGTCTGCGTGATGGCCCTGATGCCGTTGCCGGGCCACATGTTCTCGGTGATGACGTCGGTCGTGCGGAAGCCGGCGCCGTACTTGACGTCATGCGATCCGCCGAACCGATTGAAGAACGAGTGCGCGTCCGCCGTCGCCGTGTGCTGCGGACGCGAGCTGAGCTGCCGCTGCACACCTCCGTAAGTGGTAGAGGTCGTGTTGTTGACACCGGCCTGCGCGCCGAATCCGCCTTCGGGCGTCAGCGCGACGCCGGTGTTGAAGTACGCATACTTCGCCGAGAGAAACGCATTCGTGCCGAGCACTCGGTCATCGGCGATCTTGTACAGACCATGGAGCGGCGAGCTGTCGCTGTACTGGTTGCCCTGATGGAACGTCGCCTCGGGCGCTTCGAACGTCGCGAGACCGGGCTTCCGATGGTCCTTGATCTTGTAGCCGTTGAAGAACAGGAAGCTGACCATGTCCTTCGGCGTCGCCTGCCAGTTCACCTTGACGTTCGGGTTGTCGATCCGCGTGCGATCGATTGCGTTCGTCGTCCGGCGATACAGACCCACGTCCTGGCGCGAGTACGACCCGTAGAACCACGCGCGGTTCTGAAACAGCGGTCCGCCGAGGTCGAATCCGTAGTCTGAGCTCTTCGTGACGTGATCGGCGGTCGCATCGGTCACGGGGACCGCCAGCGCCGTCAACTCGGCGGGAATGTTCGTCGCCTGAAGGCTGTCGTTGGCGAAGTAGCCGCGCGCGCCGCCGTGAAACTGGTTGCCGCCGCGCTTGACCACCATGTCCACCGTCAACGCGCCGGTGCGCTCGCGGATGTCATTGCCGGCCGTCGAGACGTGGACCTCTTCGAAGTTGTCGAAATTGAAGTAGGTCGCCGACTGTCCGGGCGCGGCCATGTCCGTGATTTCAACGCCGTCGAGCGTCCAGGAGGTGTCCTGCTGGCGTGCGCCCTTCGCCACGACGATGAGCTGCTGTCCGGTTTCGTTGCCGGCGACGTTGACGCGATCGACCAGCGCGCCGGGCACCGAGCGAATCAGCGAGAACGGATCGCGCGACGAGGGAATGCGATTCAGTTCGTCGATGGTGAAGTTCGTCGATGTCCCCGTTGCGGTCGCGTCGACGATCGGCGCCGCCGCCGTGACGGTGACCGTCTCGGCGATCGCGGCGATCTTCAACAACACGGTCATGTCGGCGTTTTTGCCGACGGACACAATCACATCGCGAGCGACAGCGGTAAATCCGGAAAGCCCGACGGAAACCTTGTAGGCGCCGGGCGCGACATTGAGAAAACGGAATTGGCCGTCGGCGTTCGTGGTGAACGTCAGCGTTGCGTCGACCGCTTGGGCCGTGACTGACGCACCGGGCAGTACGCCGCCCTGCTCGTCCTTGACTGTGCCGGTGATGCTGCCGCCCTGGACCTGCGCGAGCGCCGGGAGCGCCGCGCAGAGAATCAGCGCGAGCGACAGACTCAAACGTTTCATTGCTACAAGCTCCTTGATTGAACGGGCGTTCAGTATGACACTAGAGGACTTTAGAGTAAGACAAATGCACGAAGATAGTGCGAAAATCTGTGCACCGCAGAGCAGCCTCATCGTTCCGAAACGAGGAACTCAGCTGGCCCGCGTCGGCTGTTTTGGCGTGACAACCAAACGGTCACGACCACACCGAGCTGGCCGCGCTCGGCGTGAAGACGGTCATCGATCTGACCGCGGACGCGACGTCAACGAGCCGACGATGGTCCGCAATGCCGGGATGAAATTTTTTCGGATCCCGATGACGCGTATGACGAACCAGCGCAGAAGGACGTCGCGCGCGTTTGGAGAAATGCAGCAGTACCGATTCGGGCCGGCGTTCCTTCACTCGACGCTCAAGGAGTTCGTCTACGACTACTATTCGCACCTCGATCAGATCAAGGTGACAGCTCAACGGGCAACGGCCTCTGCGGCAGCGACGAAAGGCTGGGTTTTAAGCGAGAAGGGTACTTGACATTCGCAGCCCCAGGCTCACAATCTAAGAGGTTGAAAGTCGACTCCGCCGGCGGATTGCCGGTAACCCTGCATCACGAGGTCCTGCCGATGATCGTCACCGCCGAACCCATCGATCTGGATGCGCTTCGTGTACGCAACGAGTTCCTGGCCATGCCAGGGCTCACCATCAGCGTTCCGCAAGTTGCTCGCATGCTCGGCCTCCGGTCCGAGCACGCAGCGGCCATTCTTGAAACGCTCGAGCATGAGCGTTTTCTGACACACATCGCAAACGGCGCGTATCGACGCGCCTCTCTGTCACACGGAACCGAGAGCTAGCCTACGGGTTTCTTCCTGGCTGCGATTCAAGCAGCAGCGTGTTGCCGACATATTCGGTGATCGACAGACGGCAGGCCGGTTCCTCGCCGGTGAATCGGGCGGCGTGCCACGTGTTCGCGGGCACGTACACGACGTCACCTTGTCATCCTTAAGGTGCAAGTCATGCGCCGCTTTCAGATCGGTCCGGACTGGTCGAGTTGGACGGTCATCGTTGTCGTCGTGCTGCTGATCTGCGGGCTCGTGCTCTATTGGTTGTCGCTTGGCGCGGCGTGACGTATTTCAGAGCGACGTCACCGACGCGATGATCTCGAGGAGCTCGGCGGGGTCGACGGGTTTGCGCAGGACTGGCATGCGTCCGTCGCCGGCAGGCCATGGCGGGGGAGTGGCCGACAGCACGATGACGGGAATCTCGGCGAGCAGCGGATCGGCCTGACGCTGCTCCAGAAATTCTTCGCCGGTCATGCCCGGCATGAGGAGGTCGAGGATGATCACCGACGGACGGCGCTCCGACTTCAGATAGCGCAACGCATCCATCGCGCTCGCCGCCGTCAAGGCCTGATAACCAACGTCCTGCAGCGTGTCGCTGAGCGCCTCTGCGCAATCAGGATCGTCGTCCACGATTAGAACGGTCGGCGTCATGCGCCCTCCTTCGGGGTCAGCTGCGTCGGCAGGCGGACGATGAACGTCGACCCTGCCCCCGGCTCGCTTCGTACCGAAAGCGAGCCGCCGAATTCTTCGACGATGCGGCTCGTGATCCACAAGCCGAGACCGAATCCGGCGTATCGGCGGTCGGCCACCACACGCTCGAAGCGCTGGAAGATCCGCTCCTGATGTTCGGCCGCGATACCAATGCCCTGGTCGGAGACCTCGAGTCGCGCGTCTGTGCCGTCGCGCTTGATGGTGATTTCGATCGGTCGTCCCTCGCCGTACTTCAGCGCGTTCGAGACCAGATTGGTGACGACCTGATCGAGCCGGAGTCGATCCCATTGGCCGACCGCCGGCTCGATGATCCTGATGATTTGTGCCTGTTCGGCGCTCTCGAGGTGGTCGAGCACTTCGTTGACGACAGCGGCCAGATCCACCGGCTCCAGATCAAGGTGCAGCCGGCCGCTCGCAATCCGCGACACATCCAGAAGATTGTCGACGAGCCGAACCAGCCGCGACACCTGATGCGCCGCTTTTCCGACGCGGCCACGCACCCAGGCGGCCGCCAATGTCTCGTCGCCGCGTTGGGCGGCGCGGAGGACGCTGAGCAGCTGCAGCTGCAGCGCGTTGATCGGATTTCGCAGTTCGTGCGCGGCGGCGGCGAAGAACGTGTCGCGCGTCTGGATGCTCTCTTCGATCTTGCGCCGGATGAGCACCTGCTCGGTGACGTCGACGGCAAACACGACGATGCCTTCGACCTCGGCGTCGGGTCCGCGCAACGCTTGGTACACGAAGTTGAAGTATGAGGCGTCGGGTGGATCGCTGTGGTCGCTCGGTTTGAAACGAATCGGCACCTCGATGCCCCAGAACGTCCTGCCCGTTCGAAACACTTCGTCGAGCGCTTCGAACATGCCCTGTCCGGCGACTTCTGGCAGCGCCTCACGAACCATCTTGCCGACCAGATCGCGACGGCCGACCATGCGCGCATACGGCGGGTTGACGAACTCGTAGCGCAGCTCCGGGCCCTGGAGGATGCAGATGGGCACTGGCATTTCGTGGAACAGCGATCGGAGATGCGCGCGCTCGCGATCGGCCTGCTTGCGAAGCCACAACTGCTCGATCTGACTCTGGATCTTCGCGACGAGCTCCCGGGCGAAGAACGGTTTCACGAGATAGTCGGCCGCGCCGGCCTTCAAGCCTTCGAGCTTCGATTCCTCGCCGGCGCGCGCCGAGAGCAGGAGCACGGGAATCAACGCCGTGTCCGCGTCGGCCCGCAGCGCTCGCAGCAACCCGACACCGTCGAGGCCGGGCATCATCACGTCGGCGACGACGAGGTCGGGGCGCCGCGTCCGAACGGCGTCGAGCGCCGCCAGCCCGTCGGCGACCGCCTCGACGTGCCACCGCCGCCGGAGCAGACGGATCAGGTACTGGCGCATGTCGGCGTGATCGTCGGCGATCAACACGCGCGCCGATCGCGCCGCATCCGACACCGCGATGCCGTTCGCGCCATCGGCCGCCGCCGAGGGATCGTCGACGCGCTGGGCTTCGGACGGTGACTCGTCGGCGGTGTCGTCGATCCACCGCAACGCTTCTTCGATGAACGGCGCGGCAGCGCCCGGCGCCGACGTCAGCGGACGCGAGCGCCTGATGCGATCCGCGGGCAGATGCGCCTGACCCTGCCGCAGGCACACGCTGAACGTGCTGCCGTGGCCGGGCTCGCTCACGACGTTGACGCTGCCGCCATGGAACTTGACGAGCTCGTGCACGAGGGCGAGACCGATGCCTGAGCCTTCCTGACTCCGGGCGCGCGCGCCGCGGACGCGGTGAAAGTGCCGGAACAGATGCGGGACATCCGTGGGCGCGATGCCGGTGCCGGTGTCACTCACGGTCAACTCGACGTGCGCGTCGATCGCGTGCAGCCGCACCTCGATGCCTCCATCGAACGTGAACTTGAGCGCGTTCGACAGGAGATTGAGGACGATCTTCTCCCACATGCCGCGGTCGACGTACACCGGCTCGTCGAGCGGCGGGCAGTCGACCGTCAGCGTCAGGCCCGCACGCTCCACGGCGGATCGGAAGACGCTCGTGAGATCGCTCGTGAACGCGGCAAGGTCGGTCGGCTCGAAGGTGGCGTCGACGCGCCCGGCCTCGATCTGGGAGAAGTCGAGCAGCGAGTTCACCATCTTCAGCAGGCGCGCGGAGTTTCTGCGCAGCATCCGAATCTGGTCGCGCTGGGCGGCAGTCAGTTGACCGTGGTCGCCGGCCAGCAGATCGCCGGCGGGGCCGAGCATCAGCGTCAGCGGCGTGCGCAGCTCATGGCTGACGTTGCTGAAAAATGCCGTCTTCGCGCGATCGGCCTCCACGAGCGTCTCGGCTCGCTGGCGTTCGGTTTCGTGCGCACGCGCGTTCGAGAGCGTCGTCGAGATATGCGCGGCGACGAGATCGAGGAATCCGCGGTAACTCGCGTCGAGGGCGAGGCGCGGGCTGACGCCGGCCACCAGGACGCCGCTCGGCCCCTGATTGCCCACGTGTCTGATCGGCAGCAGAACAGCGGCGTCGGCGCTTTCGGGCCACGGACCGCCCGGCAACGAGCCGGCGCGTCCGCCGCGATTCGAGACGACTTCGCTTTGATCGGTGCGTGCGACGCGCGCGATGGGCCACACCGCGTCGTCCTCATCGCCCCTGCAGAGATCGATGGTCTCGGGGCTGGCCTGGGTCGCGAGCGCGAGGTGCGAGCTCGCGCACAGTCCCGCGCGCAGCTTGTCTTTGTCGATGAAGTACAGGAGCGCAAACGGCAGGTCATTCGGATTCGCGGCCAGTGTGTTGGCGACAATCTGGCACGCCGCGCTCACCGTGTCCGATCGCGACGCGTACGCGAGCTCGTGAAGTGTGCGAAGCCGCCGCTCGCCGAGCACGCGCCCGGTCGTTTCGACCGAGGTGACCAATACGCCGCCGGGCCGCCCGGTGTCGTCGCGAATCGCGCTGTACGAGAACGTGAAGTACGTCTCCTCGAGATAGCCATTTCGATCGAGCACGAAGAGCCGGTCCTCGCTTTGGAACGGCTCGCCGGTCGACATCACCTGCTGGAACATCGGGGCGAGCATGGTGTTCCAGATCTCCGGCCAGCAGTCGGCTGCGCGCTGGCCGAGCGCGGCCGGATGTTTCGTCGCGCCCAGCACCGGCAGATAGGCATCGTTGTACACCTGGATGTACTCGGGGCCCCACACGATCAGCATCGGGAAGCCCGAGCCGAGCATGATGCTGACGGCGGTGCGGAGCGGCTGCGGCCACTCGGCGACTGGGCCGAGAGGCGTCTGCGCCCAGTCGAACGCTCGCATGCGCGCGCCCATGTCGCCGCCACCGGCGAGACAGTCGTCGGCGGTGCCGGGTTTCTCGAGCGATGGGGCCACCACCTCCTCGAGCGACGGAACGGCGACCTCAGTACTCGCCCCCAGATCCGTAGTGGTGGACAGCAGTACGGCTGGGTCCGTGCCTAAAAGCGCTTCAGCGGGAGTCGGTTGTGCTAGCACCTGATCCGTTGGAACAACCGGCGGCAGGGCTTCGACCGGCACCGAGGGGAACAGCGCCTCGGCCGCGGCGGGCACGGCTTCAGGCGCGCCGTTTGTGGACACGCCGTCGGGGGGCTTGGCGCCCGGGAGGTCGGGCGGGGGGTCCGGCTCCATTACGTCGTCGACACGACAAAACTGCGCGGACACGAGTGAGCGAGATGTTCTACGCAGCAAGGCGTGTTCCAGCTTCCGCCATTGCTGGGCTTGTCGGCCGTTTGGCGATGCCTGAGCAGGCAGGCAGCCTGGCCCGTTTCGACAATTGACAGCGCCGGCGGCCGCATGTTATTTTTCTCGCACACGTGCGATAAAAATAACATGTCAATGTCTCTCCTGTTTGCCGCGGTCGCGACGCTCGCGACGCTCGCGACGCTCGCCTCATGGGTGCCGGCGCGCCGCGCGACACGTGTCAGTCCGTTGGTGGCGCTTCGATACGAGTGAAGACGATGGTCAAATCGCTGCATTCGATCCTCAGCCGACGCGAGCGGCAAATCATGGACATCCTCTTCCGCCGCGGCCGCGCGACGGCCGCGGAGGTCATGGAGGAGCTCCCGGGCAACACGAGCTACTCGACCGTTCGTACGCAGTTGCGCGTGCTCGAGGAGAAGGGACACGTGCGGCACGAAGAGGAAGGCGTCCGGTACGTCTACACGGCGGCGGTGCCGCGACACGCGGCGCGAAAGTCGGCGCTGAAGCATCTGGTCGAAACCTTCTTCGACGGCTCCGCGGAAAAGACCGTGGCCGCGCTGCTCGGCGGCGAAGGGAGGCGGCTGACGGACGAGGAGCTCGAGCGGATTGCGGACCTGATTGCAAAGACGCGTAAAGACACGCCGGGAGGATCGCGATGAAGGCGTCAGTGATCGTGCTCGTCGCGCTTGCCGCAACCACGCTGATGCGGAGGCGCTCGGCCGCCGTTCGGCACTGGGTATTGTCGGCGGCCATCGTGTGCGCGGCCGCGACGCCGCTGCTCGAACTGGTCGTGCCCTCGTGGCACATCGCGTTCGGCTCTGCGCCGCCGGTCCATGAGCGCGACGTAGCCGGGCCGCGCGCGGCCGCGTCGCAGAGAGCCGCGCCGACTTCGCTGGCGGCTGTTCAACCCGAGTCTCCGCGTCCGCATCGGGATGCCCTGTCCGATGCCATCGCGACGGCGAGGCTCACGAACCTGTTGACGGCGACCTGGATCGCGGGCATCAGCATCAGCATCGGTCTTCTCGTCGTTGGCCTCGGCCGGCTCGCGTGGCTCGCGTCGCGGTCTCGGCGACTCGTCACCGGTCAGTGGATCGAGATGGCGGAAGAGATCTCGCGCCGCTACGGCATCGCTCGCGCAGTCCGGCTTCTGCAAAGCGATCATCCGTCGCTCCTCGTGACGTGGGGACTCCTGCGGCCGCGGATCATCCTTCCGCGCGCGGCATGCGACTGGCCGGCGGATCGCATCCGCATCGTCTTGAGCCACGAGCTCGCGCACATCGAGCGCGGCGACTGGCTCGTCCAGATGATGGCGGAGCTGCTGCGGTCCGTGTACTGGTTCAACCCGCTCCTGTGGATCGCGGGGGCACGCCTGCGGCAGGAAAGCGAGCACGCGTGCGACGATGCCGTCTTGAATCTCGGCGTCGACGGATCGGAGTACGCCGGACATCTCCTGGATCTTGCCCGCAGCGCCATTCGCCATCGCGCGAGATGGTCGCCGGATCTGCCGGCCGCCGCGATTGCCCGTCCATCCAGTCTTGAACGGAGAGTCATTGCCATGTTGAACGCCCGTCTCAATCGCACACCGCTCTCACGATCGGCCCGTTTCATGGCCCTCATCGCCGTCTTGGCCGTCACGATTCCGATTGCCGGATTCGGCCAGACCTCGTTCGTCACCTTCTCTGGATCGGTGGTCGACCCTAACGGCCGCATCGTTCCCGGCGTCACGCTGGTGCTCTCCGACATGCCGCGCGACGCGAAGCGTGAGGTGCGGACCGATTCGGGCGGCCGTTTCGAGTTCGTGGGAGTGCCCGCCGGCGAGTACGCACTCGAAGTCAGCTTCATGGGCTTCATGCCGGTACGTGAGAACGTGGCGCTCGCCGATCCGCACGTGCAGAGGAACTATTCGCTGGAAGTCGGGACGTTGCAGGAGACGATCACCA
>MNEX01000043.1:0-910 GCA_001917905.1 Acidobacteria bacterium 13_1_40CM_65_14
TCCACCGGCACGACCTTGTCGACGCCCTGCAGCACGCTGTAGGTCGGGAACGGACCGCCGGCGTTCGAGCAGCTGCCCATCGAGATGACCCACTTCGGCTCCGGCATCTGGTCGTAGAGCCGGCGCAGCACGGGGGCCATCTTCTTGGTCACCGTGCCGGCGACGATCATCAAGTCGGATTGCCGCGGCGACGCGCGAAAGACCTCGGCGCCGAACCGCGCGATGTCGTAGCGTGAGGCCGAGGCCGCCATCATCTCGATCGCGCAGCACGCCAGGCCGAACCCCATCGGCCAGATCGACGATTCGCGCGCCCAGTTCAGCACGCGATCGATGCTGGTGGTGATGAAGTTGTCTTCGAAGCGGTGATCAATGAGTCCCATAGTAGTCCGCGTTTTTCCGGATGAAATCGGCCCACTTCTGCGGCGTCTCGTCGAGCGCGAAGATCGCCTCGACCGGGCAGGCTGGCACGCAGGCGCCGCAGTCGATGCACTCGTCAGGATGAATATAGAGCATCTCGGCCGCGGCGAACTCGGCTTCGTCTTTCCGCGGATGAATGCAGTCCACGGGACAGACGTCCACGCACGCGGTATCCTTTGTCCCGATGCAGGGCTCGCAGATGATGTACGCCACCTTGATAATAATGATAGCCCAGACGTGCGATCCGGCCCTCACGGTGCTGTTTACGCCGCCTCACCCCCGGGTCGGCCGTTACGAGGTCTGCACCTCAATCGACCCGATTGAGGCGGTGGCGGAGCGCGGCTGGACCATCGAGGCGCTCGAGCCGCTCGACGCCTTCGGCAGCGCGGGACCGTACGATCGGTTCGCGGTTTCACGCTTGTACGGCGGCCGCCGTGTCCAGGTCGCGCACGGCTGGCACGAGCGCGACGGCGAGTTCGAGTCGATCACGCTG
>MNEX01000043.1:980-8850 GCA_001917905.1 Acidobacteria bacterium 13_1_40CM_65_14
ATCGTGATATCGCCCGTCACGACGTCCATCGACATCACCGGATCGCCGTCGCCGATCGTCGTCTCGCCGAAGCGCGGCCCGAACCGATCTTTTTTCGTGAGCGGGATGTCGGACGTGATCGCGCCGTTGAACGTGACGGCGAGAATGCGCGCGCTCGCCGGGACGCGTGCGAAGCGCACGCGGAGCGCTCCGTTGAAGACGCGCAGCCGCATCATCCCGCCGCGCGTCAGCTCCGAATCCTTGACATCGACGCTGCCGATGCCGCTCTCGAGCCGGATGCGGCCGGCGAGGCCCGTCGCCTCGACCGGCCCGCGGCGTAGATCGACATCGACCGCCGCCTTCAGATTCGTCAGCTTGATGCGGCCTTCGAACACGCGCACCGCCTGAAACACCGCCGTGGCCGGCGAGGCGATCGTGATCTCAGTTTTGAAATTCGCGTCGCGTCCGGGTTCATCGCCCGATGCGGCCTGAAGTACCGTGATGTGCAACCCCTCGGCGCGCTCGTCGATCACGACGGGATACCTCGCGAAGTCCGCGGATGTGGGCGCGCGACGCACGATCTCGACGAGAACATCCGGCCGATTGGATCCAACGATGGTGACGTCCGCGATCGTCGCGTCGACGCGAATCGGCACGCCCGCGGCAACCGGAACCACCCGGCTGACACGGTCGGTCGCGTCCGGCACGACGTTTACGGCAGAGACCGCAGAGTCCGCAAAGAAGACATGGTGCTGAGGGCTTCGCGAGCTCTCCGTTCCAACGTGAATCAGCAATACGGAGACGACCAGCGCCTTCACCGCGCGGATTATAATTTGGTCCCTGGTATGACAGTCTGGAGAGCAGCCGCCTTTGTGGCGTGTCTGGGCAGCGTGTGGCCAGCCGGTGCGCAGACGCTGCCGTCGGAGCCGATCGCGTTGGCCGGCGGCCGCGTGACGATTGGCGGCGACGTGTCCGCGACGTACGGGTCGCCCGATCCCGGCTACTTCGATTACACCGATTACTCGCACTCCGCGCTGCGGTTGCTGCGCATCGACGTGTCGGCCGCGTTGAACGCCGGCGAGCACGTGACGCTGCTCGGCGAAGTGCGTACGGAGAACCTCGGCAAGTTTCGTCCGTACGCCGCGTACGTCCGCATTCGGCCGTGGACGAAGCGGAACATCGACGTCAACGTCGGACGCGTGCCGCCGACTTTCGGCGCGTTCGCGCGGCGCACGTACGCGAATGACAACCCGCTCATCGGATACCCACTCGCCTATCAGTACCTCACCACGCTGCGGCCTGACGCGGTCCCGGGAGACGCCGCGGAACTGCTGCAGAAGCGCAGCACCGGCTGGCTGGTCCGGTATCGCTACGGCAACCCGGCCCTCGACGGCGGCGTGCCGCTCGTCAGCGCGTTCCGGTGGGACACCGGTGTGCAAGTGCACGCGGGTACCGAAGCGGTGCGCGCGACGGCGGCGGTCACCGCCGGCACCGTGGCGAATCCGTTGTTCCGCGACGACAACAGCGGACGCCAGATTGCCGCGCGGCTGGAGCTGCGTCCCGTGGCCGGGCTCATCGTCGGCGGCTCGGGCGCGCGCGGCCCGTTCGTCGGCGAAACGGCGGCGCGCGGCGCGGTCGGCGACGGCCACGACCGCGAGTTCACGCAGACGGCGTGGGGCGGCGACGTGGAATACTCGCGCGGCTATTACCTGCTGCGATACGAAGGGATCGTCAGCGACTGGCGGATGCCGATCGTGCGCCCTCCCGAACTGACGCTGCCGCTTCGCGCTGTGTCGACGTCGGTCGAGGGCCGATACAAGATCCTTCCGGGCCTGTACGCGGCCGCGCGCGTCGATCACCTCGCGTTCAGTCACATCACCGGCACGGACGCGCAAGGCACGCTGCCGTGGGATGCGCCGGTGACGCGCATCGAGATCGGCGGCGGCATCTCCGTGCAGCGCAACCTGGTGCTGAAGCTCTCGGTGCAGCGCAACACGCGCAATGGCGGTCGCCTCGAGCCGCGCGAAACGCTCGGCGCCGCGCAACTGCTGTTCTGGTTCTGATGAACACACAAAGGACACAAACGGCACGAAGGACACAAGGCGAAAAACGCGTCTTGAGAGCGGACGTGTTGGTTTTGCTCTCTGTGTCCTTCGTGTTCGCGCCGCAGGCGCTCACGCAGGCACCGCCGCGCCACGGCATCGGCGCCATTCGGGGCCGCGTGGAGCTGCGGCGTGTCGCGACC
The DNA here is from genome assembly GCA_001917905.1 of Acidobacteria bacterium 13_1_40CM_65_14. Classification (GTDB taxonomy): domain Bacteria; phylum Acidobacteriota; class Vicinamibacteria; order Vicinamibacterales; family CAVVIG01; genus QHWF01. The sequence continues at coordinate 3,205 of MNEX01000043.1, forward strand.
GCCGCGGAACGCCGGCCAGGCGTCGCGGAGCTGGGCTCGCCGAGGGGCCGCGATCTTCCGGACTTGCGGCGGTCGGTCGTGTACCTGGAATCGGCGCCGCGCGGCGCGTTTGAACCCAACGAAGGCGGCCGCGCGGTGATGGATCAGCGCAATGAGACGTTCGCGCCGCACGTCCTCGCGATTTCCATCGGCACGACGGTGGACTTTCCGAACTCCGACATGTTCTATCACAACGTGTTCTCGCTCTCGAAGACGCAGCGCTTCGATCTCGGCCGCTACGCGGCGGGCCACTCGCGATCGGTCCGCTTCGATCGTCCGGGCATCGTGCGCGTGTTCTGCGAGATTCACTCGCATATGAACGCGTTCATCCTCGTCTTCAGCCATCCCTTCTTTGCGCTGACCGACGCCGAGGGCCGCTACCGCATCGAGAACGTGCCGGCCGGCACCTATAACGTCGTCGCCTGGAACGAGGGCACCTGGTCGGACCCGAAGAGCGTCGGCGTGACCGGCGGCGGCATCGCCGAGCAAGATTTCTCGCTGCGATGAAAATTCTGTCCTCGCTGCGCAGCCGGATCTTCCTCGCCAGCGCGGTGCTGGCCGTGCTCTGCATCGGGATGGCGATTTATCTGGTCGGCGCGCGCGTCACCGAAGAAGCGGAAGCCACGCTCGAGCGCGAGATCGTCAGCACCGCTGCGCAGGTCGATCATCTCCGCACCGAGCGCACGCAGACCTTCACGCTGATGGCGCGGCTCATCGCCGACCTGCCGAAGCTGAAAGCCGCGCTCGAGACCGACGATCCGAACACGGTCAAGGACATCGCCGGCGGATATCAGACGCTGCTGAACGCCAGCCTCGTACTGCTGACCAACAAGCGAGGCGACGTGCTGTACGCCGCGGGAGGATCGCCGCGCGCCGCGGCCATTGCGGCGAATCAGCCGTCGGTCCGCGACGCCCTTGCGGGACGCGACAGCCTCAGCCTGCTGCCGCAGCCGAACGGCCTTCTGCAGATCGTCACGGTGCCGGTCGCGCTCGAACGGCCGCATCCCGAGATGCTCGGGACGCTCAGCGCCGGCTTCCTGCTCGACGATGCGCTCGCTAAAGAGCTCAAACAGATTACCGGCAGCGACATCGCGTTCGGCATGGACGGCCAGATTCTCGCCGCGACGCTGCCCCGCGACCAGTTCCCGTCGCTCGCCGATCGACTGCGATCCTCGGGCATCTCGCGCGTGGACCTCAATGGCGAGGAATACGAAGCGCTGCCACGTCCGCTCGCCGCCCCCGCCGATCGCGGGCCGTCGAGCTCCGGTCCCGTGGTGCTGATCCTGCGCTCGCGCACCGAGCAACTGCGATCGCTCGAGACCATCCACAAAGGCCTCTTCGTCATCGGCGTGCTGGCGGTGCTGCTCGCCACCGTCCTCAGCTTCGCCGTCGCGCGCACCATCACGCGTCCGCTCGCGGCCATCACCGACGTCATGCGCGAGGTCGCGGCGACGGGCGACCTCACGCAGAAGATCGCCGTCCGGCACAGCAACCGATGGGACGACGAGGACGCGCGGCTGCTGGCGACGACCTTCAACACCCTCACCGATTCGATCGGGCGCTTTCAGCGCGAAATGTCGCAGAAGGAGCGCTTGACCTCGCTCGGCCGATTGTCGACCGTGATCGCGCACGAGGTCAGAAACCCGCTGATGATCATCAAGGCGTCGCTGCACACGCTGCGGCAGCCGAATCTCGGCGCCGACGTGATGCGCGACGTGGTCCGCGACATCGACGGAGAGGTCGTGCGCCTCAATCGGATCGTCAATGAGGTCCTCGACTTCGCGCGCCCGATTCGCTTCGACCTCGCGCCGGTCGACCTCAACGCGCTCTGCCGCGAATCGGCGACGGCGGCGCAGGCGTCGGGTCCCGGACCGGATGTCGAGCTCGATCTCGATCCCGCCATCGTGACGGTCACGACCGATCCCGAGCGGCTGCGCATCGCGCTGGTCAACATGCTGGTCAACGCGCGGCACGCCGTGAACGGCAACCGCACCGGCGTGGTGCTCCACACGCGCCTCTCAGGCGACCGGGTCCGCATCGTCATCGCGGATCGCGGCGCCGGCATCGAGCCGTCGGAGCTCGCCCACGTCTTCGATCCCTATTTCACGACCAAGCGCGGCGGCACCGGCCTGGGCCTGCCGATCGCGAAGAACATCGTGGAAGGTCTCGGCGGCACCATCACCGTGTCGAGCGTCGTCGGACGCGGCACCGAGATCCGGATCGAGTTGCCCCAACGTACATGACGACACATCGCGGCTCGATCCTGCTCGTCGACGACGAGGAAAAAATCCTGAAGGCGATCGGTCGCGCCCTACGCGACGCGGGCCACGAAGTCGTCGAGACGACCAGCGCGCGCCACGCGCAGAAGCTGCTCGGCGAGCGCGCCTTCGACGTCCTCATTGTCGACAACATGATGCCGGAGCTCGGCGGGCTGGATCTCATTCGCGAGTTCGTCGCGACGACGCCGGAAAGCGAACGGCCGCAGATTCTGATGATGACCGCGCACGCGACGGTGGAAAGCGCCATCGAGGCGATGAAGCTCGGGGCGCTCGACTATCTGCAGAAGCCCTTCGAGATCGACGAGCTGCTCGTCGTCGTCCGCCGTGCGCTCGAGCATCAGCGCCTCCGGACCGACTATCGCTACCTGGTCAACGAGCGCGACGAGCAGTTCGATCACTACGGCATCATCGGCCGCAGCCGCGCGATGGAAGAAGTCATACGCCGGGCCGAGCTCGTCGCCGAGACGAAGAGCACGGTGCTCATCTCCGGCGAAACGGGGACCGGCAAGGAGCTCGTCGCCCGCGCCATCCACGATCGCAGCGCGCAGCGTGACATGCCGCTCATCAAGGTCAACTGCGCGGCGATTCCGGAGACGCTGCTCGAATCGGAGCTGTTCGGCCACGTCCGCGGCGCCTTCACCGGGGCGACGACGACCAAGAAGGGCAAGTTCGCGCTGGCCGACGGCGGGTCGATCTTCCTCGACGAGATCGGGACGATGAGTCTGACGCTGCAGTCGAAGTTGCTGCGCGTCCTGCAGGAGCGCGAGTTCGAGCCGCTCGGAGCCGAGCGCAGCGAGAAGGTCGACGTCCGCGTGATTGCCGCGACCAACCGCGACCTGCGGCAGATGCTCGCCGACGGCAAGTTCCAGGAAGATCTCTTCTACCGCCTCAACGTGATTCCGATCGAGATACCGCCGCTGCGCGACCGCCGCGACGACATTCCGCCGCTCGTCGAACACTTCCTCCGGAAGCACTCGCAGCGCGTCGGGCGGCGGATCGAGCGGATAGACGAGGGCGTGCTCGCGGGACTGCAGCAGTACGACTGGCCGGGGAACGTGCGCGAGCTGGAAAACACGATCGAGCGCGCAGTCGTCCTGTCGCCGGGACCGGTCGTCACCGCGCGTGCCATCTCGGTACTGGGCGCCGCGACGCCGCAGGCGACCGGGCTGCCCTCTTTGAAGTTGCGCCAGAACATCGAATGGGTCGAGCGCGAGACGATCCGGCGCGCGCTCGAAAGCGCGGGCGGCGTGAAGAAGGACGCCGCGGAGCTGATGGCGATCAGCCAGCGCGCGCTGTCGTACTATCTCGCGAAGTACCGCCTCGACTGAGGCTGACGAATCTTGTAATCCATTACGCGTGCCGTAACTTTCGTCACGTTTCTGCTCTAAACTGTCAGCAATTGTTTCCTCGCGCCCCGGGCATTGTCGTTGCTTTGCGGCTCGCGCGAGTCCTTCTGCGTTTCAAGGAGTCCCCCATGACCATACGTCTGCTTCGGGTCGTCGCCCTTGTGTCCGCGTGCGCCGCGTGGAGCGCATGCGACGAGAAGCTCTCCACGATCGCGGGTCCGACGCCGAATCTCGAACCGACGTTCGCGTCGATTCAGCATGACATCTTCGAGTCGACCGACAGCGCTGGCCGCGCGGCGTGCACCAACTGCCACACGAACGTCGGCCGGAACCCGTCGGGCGGGCTGAACCTGGTTCACGACCTCGCTTACGACCAAATCGTGAACGTTGCGTCGGCCCGTAAACCGGGCGCGACCCGCATCATTCCGGGCGATCCCGACAACAGCTACCTCGTACAAAAGCTGGAAGGCAAAGCTGGCATCGTCGGGAATCGCATGCCGAACGGCGGTCCGCCGTATCTCACCGACGGTCAGATCATGATCCTGCGCCGGTGGGTTGCGATCGGCGCCCCGCGCAACTGACGCGTTTCTGACAGGAGCCAACGTGAAACGTCTACTGACTCTCGTCGTGGGAGCCGCCCTGCTCGTTCCGGCCGCGGTACGGGGGCAAACACCGGCCGACGATCCTGCCGCCCTGAAGCTCGCCGAGCCGGACTTCAATGTGATCGGCTTGCCGACGTCGCTGCGGCTGCCGAAGTACGGCAGTGCGTTCCGCGTCACGCATCGATTCACCCGTGCACTGAACGACGGCGACTTCGGCGATGTCGCGGCGGATCTCTTCGGCCTCGATTCCGGCGCGCAGATTGGCCTCGAGTACCGGTTTGGGATTGCCCCGAACACACAAATCGGGATTCACCGCACGAGCAACCGGACGATCGAGTTCTTTGGCCAGTACGCCGCGATCCGGCAAAGCGCCGGGCGCCCCGTTGACGTGTCGGCGCTGGTGACCATCGAAGGCACGAATAATTTCAAGGACAGCTACTCGCCCGCTATCGGCGCGATCGTGTCGCGGACCGTGGGCGACGTGGCCGCGTTCTACGTCGAGCCGATCTGGGTGAACAACACGAACGTGCTGCCCAAGCAGCTCGCGGACGACAACAACACGTTCATGGTCGGCGTCGGCGGGCGCGTGCGGGTGCGACCGACGGTGTACATCGCGGCCGAAGTCGCGCCGCGCACCGGATTCAAGCCGGGCGTGAACCACGGCAGCTTCGCGATCGAGAAGCGCGCGGGTGGTCACCTGTTCCAGTTGAACTTCTCGAACGCGTTCGGCACGACGATGGCGCAGATTGCGCGAGGCGGACCGGTGGAGAACGACTGGCACCTCGGCTTCAACATCTCGAGGAAGTTCTACTGAGAAACACGCTTGAACGCGATGACCGTCAAGGGCGCAAAGGTCGTTCTGGCCAACTCTCCTTTGCGGTCTTTGCGGCCTTTGCGTTCAACGTGATTTCCACCAATCGCGATAAGATCGACGCGTGACGTCGACGAGAGCGCTGGCGGCCGCCGTCACAGCCGCGAGCGCGGCGGTCATCATGGCGTGCGGCGGGAGCAGTTCTAGCGCGACCGGACCGTCACCGACCCTGACCTGCTCCACACTGCCGGACACGCGCACGATTCTCATCGTCAACAACGCCGTGTGCCCGCAGGCGCTGACGGTCTCGCGCGGCACGCAGGTGACCTTCATCAACAACGACACCCGGCGTCATCAGATGAACTCCGATCCCCATCCTGAACACACCGACTGCCCTGAGCTCAATCAGGTCGGCAATCTCGAGCCGGGCCAGAGCCGGCAGAGCGGCAACCTGAACGTGGCTCGCCGCTGCGGCTTTCACGATCATCTCAACGACGGCAGCAACGCGCTGAAGGGCGCGATCACGATTCAGTAGGCGGGATAGGCAAGATGGGCGGGACAGGCTGGAT
>MNEX01000056.1 GCA_001917905.1 Acidobacteria bacterium 13_1_40CM_65_14
CGCAAAGATCGCAAAGCGCGCAAAGCATCTTTTCGCAAGATTCTTCCTTTGCGGTCTTAGCGGCCTTTGCGTTGACGTGATTTCTTCACATCCTCTGTAGGCCTGCGCTACACGCGCCCCGCCACGACATGATGTCTGTCTCGCCCAACACGACCGAACAGTTGACCACGCTTTTCGCGCTCGGCCGCGAAGTCGCATCCGTCCTCGATCTCGACGAGCTGCTGCAGAAGATCCCGCAGCTCATCGCGCGTCTCACGAAGTTTCAAGCGTTTGCGGCGTACCTCCTCGATCCGAAGGGCAACGAGCTCCGCGTCGCGTACTCGGTCGGCTATCCGGAAGACACCGCGCGCACGCTGCGGCTCAAGGTCGGACACGGTCTGGTGGGCGCGGCGGTGGCCGAAGGGCAGCCGATTCTCGTCAACGACGTCCACACCGATCCGCGCTACGTCGAAGCGGTGCCCGGCTCGAAGGCGGAGCTCGTCGTGCCGCTGCGGCGCAAAGGACGCGTCATCGGCGCACTGAATCTGCTCAGCGACACGCCCGGCCAGTTCACGGAAGCGGACGTCGAGATGCTGCGACAGTTCGGCGCGCACGTCGCCGTCGCCATCGAGAACGCGCGCCTCTTCGAGCACGAGCGCGAGTACACCAGCACGCTCGAGATCCTGTCCGATATCGCGCGTGAATTCGGCGCGATCCTGAATCTCGACGAGCTGCTCACGAAGATCGCGAACCTGACCAAGCGCGTCATCGACTACCGGACGTTCGGCATCCTGCTGGTGAACGACGAAACCAGCGAGCTGGAGATGAAGGTCGCCGTGCGCTATGGCGACATGATCCAGGTCCCGCGCGTGAAGCTCGGCGTCGGCCTCGTCGGCTACGCGGCGCTGCACAAGGAGCCGGTGCTCGTGCCGGACGTCTCCACCGACCCGCGCTACATCAAGGTTGTCGATGATGCCAGGTCGGAGCTCGTGATCCCGCTGATGCTGAAGGACCGCTGCATCGGCGTGTTCGATCTGGAAAGCCCCGAGCTCGACGCGTTCACGAAGAGCCACGTCGAAATCCTGACGCTGCTTGCGAGCCAGGCGGCCGTGGCGATCGAGAACGCGCGTCTGTACGAAACGATCCGCGCGAACGAGGATCGCCTCGAGAAGGAAATCCGCTTCGCGCAGCGCGTCCAGCACGCGCTGCTGCCGACCGAGCTGCCGACGCGGTTGAAGGGCGTCGACGTCGCCGCGCGCTTTGCGCCGGCGCGCGAGCTGGGCGGCGACCTCTACGACTTTCTCGCGCCGGAACCGAACACCCTCGTCGTCGCGGTCGGCGACGTGTCGGGCAAGGGCGTGGCGGCCGCGTTGTACAGCGCGTTTGCCGGCGAGCTGATTCGATCGCGCACCTTCCGCCGGCGCTACGCGCCCGAGCGGTTCAGTCCCGCCGGCGTGCTCGCGTCGACGAACACGATCCTCTACGAGCGTCAGCTCGAGGAGTACTACTGCACGCTTTGCTACGCGCTCTTCGACTTCAAGCGCCGCACCCTCACGCTGGCCAACTCGGGCCTGCCGTATCCGATTCGGTGCCGCGGGGACACCATCAGCCAAATCGAGCTGCCAGGCGTCCCGCTCGGCGCCTTTGCCGGGTCGACGTACGACGAGCTGTCGTTCGACCTCAAGCCGGGCGACGTCTTCGTGTTTTGCTCCGACGGCGTGTTCGAGGCCAACGACGCGCTCGAGCGCGAGTTCGGCGCTGAGCGGCTGATTGACGTCGTGACCGCGATGCGGCAGAAGCCGGCGCGCGAGCTGGTGGACGCGATTTTTGCGGCCGTTCAGGATTTTCGCGGCGACACGCCGCCCAACGACGACATGACCGCAGTTGCGCTGAGAATCACCGCATCAAACAAGGTGCAAGATTCTGCTGGGCCGGAACGCGAACGCCACTGGTGACGAGCGTGTCGTCGGCGCCATTGGCCGACGACCGCTTCGTCATCCCGGAGGGTTGGAAGCTGAAAAAAAACAATAGAACGCAAAGCGCGCAAAGAGCGCAAAGCCCACTGTTCTTTGCGGTCTTCGCGGCCTTTGCGTTCTTCTTCTAGCGCTTCACGTGGAGATCTTCTTCGCGGAGATGCAGCCCTACAGCACGTCCACCAAGCATGGCGACATCCTGGACTTTGCCCTTCACGCGAACGCGCTCGCCTTTGCCGGGCATGCGCGAGCTCTGCGATAACACCGTCATCTCGCCCGTGCCGTCGTCCACCTTATAGAAACGGAACGGGAGGAGCGGCACTCCCCATGAGCTCGTGACGACGCCATTCACGCTGACAGTACGGTCCTGGTAGCGGGACGGATGATTCTGAATATCCGCGATGTTCGGGCTGCGCAGCGACATCGCGCATCCCGACGTGACGCCGACGAGCACAGCAATCAGCAGTAAGCGGCGCATGTGGCCCTCCCCCGGTTTCCTCTCGCAAAGGCCGCGCCGAATCGGTGGAAAGTGCGACGGAATGCGGCGATGCCAGCGCCTGCCTGAAGTTACGCATCCCGTTGATTCGACGCGACCCGGTAGAGGTCACATCAAAGCTCATGCCCGCACCTCTGGTCGAAAATGAACGGGAAACGTCGATGTCTCCCGCGATCCGTCCTGCGGTACGGACGGAACCGTGACCTTTTCTGTTGACGCCCGGCGGTTCGGGTCAGTCCCGGGGTGACTCGCCCCGTCACTGCTGAATCGGTAACGGCCCGGCCATCACGATGAACGCAAAGCGCGCAAAGCCCGCAAAGAAAACCACGTGAAGTTCTTTCTTTGCGGTAATAGCGGGCCTTTGCGTTCCATGTCGTCCTGGCACCGTTTCAACGAAGACGCTTCACTAGTACATGCCGAGATAGCGATCGATTTCCCACGGCGAGACGTGCTTGATGTAGTCGAACCACTCTTCGCGCTTGGCGGCCACGAAATGCTCGAACAGGTGCTCGCCAAGCGTTTCTCTCACCAGATCGTCTTTTTCCAACTCGTCCAGCGCTTCGCTGAGATTCCCTGGCAGCTCGTCGATGCGCAGATGCCGCCGCTCGCGGTGGCTCATCTTGTAGATGTTCTTGTTGATCGGCGGACCGGGATCGGTTTTCTTCTCGATGCCGTCGAGTCCGGCGCGCAGCATGACCGCCAGCGCGAGGTACGGATTGCACGACGGATCGGGCATGCGCAGCTCGATGCGCGTCCCCGTGCCGCGCGTCGCCGGCACGCGCACCAGCGGACTGCGATTCTTCTCGGACCACGAAATCGCTGTCGGCGCCTCGTAACCGGGCACGAGCCGCTTGTACGAATTCACCAGCGGGTTGGTGATCGCGCAGAAGCCCTTCGCGTGACGCAGCACGCCGCCGATGTAGTTCAAGCAGATCTCGCTCAATTGCCGATCCGCCTTCGCGTCGTAGAAGATGTTGGTGCCGCCGGAGAACAGCGACATGTGCGTGTGCATGCCCGAGCCGTTGATCCCGTAGATCGGCTTGGGCATGAACGTCGCGTGGAGGCCGTTCCTGATCGCGACGTTCTTGACGATGAACCGGAACGTCGTAATGCTGTCGGCGGTCGTCAGCACGTCGTCGTACCGGAAATCGATTTCGTGCTGCCCGGGCGCCACCTCATGGTGCGCCGCTTCGACGTGGAAGCCCATCGCCTCGAGCGCCAGGACGATCTCGCGGCGGACGTCTTCGCCCATGTCCACCGGGCTCAAGTCGAAGTAGCTGGCCTGGTCGTGCGTTTCAGTGGTCGCCTCGCCGTCCTTGGTCTGAAAGAGGAAGAACTCCGCCTCGGGCCCCGCCATCATCGAGTAGCCCTTGGCGGCCGCCAGAGCGATGACTTTCTTCAAGCAGGCGCGCGGGTCGCCGGTAAAGGGCTGACCGTCCGGCGTGTAGATGTCGCAGATCATTCGCGCGACTTTGTCGCCCGTCGTGCCCGCCCATGGAAACACCCGGAAGGTCGCGAGGTCCGGCCGCAGGTACATGTCCGACTCTTCAATGCGGACGAAGCCTTCGATCGACGATCCGTCGAACATGATCTTGCCGTCGAGCGCCTCCTCGAACTGGCGGTCCGGGATCTCGACGTTCTTGATCGTCCCGAGGATGTCGGTGAACTGCAGGCGCATGAACTTGACCTTCTCGCGCTCGGTGCGCTCGAGGATTTGCGCCTTTGTTTCCCGTGGAGACTGTGTTTTCGCCATAGCGTGAGGGCAGGCCCAAAAGGGCCTGTGGCCCCGATTCTAGCCAACTTTTCGTGAGGCACCCTCGTCTGATTGAGATGTTCAGGGGGTAACGTCATGAGAGTGCTGAAGATCCTCATTGTCCTGGTCGTGCTGGCGGGGGCCGGCGTTCTGGCCATCGTGACAGCGCCGTCCCTTTACGGCCCCTTCGACTCGCGTGCGCTCGCTCAGGGCAGGCCCTTCGACTCGCGTGCGCTCGCTCAGGGCAGGCCCTTCGACTCGCATGCGCTCGCTCAGGGCAGGCAGGATGATCGGCCCGAGCGGCGTGCGCTGTCGATGCTCACCGGACGAGGCGCGGCGATCGGCGTGTCGATCCGCGACGTGATGCCGGCCGAGGCGGGAGGCCAGCCCCAGGGAAGTATGTCCGGTGTCCTCATCGACGACGTGCGGCCCGACTCTCCGGCGGACAAGGCGGGTCTGAAGCGCGGCGACATCATCGTCGAGTTCGACGGCGAGCGCGTGCGCAGCGCGCGTCAGTTCTCGCGCCTGGTGCAAGAAACGACGCCGGGCCGGACGGTCACGGCCGCGATCGTCCGGGACAGCAAGCGCAGCGACGTTCAGATCACACCGAACGACGAGCGGCACCGCGACGTGATGATCTCCGGCGACTTTGGCGACTACATGCGCGATCTCGGCCGCGATCTCGGGCGGCTCGGCGATCACCTGCCGTCGTTCGACTTCAACTTCGACTTCGATCTGCCGGCGCTCGCGCCTGGCCGTCGCCTCGGCATCACGGTCAACGAGCTGACAAGCCAGCTCGCCGATCACTTCGGTGTGAGGGACGGACTGCTGGTGACGTCGGTCACCGAGGGCTCGGCGGCGTCACGTGCGGGACTGAAAGCCGGCGACGTCATCACGTCGATCAACGGCCAGCGCGTCGAATCGCGCGAGGATCTCGTCCGCGGCCTCCGCGACGCGGATCGGGACGCGAGAAGCGGGAGCGCCGCGGTGACGATCGGGATTGTGCGGGATAAGAAGGAGAGCTCGGTCACAGTCACACTCGAAACGTCCCGCCGACCGTTGCGAGGCCGTGCGCCTCGGTTGGACGCTATCCCTGAACAGCGGTTTTCCGATCCCCTGAATCCGAGGCAGTCGCGGCGAAGACGCCCGCGAGCTGCGCGGCGAAGATGACGGCGAGAGCCTGAATGGCTTCCGAGCCTTCGCCGCCGTTGCGGACTTCGGCGGACAGCGCGCCGATGCAACCCTCCGGCGAGAGCAGCGGCGCGACCAGCGCGCCCGCCGATCCGCCCGGTCGGGACAACACGATCTGCAGGGCGCTGGTGCGATAGGCCGCGGCCGCGGCGTTGTCGGCCGACCGCGGGACTGACGGCATCCGCGCGATCACCGCCGGGCTGTAGCCGTGCGAGACAATCGGCTGGAGATCCACGCCGCTCGTGCTTCCGAGCCAGACGACCACACCGCTGGCGTCCATCGCGGCGGCCACGCGTGCGAGAAGATCCCTCAGGTCCGATAGGTCGCGGACACGACCGAAATCGGTGCACAGCGCGGCAGTCGTCCGAAGCATCGCGGTGAGGGATCTCGCTGAACTTTCCGTGCGTGCGTCGAGACCACTTTGGTCGGCCACTGTTGATGTGGCCCGCGCCATGTCCGCCCCTGCAGCGGCAGCCTCAGATTTCGCCCCGGCGAAAGCCAGCAGCAGGACGACGAGACCGACGACGCCCCCGGCCACGCCGAGCGCGAGCCCCTGCTGCGAGCGAACCGCCGCCACGCGGGCATCGAGCGCCCGATGTTCCGACAGCCGCGCGCGTTCAACCAGACGTCCGGCGGTCGCCGCCGTATCGCCGCCCTCGGTAAAGATGACGTCGGCCGCCATCAGGTGGTCGCCCGACTTCAGATACTCGCGCGCGCGCTTGTCGACCGCGTCGAACTCCGCAACCGCGGCTTCGGCTTCCATCAATGCCGCACGGGCTGGTCCGCTGGCCGCCGACTGCCGCAGCGCAAGGATTCCGTTCCGCACGACAGTCGCCGTCGTCGCGACCTTTGGCATCCAGAACGCGACGCCCTGTCCCGCGGCGACGTACGCCTGCTGGCCGACGCGCAGGTCGGCGAGCGCGTCGGTCGTTTCGCGCGCGTGCAGATCGAATGCGCGAACACTCGCGGTCACGGTGGTGACTTGTTGTTGGGTACGGATGACGAAGCCGGCGGCGAGTCCCAATGCAATCAAGGCCAGCAGGCCTACCGTGATTCGGACGGTTCGAGATCGCATCGGAGAGGTGATGCCAGAGTATCATATTCGCTCGTAGATGACGCGGACATCGCTCGCCATTTTTTCTCACGTTGATGTCGGTCGCGCCACTCTCCGCACAGACGCCGGGCCGTGGATCGACGGTCGTCGCTGTCGCTGGAGTCGTACAGGATCTGCAGTGGTCGCGCGAATTCGTCGTCTCGAACCTGCACGGCCGCAAGCACACTGTGACCGCCGGCATCGACGCGTTCAACGTGCTGAATCGGGTGAACCTCTCCTACTTCGTCGGCCAGGGCAGCCGGACGACTTCAACCTCCGCCATCCGACCGAAATCGCCGAAGCGGTCAAGCAGTCGACGCAAACGATGGAGCTGCTGCTGGCGGCCATCGCATCGGTCTCGCTGCTGGTCGGCGGCATCGGTATCATGAACATCATGTTGGTGTCAGTGACCGAGCGCACACGGGAGATCGGCCTGCGCATGGCGATCGGCGCGAGGGGCCGAGACGTTCGCGCGCGGTTCCTCGTCGAGGCGGTGATGCTCAGCCTGATTGAAGGGGCCTTCGGCATCATTAAGGCCTGCGCTCCAAGTTGCGTGCTTGACGCGGCAGCTCAGCGGCGCTAATGTACGCGCCTCCCGCACCGGAGGTGAACTATGACCTCGGAGCTTGTCCCATCGCGGGTTTTGTTGGAACGGATCGAGTGTGCCTACGAGGAGCAGCCAGGCCTGCGCCTCACACCTGCGCAGGCGCAGCGGCTCTGGCACCTTGACGGGCCAACGTGCTGTGCTGTCCTCGCAACCTTAATCGACGTCGGTGTACTTCAACGCATGCCGGATGGGCAATTCGCGCGCCGGCAGTCGGCCGGATGAAGATGTAGACCACAGCGAATCGCATCGCACCGGGTTCCGGCGCACACTTCGTCGGGCTTTTCTTGCGGTCGCTTTGAACGAGTCAATTGGGGGGAGACACTGTCATGAAAGAGCCTGATGTGATCGTCGGAATCGGCGGTGCGGCGGGCGACGGAGTTGCCTCCGCAGGCAACACCCTGGCGTTGTCTGTGGCCAGGCAGGGTCAAGCCGTTTATGCGTACAACAGCTACCAGTCAGTGATCCGGGGTGGGCACTCCTGGCTGCGCTTGCGCATCTCGGCAGAGAAGCCAGTCAACCATGGCGATCAGGTCGACGCGCTCATCGCCCTGAATCAAGATACGTTGGACCGCCACCTGCAGGAACTTGTCCCCGGCGGTCTGGCCCTTTATAACAGCGCGAAAATGCAGCCGGGTCACGAGCCACCCGTGGGCGTTCAGCTCTGTCCACTGCCAGTCCCCGACCTGACTCCTGCCTACGCGAAATTGCCGGTGATGCAGAACACGGTGGCCGTCGGCGCTGTGATTCGCCTCATGGGTCTGGATTTCACGGGGCTGGAGTCGGTGCTCGGATCGACCTTCGCGAAGAAGCCGCAAGTTGTCAAAGTGAACGTGGAGGCGGCGAAGGCTGGGTATGACTACGCGGCTGCTCATTTCCTGCCGCTGTCTGCGCAGCTGCGGCCGACAACGCAACAGTGGGCCTTGGTCACCGGCAACGAGCTCTTCGCGATGGGCGCGGCGTTCGCCGGCTGCAAGTTCTATTGTGCGTACCCGATGAGCCCCGCGACGCACATTCTGGAATGGTTCGCTGGCCACGGGAAGCAGCTGGGTATCTGTGTCCGGCAAGTTGAGGATGAGATTTCGGTCATCAACATGACGATCGGGGCCAGTCACATGGGCGCCCGGGGCATGTGTGCCACGTCTGGCGGCGGCCTCGCTCTCATGACCGAGGCGATCGGTTTGTCCGGGATGCTCGAAACTCCGGTCGTCGTCATCAACGTGCAACGCGCCGGCCCTTCCACGGGCGTACCGACCAAGACTGAACAGGGCGATCTGAATCAGGCCTTTGGCGCCAGCCAGGGCGACTTCCCGCGGATCATCATCGCGCCGCTGAGCATGCCAGATTGCTTCACCACACCGGCTCTTGCCTTCAACGTCGCCGACCGGTATCAGTGCCCGGTGATCATCCTCTCGGATCTGCTGCTGAGCGAAGGCAACGAGACCGTGGATCCTGCGCTACTCGACGTCGAATTCCCGATCGATCGAGGCGAGCTCATCACCGCCGCGCCAGAAGACGGTAACGGACGACAGGCTGGCGACGAACCGTATCTCCGCTACAAGGACACCGCGTCGGGTATTTCGCCGCGGGCCGTCCCCGGCGTTCCCGGCCACATCCACGTCGCCGCAAGTGATGAGCACGACGAGGATGGGGTGCTGATCAGCGACGTTTACACCGACACCGTGCGGCGCAAGAAGATGGTGGACAAGCGGACCCGCAAGATGGCCACGGTGTTTGAGCATCTGCCTGCGCCGAAGCTGGAAGGGTCCATCGACGCAGAGGTCACGTTAGTCGGCTGGGGCTCCACGTGGGGCGTGATCTCCGAGGCAGTCGAGCGTTTGAATCGTGAGGGTATTTCGACGAGCCATCTGCAGATCAAGGTCCTGGTGCCCTTCCACGTCACTGAGGTCAGCGCCATTCTGGGCAGGAGCCGGAGGGTCATCGTCGTCGAAAACAACCAAAGCGGCCAGTTCGCGCGCCACTTGCGAGCCGAGACGGGCATCAAGGCTCATGGCCACATCCGCAAGTACGACGGCGAACCATTCGAACCCAAGCACATCGTGGCTGGTGTCAAAAAAATCTTGGAGGGGGGAACTGAAGTCGTTGACGTGCTCTCGACGGAAGCGGGTTGGCAAACCGAGCACCCCACGGGCACCGAGGGAGACTGGGCGGGACGACTCGTGCCGGCCGCCGCGGTCATTACTTAACGAACAAATCCTAGGAGCGAGTCAATGGCTACGGTAACCGCGGTACTCGAGGTGAAAGACTTCAAGGCGGAAGTTCCACCCGATTGGTGTCCGGGGTGCGGCGACTTCGGCGTCCTCAACGGGCTGTTCCATGCGTGCGCCGAGCTGGGGCGTCGGCCGCATGAGGTCCTCGTCGTTTCGGGCATCGGTTGCTCGTCAAACCTGCCCGGGTTCTTCCGCTCGTACGGCGTGCATAGTCTCCACGGCCGAGCGCTGCCGTTTGCCACCGGAGCCAAGCTTGCCAATCACGGCATGACCGTGATCGTCACCGGCGGTGACGGCGACGGTTATGGCATCGGCTTGAACCACTTCATCCAGGCCATGCGGCGCAACATCGACATCACCTACATTGTCATGGATAACGAGACGTACGGCCTGACGACCGGGCAGGTCTCGCCGACCAGTGAAACGGGGATGATCACGAAGACTACGCCGCACGGCAACCTGGAGGGAATGCTCAACCCGATGGCGTTGGCACTTGCGAGCGGCTGCGGCTATGTCGCTCGCGGATTCAGCGGCCAGCCCAAGCACCTGCAGAAACTGTACACCGACGCCATTCGGCACCCGGGTTTTGCGCTGATTGATGTTTTCAGTCCGTGCGTCACGTTCAACAAGCACAACAGCTATGAGTGGTTCCGCAAACGGGTGTACAGATTAGAAGATTCCCGACACGACCCGAACGACTTTCACGCCGCGATGGATGCTGCGCTGGAGTGGGGCGAGAAGATCCCAATCGGACTCTTCTACCAAAATAGAAGCCCACGGCCGAGCCTTCACAGCCAGGATCCCGGACTCCAGGCGGGCGTGCTGGTCGATCAGCCCTTGGGAGTGAGCAAGGAACAGCGGCGGAAACTCGTTGAGGAGTTCATCTAAGGACTGAGGATGGCGATCGCAGCATCGATCGGTAATTTCCTCAAGCGAGAAAGAGTTCCGTACACCATCTTGGTGCATCGCGCAGCCTATACCGCGCAACGGGAAGCCGAAGTCGCGCACGTCCGGGGACGACACTGGGCGAAGATCGTCGTCTGCTTCGTTGATGACGAGCCCATTCAGGCGGTGCTGCCGGCGGACCTGATGGTGGATCTGGAGCGATTACGAGCTCTTGCCAGCGCTCGCACGGTGCGGCTGGCGACAGAGGCCGAGTTGGTCAACCTGTATCCGGGATGCCAGCCGGGCGCCATGCCGCCTTTCGGGCCCCTCTACGGGCAACGGGTCTTCGCAGACCCCATCATGGCCGGAGACCCTGAGATAGCCTTCAACGCCGGCACCCACACTGACGCCATTTGCATGCATTACAACGACTTCGCGGAGATTGTCAGGCCGATCGTCGGCGCGTTTGCCAGGCCATTCAGCGCTGCCGATCCGCACGCAGGACGAGCATGCCTTTTATAATCACGGACCCCTGCATCGGCACCAAGGACAGCGCCTGCGTCGACGTCTGTCCCGTTGACTGCATCCACCCGCGCAAAGACGAGCCCGAGTTCGAGTGGACGACGATGCTCTACATCCATCCGGAAGAGTGCATCGACTGCGGTGCATGCGTCCCGGCGTGTCCGGTGGCCGCAATTTATGACAGCGTCGATGCGACTCCGTCAAACCAGAAGGATCTGATTGAAGCCAATAGCGTGTACCGCAACGGCGATG
>MNEX01000159.1 GCA_001917905.1 Acidobacteria bacterium 13_1_40CM_65_14
CGAGCTGGGGGATCGACGCGCCGGGCCGCAGTCTGTTCCTGCGATACATCACGCGCTTCTAAATCGCGCGCCTCGCGACCGCACTTGACGCCGACTCGGCGCATAAACCAGACTAGCGGGCCGCAACATTCACAAACGAGGCGCATCATGACGGACGATTTCGACAGCGGAATGGGAATGCCGGAGGATGAACTGCCCGGCGGGTCGGTGTCGGACACTGGAGACGCCGGGGCCGGCGCCGAAGGCGAGGGCGGCGGTGAGCCGTCCGGACGCCGATCATCGGGTGGCGCGCGCGCCAGGAAATCGGGCGGCGGCAAACCGGCCGGCGGCGCCCGCAAAGCGGCCAAGCGTGGCAGCAGCGGCGGCGCCCGCAAGGCTGCGAAGAAAAAGGGCGGCAAGGGGGCCCAGGGAGCAAAGAAGGCCGCCAAAGGTGCCAAGAAAAAGGGCGCCAAGAAGGCTGCGCGCAAGGGCGGCAAGAAAAAGGCATCGCGCCGCCGCTAGTCGCACACAACGTCTTCGCGGTAAGCTAAAAAGTCGCCAGTTTTCAGTCCCAGCCGGACTGGTGACTGCGGACTGGCGACCGGACGACGACCGCAGGTGAGGTGGCCGAGAGGCTGAAGGCGGCGGTTTGCTAAACCGTTATACGGGCTAAAACCTGTATCCAGGGTTCGAATCCCTGCCTCACCGCCAGTTAAGTTGTTCTAGCCATTGATCTTTCCTTCGACCCCTACCACCGTCTCCAAAATGTCTCCAAAACTTTTGACGGATGGCGACTGATCGAGCAGTCGAATCGCGCTATCCAACGCCGCCGGACTCAGATGCATGTAACGTTGCGTCACGCCGAGCTCGCGGTATCCGGCGAGCTCCTGGATCGCCTTGATCGGCGCGCCACGCATCGCTAGGTGCGAGCCTCCGCCTCCTTCGCGCGCCGCGCCGCCCGCAGCGCGCGGTACTGCACCATCTGTCGCGTCAGCGGCTGCCCATCGTCCTGACACAGCGCGCGTGAGCTGGTCGTGCACGTCGCTCTCGGACACGACCCGAAACGCGCCGACGGTTGCCAGCATGCGGCTCTCGGCCCCGTTGAGCTCGTAGGTGCGGCCGCGCTCGCGGACCAGTTCCCGATCCGGGCCACGGGGCATGTCGAGATCCTTCGTGAGCACGTCACGCGAGTCATGTTTCTTGTTGCGGTCGCGCTCACCCGAACCGCCTCGGGTGCCGCGATCCCGATCCCACGAACCGCCGCGGTCGCGTCCTTCGTCCCATCTGGCATCGTACCTGTCCAACATCGCGCTCTCTTCTTGATCATGAAGGCGGACGGCGACGCGCACGGGCGAGGGGCCACGGGCCTGTACGGTCGCGAGTTTCGTCGTTGGGGGTGTTCGTTCTTCTCGGGTAGCGTCGGCCCCTTTTGGACGCGCCGTTGCTGACCGGATGACGGTCTGTCGCGTGGAGCATCGGGCTGAGTCGGTCTTCCACGCTATGATCGTTTTGAGATGGATACCAACGAGTCCCCGGTAACACTTGTGGACGCGCGTAGCAATGAGCTCAGCGCATGGCTGGCGGCCATTGTCGATTCTTCCGACGATGCCATTGTCAGCAAAACGCTGGAGGGCGTCGTCACCTCGTGGAATCGAGGCGCCGAGAGGCTCTTTGGGTACTCGGCGGCCGAGGCCGTCGGTCAACACATTTCTCTGATCATTCCAGAGGACCGCAAGGCGGAAGAGGATGATGTGCTCGCTCGACTTCGACGGGGGGAGCGAATCGACCACTTCGAGACCGTCAGGCGAGCCAAGGACGGCCACCTCGTGCCTATTTCGCTGACCGTGTCACCGGTCAGGGACGTCAAAGGAACCGTAATCGGCGCGTCGAAAGTGGCGCGCAACATCACCGAGCGCATACATGCGGAAGAGGCGCTGAGGCGTGTGCACGCGGAACTGGAGGAACGCGTCCGTGCACGCACGGCCGAGCTGTCGAGCGCAAACGAGTCTCTTCGGGTGGAGATGGCCGAGCGGCAACGTGTCGAACAAGAGCGCATTCAATTGTTAACTCGCCTCGTCCTCGCCCAGGAGGACGAGCGCAGACGAATTGCGCGCGAGCTGCACGATCAACTGGGACAGCAGTTGACCGCCCTCCGCCTGACGTTAGAGACACTCAAAGCGCAGTCCGTCGAACGAAGCGACCTCCGCGTTCAGATCGAAACGTTGGAGGAACTCGCGCGCCAACTCGACGAAGACGTCGCGTTTCGTGTCTGGGAACTGAGGCCGACGGTGCTCGAGAATCTCGGCGTACAGGCGGCGTTGACGAACTACGTGCGCCATTGGTCGAAACACTTCGGCATCCGCGCGCAACTGCTCACGGGCCAATCGACAGACGAGCGCCTGACGTCCGAGGCCGAGACGATGATGTATCGCCTCGCGCAGGAAGCTCTGAACAATGTCGCGAAGCACGCGCGAGCGGACCATGTGGACGTCGTGCTCGAACGCAGCGCCGAACATGTGTCGCTCATCATCGAGGACAACGGCGTTGGATTCGATGCATCTAATGCCGAGACGATCGGCGAAGGACTTGGCCTGATCGGGATGCGCGAGCGCGCCGCTCTGGTCGGCGCCGATCTCCAGATCGAATCGACACCAGGCCGGGGGACGACCGTTATCGTGCGGGCGCCTGTTGTCGCACCTGCGATCAAGAGTGCTTGAGATGGTGCCACTCCGCATCCTCATCGCGGATGACCACGCGACCGTGCGCCAGGGGCTGAAGCTGTTGATCGACAGTCAGCCCGACATGGGAGTCGTCGGCGAGGCAGCTGACGGGAATGGCGTCCTCCAGCAAGCAGAAGCGCTGAAGCCGGACATCATCGTGATGGATATCTCGATGCCCGGCATGAACGGGTTGATCGCTACCCGGACGCTGAAACGCGCGCAGCCTCATGTGTCCATCGTCGTCCTCACGCGGCATGACGACGATACGTATCTCGACGAACTGCTTCGAGCGGGTGCGTCAGGCTACGTGTTGAAGCAGAGCGCCCCGATGGAGTTCCTCCAAGCCATCCGGGCGGTGGCTGCCGGAGGCATCTACCTGGATCCTGCGATGACCTCAAGAGTCGCCGACGGATTGCTCGCGGGACATGCAGAAGTCGCGAGCGAGCCGCGTGCGACGCTCACCGAACGGGAATCGGAAGTGCTGCGGCTGATCGCCATCGGGCACAGCAACAAGGAGATCGCGACGCAGCTGACGATCAGTGTCAAGACTGTCGAAGTCCATAAAGCGAACGCCGTGCGGAAGCTCGGGTTGTCCGGCCGGGTCGACATTATCCGCTACGGCGTTTTGCAAGGCTGGCTCTACGATACGTAGTGCACCCTTGGCTAGGACGAGGCGTCGCCCCTTCTGACATCTGGCCGTTTTGCCACCACATCGACGGGTATTAGGGCAAACCCGTACCTCCCACCTTTTCTCCCAATTGTGACGACGCGTCAGACTCTCTACGCTTGTCTGTGGCCAAAAGGCCCTCAATGAAGGATCAGCGAGTCTGTTGATTCAGATCGCCAAATCGAGAGTCAATCGCGACGCACTACGCGAGGCTGGCGATGAAGAACACATGGCGACCGAGGGCGTCGGTTCGAGAACAGCCGAGCGGAGCAAGAAGCAATAACTCTTCTTGCCCAAATGGATTGAACGGCTCCTGTGCATTGCTTAACGATTGAGGACTCACATGAAAGATGCCGCTCCTTTACTGACTGCTCAGCATCATGCTGTTCGGTTCTACGAAAACGACAAATCTCTGGCTCAGATCGTCGCCCAATTTCTGAGTGACGGACTCGCCGCGGGCAACCCGGGAATTGTTGTTGCGACACCTGCTCACCGCGCGGCGATTTTGAGAGAACTGGTCGCTACATCTTTGGACGTCGTACAGCTGCAGCGTTCGAACGATCTTGTCTTGCTCGATGCCCAGGAGACACTGTCGATTTTCATGACGAACGGCAAGCCCGAGGCCGAGGCATTCAAGAACAGCATGTGTGAAGTCATCAAAACGGCGTGCCGCGGGCGACCGAATTGCACCGTCCGAATATATGGCCAGATGGTGGACGTTCTCTGGAAGAACGGTCAGCAAGAGGCGGCGATCCGCCTTGAAATGCTCTGGAATCAATTGGCAAATACGCAGGCGTTTTCGCTTCTATGTGGGTACGCGATGGGGCACTTCTACAAGGACGCGAATTTCCAAGAAGTCTGTCGCCACCACACGCATGTTGTTTCGGCAGAAGGGGAAATGTCTGCTGTTGCTTGAACGATGCGCGCACGCCGCTGTGGGGCGCGCACGGGACCCTCTCAAAAAAGAACCGGAAGCAGCGGTTGGACGTGGCGTCGTCGTCCGCGCGCTCATGCATTTGGGTGAATCTTGACTGATGACGTCCGTATGGCGGCCCAAGGTCTGCACGGGCTTGATAGTTTCCAGAGCTGGAATGTTCGGGCTGGGCTCGAAGCGCCTCGACTCCGAAGCCGTCTCCAAAATGTCTTCACGACTCGGGTAGAATGCAGAGCACTACGGTTGGCAAGCCATGCGAAGGTTGTCCACCGACGCGCCCCGCGCGAACGTGGACTTCAAGATTCCCCGGATGTCAGCCCCTCGCGTCCGCTTTGCTCCCTCTCCTACCGGCTATCTCCACATAGGCGGCGCACGGACTGCCCTCTTCAACTGGCTCTTCGCCCGTCGTCTGGGCGGCGTGTTCGTGCTGCGCATCGAGGATACGGACGTCGAGCGCTCGTCGGCCGATATGGTCGAAGGGATCCTCGATGGCCTGCGATGGCTGGGACTCGACTGGGACGAGGGACCGAAGATCGGCGGTCCGTACGCGCCGTACTTTCAATCCGAGCGGCTCGATCGCCATCGCGCGGTGGCGGAACGGCTGGTCGCGGACGGTCAGAAATCGCCTCGCGCGAGCGCGACCGCGCACCACGTGCGATTCGGTTCAAGGTCCCAGACGGCACGATGCGGTTCGACGATCTCGTGCACGGCCCGATCCAGTTCGACTGCGCCAACATCGAGGATTTCGTCATCCTTCGTTCGGACGGCCACCCGACGTACCAGCTGTCGGTCGTGTCCGACGATGTGGACATGGCGATCACGCATGTGGTGCGCGGCGACGATCACATCTCCAACACGCCGAAGCAGATTCTGCTGTATCGCGCGCTCGGCGCGGCGGTGCCGCAATTTGCGCACGTCCCGCTGATTCTTGGTCCCGACAAGAAGCGCTTGAGCAAGCGGCACGGGGCGACGTCGGTGATGGAGTACGCACGCCAGGGCTTTTTGCCCGAGGCGATGTTCAACTTTCTCGCGCTCCTCGGATGGTCGCCCGGCAACAACACGGAGCTGTTCTCGCGCGACGATCTCATGAAGGCGTTCTCGCTCGATGGCATCAGCGGCGGGAATGCGGTGTTCAATCCCGAGAAACTGGATTGGTTCAATCAGCAGCACATCATGCGGCTCGCGCCCGACGAGCTCGCGCGCCGAATCAAGCCCTCGTTCGAAGCCGCCGGATTCTGGCGCGACGACTATCTCGGCGAGCGTCACGCGTGGTTCTTCGCGGTCCTCGAGCTGCTGAAGCCGCGCGCGAAGCGCCTCGACGATTTCGCCGCACACGGAAGATTCTTCTTCGTCGGCGCGGTCGAATTCGATGCCACGGCGGTCGACAAACATCTCCGCGTGCCGGGCATCAGCGCGCACCTGGGCGCGCTCGATGCGGCGTTTGGTGAACTGCCGACGTTCGATCCGGCCTCAACTGAACAGGCGCTGCGCGCAACGGCTGAGTCGCGTGGTGTGAAAGCCGCTTCGCTCATTCATGCCGTGCGAGTCGCAGTCACGGGAAAAACGGTAAGCCCTGGACTCTTCGAGGTGCTCGCGCTCGTCGGTCGAGACAAGGTCCGCGCGCGGCTTCGCGCCGCGGTCGAGCTTGCTGCGGACTCGCCTTCCTAATCGCTCCTTTCGTTTTCCCTACCGCAAAGTGCTGACCTGCCGTGGCTTGTGGCGGGAGGGAACATTTTTCCCTGGCCGTCAGCGCGCCAACGGTTTGCAAGAGAAAACATTTTCCTAAATGCTTTCACAGCTGAGAGTTACGGGAATTTTCGTGGCACATCGGTTGCAGCCCGAGCGTTTGCGTGCACGCCGAGTGCGGGGGAACCCGGGGCGAGGAGTGCCCGGGTAGGAGGATAAGGTGGCTAAAGAGGATCGCGGATTTGCGTCGATGGATCGGAACAAGCAGCGCGAAATTGCCAGCAAGGGCGGCAAGGCCGCGCACCAGAAAGGCACCGCGCACGAGTGGACGAGCGAGGAAGCGCGCGAAGCCGGACGCAAGGGCGGCATGGCGAGTCATCGTCGCAAACAGGAGCAACAGCAGCCCGGTGAGCAGTCGACGATGAGCGGTACATCTGAAGGCGATCAGATGGTGGCCAGCGGCAGCGAAGACATCATGGGCAACGATAGCGATCTCGTGCGCTGACAGCCGACACGACGCGATATCACGACGTCCCAGTACCGGGCGCGGCTTGCCGGTCCAGTTTTGGATTGGCTACAATGAGTAGTTCTCGCGCCTGCAGAAAGCCGTGACTGGTACTGGGAGGTCGTCCAACGGTAGGACACGTGGCTCTGGACCACGTTATCGGGGTTCGAATCCCTGCCTCCCAGCCAAATAAGTCCCGCAAAATCAGCAGTTTATGGAACGTGAGTCTGAGCGCTCGCACCGTTCGACTGGCCACGTTGCTCGGCGCAATCGAACGATCGAACAACGTCTACGGATTCAGGCAGTTGCGCACCGACCGATAAGGCGACAGTCCACTGGGAAGTCCTGCCTGAGACACCACTGAGACAAATCAGCCGCTCACCGAAAGCGCCTGCACCAACGTCACGGCTTGAAGAGCCGTTTCGATCAGGCTATTCTGGCCATATGAAGAAGGCCAGTATCACCGAAGCGAAGAACAATCTCAGCGCGTTGATCGACAGCGTGAAGGGCGGCTCGCCCGTGCTGATCGTGGACCGAGGACGTCCGGTGGCGCGACTCGAACCTGTGAGCAGCGGTCGTCCAGACGATGACAGTCGACTGGCCCGCCTCGTGCGCGAGGGCATTGTGCGACCGGCGCGACGTAGCGCGTCGAAAGACCTGTTCGCGACCAGGCCTCCGCGGTTGAAGAAAGGCGCTTCCGGCGTTCGCGCGCTCCTCGACGAGCGACGGGACGGGCGATGAAGTTCTGGGACGCGTCCGCGATTGCGCCCTTGCTCATGACGGAACCGACGACGAAGACAGTGCAGGCGCTCGCCGAGAAGGATCCCACCATGATCGTGTGGTGGGCGACGGAAGTGGAATGCGCGTCAGCGATCGCGCGCCTCGAACGCGACGCTGCTCTTGCCGAAGCGGCGGTGACGCAGGCCTTCGAGCGACTGAAGCACCTCGCTCATGCGTGGCACGAAGTCGATCCGAGCGACCCCATCCGCGAAACCGCCGTACGGTTCTTGCGCGTGCATCCGCTTCGTGCCGCCGACGCGCTTCAGCTCGCCGCCGCCTTTATCGCCGCGGAACGTCGACCATCGTCCCTCGAGGTCGTCACACTCGACGACCGTCTGGCCGCCGCTGCGCGAAAAGAGGGATTCGCGTTGATCGAGGTGCCGTCGACCAAATAGCCGAATTGGCATTCGAGGTTGTTGATCGGTTCGCGTCATCGGCCCTGTGGCGTCAGTGCGAGAAGTCCTGCTAAGCCCAAGCTCCTGAGGGTATCGACGAAATACCAAACGCGCGAGATGAGGCCACGCGGATCGTCGGTGCCATGCTCGGTCCTTCACTGAAGCCGGCCCGATGGATCCGATGACGTTGCTGTGCTACTCGAGACGTTCGCGGATACTGTTTGTGATTCTGTACTAGACGTCCGCTCGCAAGGCGACGATGGGATCGATGCGCGAGGCGAGGCGCACTGGAAGATACGTTGCCAGAAGCGCCACGGCTACCAGGGCCCTGACACGGCGACATACGTCGGGCCTTGCGATTTCACGGTCGCCTATCGCCCCTGGTCGCTCGTCGTTTTGAAAGATCCATTGACGCACAAACGCGTCTGCGCTCTACTGGCCTCCGCCAAGGAACCATCGAGTCTGAAAAGCAGCTTGCAGGAGGTCGCATGAGAGGAACAGATCTTCTCGCCTTCCGAGCGATGCTGATGATGCTCGCGCTCGCGACGACCGGGACCCTGGCCGCCGCTCAGACGACGACAGGTGGGATCACGGGCGTCGTTCAGGACGCCGGCGGAGGCGTGCTGCCGCGCGTGACCGTCAAAGCGACACACGACGCGACGAACGCCGAGACCGTTACCGTCAGCAGCGACATGGGCCTCTACGTGCTTCGCGGCCTGCCCGTCGGCCGCTACACCGTGGTGGCGGAGCTATCTGGCTTTCAGACGGCGAAGCATACCGACGTCATTGTTCGCGTGAACGAGGACGTCCGCCTCGATATCGGGATGCAGGTCGGCGCGGTCACCGAGACGGTGACGGTCAGCGGCATGGCGTCGGCGGTCGATACCAGCACCGGCACGCTGAAAACGGTCGTCGATCGGGAACGGATCGAAAACCTGCCGCTCAACGGCCGGAACCCCACGCAGCTCATGACGCTCGTATCGGGCGTGCTGCCGGATCGCAGCGACCTGACGTCGGGCGCCACCTATCCCGGAACGTCCCCGGTCTCGTCGAGCGGCGCGCGCGGCAATACGACGAACTACGTCCTCGACGGCGGGTCGAACAACGACCATTACAGCAACGGACCGAACC
>MNEX01000076.1 GCA_001917905.1 Acidobacteria bacterium 13_1_40CM_65_14
GGCGTTCAAACATTCCATACCAGCACATTCGTCTTCTCCGTTCGCACGCGTTGCGTGTCAGACACGTGTCTGACACCGGTCTGCCGCGGCTGTAGCGCGGGCCTTTCAGGCCCGCGACGCGAGTGAAGACGGATCTAGATGCGAAGAGGAGCGATGAGGGCGGGTTGACCCGGTCCCGTCGGTGGAGACCAGTCGGAATCGACGCGGTGGTGCCGCATCGTGTCGGCGGCGAGCGGCATCGCGGCAGTCGCGACGAGACTCCACACCGACGAACGTGCCAGCCGGATCGCGTCCGCCGCGCCGATGGCGACAGCGCCCGTGTGATCGTGACCGCAGCGTCCGCGTGTGTGGCCGATCCGCGCCGCCGGCGCGGTCGAGTGATGACAGGTGGGCGCGTTGGCGACGCCGCTCGCGCCGTTCATCTCGCAGGCGGTGGCGCACTGGTCCATGATGAGCGGAACCGCCAGCAGCGAAACGATGAGTGACAAGGCCAGCGACGCGCGAAACATCGGCTTCATCGTACACGATCTCTCGGATACACTGACCGCTATGCGAGGCACGTTGATTCTGGTGGCCGCGACAATCGCGCTCGCGGGCCGGCCTGTGGCGAGGGATGCCGACTCGGGCCGCCCGATCGTTACACCGCAGCGTGTTCCTGGCGGAGGGATTCAGCCGCGAGTTGCGATCGATGACCGCGGGACGGTGCACCTCATCTACTTTCGTGGGGAGCCGTCACACGGCGACATCTTTTACATCCGATCGACTGATGGCGGCGGCACGTTTTCGGATCCGATGCGCGTGAATTCGGCCGCCGGCAGCGCGATCGCAACCGGCTCGGTCCGCGGCGCGCAGATCGCCGTGGGTGGAACCGGTCGCGTCCACGTCGCGTGGAACGGTTCGCGCTCCAGCGGTCCCGGCTCGACGCCGATGTTCTATACGCGGCTCAACGATCCCGGCACCGCGTTCGAACCCGAGCGCAACATCATGCGAGGCGAGTACAACCTCGACGGCGGCGGAACGGTCGCCGCCGACCGAAGCGGTCACGTGTACATCGTGTGGCATGCCAACGCGCCAGGCGAGCGCGACGAAGGGAAGCGCCGCGTGTGGATCGCGCGATCCGCGGATGACGGTCGATCGTTCGATCGCGAACGGAGCGTCTTCGACGAGCCGACCGGCGCATGCGGCTGTTGCGGGCTCGGCGCGTTCGCGGATCGGCGTGGCGGAGTCTACGTGTTGTTCCGGTCGGCGTTCGAGGTCACGAACAGGGACATGTACCTGCTGGCGTCGCGAGACTTGGGCGAGCATTTCAGCGGAATACGGATCGACCGGTGGAACGCCGGCGTCTGCATGATGAGCACGCAGGCGTTCGCCGAAGGTTCGTCCGGCCTGTTCACGGCGTGGGAAACCGAGGGTCAGGTCTATGTCGGCCGAATCGATCCCCGGACCGGAACGGTGTCGAACGTGGTCGCCGCGCCCGGAAGCAATCGATCGCGAAAACATCCCGCCCTTGCCGTGAATGCCCGCGGCGACGTGCTGCTGGCGTGGACGGAAGGCACGGCGTGGAACAAAGGCGGGTCGGCTGCGTGGCAGGCATTCGACGCCGCCGGAAGGACGAACAGCGAACCTGGTCACGCTGACGGCGTGCCCGTGTGGGGACTGGTGTCCGCCTACGCGCGGCCCGATGGCGGATTCGCCGTCGTGTACTGACCGCAGCCATGCCGATGATCGCGCTCATCCTGTGGGCGGCCATCCATTTCGCCCAGAGCGGTACAGGTGAGCTGCGGCTGACGGTCACCGATCCCGCCGGCCTGCCGATTCAGAGCGCGGTGGACATCGTCAGCCAGGCGAACGAGATTCGCCAGCGGTTCGACACCGACGATCGTGGCACGTTGACGGCGACGCGGCTCCCGTTCGGCACCTACCATGTCGAAGTCGCTCGCAACGGGTTCGCGACCTTTTCGGGACTCGTCGAGATTCGATCGGCGCTGCCGACCGAGTATCGCGTCACGCTGAGCCTCGCGCCGGTCCAGACGCAGGTGACCGTCGGCGCAGACGATACCGTGCTCGATCAACATCGCACGAGCACGTTGAATCACATCGGCGCCGAGGCGATGCAGCATCGTCTCACCGCGCTGCCAGGACGATCGTTGCCGGATCTCGTCAACACGCAGCCCGGCTGGCTGCTCGAAGCCAACGGCGTCCTGCACCCTCGCGGCTCCGAATATCAAACGCAATACGTCGTCGACGGTCTGCCGCTCACCGACAATCGATCGCCGGCGTTCGCGCCGGAGCTCGAAGCCGACGATGTGCACGCGATGACGGTGCTGACGGCGGGCTACCCGGCGGAGTACGGCCGCAAGCTCGGCGGCGTCATCGAAGTGGTCACCGCCGGAAATGCACGACGAGGTTTCCACGGCAGCGTTGCCGCGTCGATTGGCAGCTTCACGACCGCGAGCGGCTACGCGATGGGCGAGTACGGGTGGGGCCGCAACACGTTTGGCGTCAGCGGCAACGTCGCGCGCACCGATCGGTATCTCGATCCGCCCGTCGAGGAGAACTTCACCAACAGCGGAAGGGGCACCAACGTCGCGATGCATTTCGAGCGGGCGTTGACCGACGCCGATCGCGTCGGCCTCATCGCGCGACACGCCGGGGCGACCTTCTCAGTGCCGAACGAGCGCGTGCAGGAAGAAGCGGGGCAAGCACAGGACCGGGACGCGCGCGAAACCGCCGGTCAGTTTTCGTATCAGCACACGTTCAGCGCGCAGGTGCTCGACGTGCGAGGCCTGGCGCGCGACATCTCCGCCGGCCTGTCGTCGAATCCGCGGTCGACGCCGATCGCGCCGCATCAGGACCGTGGGTTTCGTGAGCTGTATCTCAAGGCGGCCGTCGCCGGTCATGCCGGTGCGCACGAATGGAAAGCCGGCGTGGACGGCGACTTCGCCGCGATCCGGGAGCAGTTCGGCTATCGAGTGACGGATCCGGCGTCGTTCGATCCGCAGACGCCGCGGACCTTCGAGCTCACCGATCGACGCCGCGATCGCGAGCAGGCGCTGTTCGTCCAGGATCAGATGCGCCTGTCGGCGTGGACGATCAGCGCGGGCCTCAGGTGGGATCGGTACGACGTACTGATGGAGGAGCGCGCGTTCAGTCCGCGACTGGGGATTGCGTGGTCGTGGCCGCGCGCGGGCCTCGTGGCGCGTGCATCCTACGATCGCGCGTTTCAGACCCCGGCGATCGAGAATCTGCTGCTCGCCAGCTCGCCGGCGGTCGACGCGTTGAGCGATCGCGTCGTGCGTCTGCCGGTCCCGCCCTCGCGCGGCAATTTCTACGAAGCCGGCGTCTCCAAACGCCTGTTCTCCGCGACACGGCTCGACGTCACGCATTTCAAACGCGCGATGACCAACTTCGCCGACGACGACGTGCTGCTGAACACGGGGGTCAGCTTTCCAATCGCGTTTGCGCGGGCGGACATCGAGGGCACCGAGATCAAACTGGACGTCACGCATTGGCGAGCGCTCTCGGGAATGGTCGGCTACACGCACATGCGTGGCGTCGGTCAACTGCCGATCGCCGGAGGCCTCTTCATCGGTGATGAGATCTCCGCGGCGCTCGCGTCGACCGGCGAGTTTCCGGTGACGCAGGATCAGCGGCACACCCTGCGTGGCCGCGCGAACTACCAGCTCGCGCCCAGAGCATCGATCGCGCTGGCCGTGTCCTACGGCAGCGGCTTGCCGGTCGAGTTCACCGGCGACCGCGAAGACGCCATCGCGCAATACGGCGAACGGATCGTCGATCGCGTCGACGTCGAACGCGGCCGGGTGCGGCCGTCGATATCGGTCGACGCGTCGCTCAGCGCCACGCTGCTCAAGACGGCGGCGCGATCGCTTCGCGTGCAAGCCGACGCGCTCAACTTGACCAACCGACTGAACGTGATCAATTTCGCGGGATTGTTTTCTGGAACTGCGCTCGCGCCTCCGCGGAGCGTGGCCGTCCGCCTGCGTGCCGAGTTCTAGCACCTTGTTTCTCGTCGGCGGCGTGCGTGATCCGCTACGCTGATCGAACACAATGGACACAAAGGACACAGAGAGAAACGGACTGGTCTTGTCTTGGTGTCCCTCGTGTCCTTGTGTTGATTCAGCGCCGCTACACCGAATCAAAAACCGTTTCTAATCTGCGCTACTTCACGATCTGGAGCCACATCGATCCCACGACCAAGGTGGCCAGGGTCACCGGCAGACCCACGCGGAAGTACTCCCGAAAACCGACGTGCACACCCTCCGCGAGCGCGCGTTCCACGACGATGATGTTGGCGACCGACCCGGTGATCGTGAGATTCCCGGCAAGCGTTGAGGACATCGCCAGCGCCAGCCACCCGCTGTGTGGATCGGGGAATGCCGGGACGAGCGTACGCAGCAGCATGACCGCAGGCACGTTGCTGACGATATTCGAGAGCACAGCGGTCGCTGCCACGAAAACCGGGATGCGATGAAGATTCCACCTGGCGATTGGTTCCAGCAGAGTACCGGTCAGTCTCGCCCGTTCCGCTCCGCCGACGATGATGAACAGTCCGACGAAAAACACCAGCAGGCCCCAGTCCACTTCGTCGTAAACCGTGCGCGGATCGACGGTCCGCGTAATCAGCAGGAGCGCGGCGCCGATCGCGGCCATCAGGGCCGGAGGTACTCCAACGAGAAAGCCCGCGAGCACGATCACGAGCACCACGACCGGCTTCTTGCGAACGCGCTCGTGCTGAAACTCCGGCGCTGAAAGGACCTGCGCCACGGGAACACGATCCACCGATCCAGGCAGATAGACCCAGTGGAGGACCGCCCAATTCACGAACAGTCCGGCGATCGCCACTGGTCCCAGATGGGCGATGAAATCCAGGTACGAGATGCCGGAGAGCGATCCGATCAGCATGTTCTGCGGGTTGCCGGTGATAGTGGCGGTAGAGGCGGCGTGTCATGTGGACGACCAGCGGCGTCATGACCAGACACACGATGTCGTTGACGAGGAACGCGGAGAGCAGCCCGGTCGCGAAGATGACCGTCGGGAGCAGATGGTGTGGATGGAGGCGCGCGATGGTCCATTCCGTGATCCCGTCGAAGAAGCCGGCGAGCCGCAGATTGGCGGCGACGAGCATCATCGAAAACAGCAGGACGATCGTGCTGAAGTCGATCGAGGCCAGCGCCTCGGACGCTCCGACGATTCGGAATGCCACCATGAGCACGGCGCCGATGATGGCCGCGCCGGGCCGATCGATTTTCATCCACGGGAACTTGCCCAGGGCGAAGACGAAGTAGCTGCCGAAGAAAATCAGGTAAGCGGCGAGCGTGCGCGCATCGGAGAGCAGCGCAGGACTGAGCGGGACCATCGTTTGTATACTCTAACTGCGCTGCGGATGGCACACGCATGACGACAGTCAACGTTCGGTATATCGTCGAGGACGTCGATGCCGCAGTTGCCTTTTACACGAAGCACCTTGGCTTCCACCTCATTTCCAATGCGGCGCCCGCGTTTGCCGATGTCGCGCGCGGCGACCTGCGCCTTTTGCTCAGTGGACCCGGGAGCTCGGCCGCGCGACCGATGCCCGACGGCCGACAGCCCGTCCCGGGCGGTTGGAATCGTATTCATCTGATCGTCGAAGACCTCGACGCCGAAGTCGCCCGCCTTCACGCCGCCGGGCTGCGGTTCCGCAACGACATCGTCACCGGACCGGGCGGTCGGCAGATTCTGTTCGACGACCCATCCGGCAATCCCATTGAGCTTTTCCAGCCGGCCCGCTGACGATTCTCGCCCAGTTCACGCCGAGGACGTCGCTGGACGGCTGGCGAGCGCGCTTGCCGTCAGCGTAATCGTGAATCGCGCGCCGCCTTGCGGACCGTTCTCCGCCCGGACGGTGCCGCCGTGCAAATCCACCAGGTGCTTGACGATCGCGAGCCCGAGCCCGGTGCCGCCCGGATCGCGGGCTCGTGACTTGTCGACGCGGTAGAAACGCTCGAACACACGTGAGAGATCGTGGTCCGGAATTCCAGGCCCTTCATCCGACACCGTGAGGGCGACCCGGCCGGCGACCGGCGCCGCATGGATCCGAATCGTCGACCGCTCGGGCGCGTACGTGATGGCGTTCGCGACGAGATTCCGCAGCGCATCGTGCAGCTTCGCCGGATCGGCGCGCACCGCTTCGGCGCCGGACGCGACGGTGACGTCGAACTGCTGGCCGCGTTGCTCGGCCGCAGGCGTGACGTCCGTGACGACGTTGTCGATCAGGCTGCGGGTATCGCAGGCGGTGACTTCGAGCGTCTCCTGACCCGCATCGAGCCGCGCCAGCCGCAGCAGATCCTTGACGAGCCGCTCCATCCGCTCGGTGTGGCGCGTGATGATCTCGAGGAAGCGGCGGCTCTCGTCGGCGCTGGCGGCGCCGTCGGTGAGCGCCTCGACATAGCCGCGAATCGCCGTCAGCGGCGTGCGCAGCTCGTGCGAGACGTTCGCTACGAAATCGCGCCGGATCTGATCGGCTCGACGCAGGTCGGTGATGTCGAGTAAAACGAGCACGACGCCGTGCATGCCGGTGCCCGTGGCCGCCGCGGCGCGCGCGAGGATCGTCCGCGACGGATCGCGCGGCGGCGACAGTTGCAGCGGCTCCGGTGCGCGGCCGAACAACACGGCGGCCACCAGCTCCGCGATCGCCGGATGCCGGATCGTCTCGACGTACGCGCGGCCGATGACTGGCTCGTCGAGCTTCAACATGTGCCGCGCCGCGTGGTTCACCAGCTGCAGCTTGCCTTGCGCGTCGACGACGATGACGCCTTCCACCATGCCGGCGAGGATCGCCTCCATCCGCCCGCGATCGCGCGCCTGTTCCTCGAGCCGCCGTCCGATTTCCTGCACCGAGTCGTCGAGCGCCCGCGCCACGTCCCCCAGCTCGTCGTCGCCGAAGCCGAGACGCGGCGGCGTGAGGTCACCGCTGCGATAGCGTCGCGCGACGCCGGCGATGAGCCGCACGCGCTGGCCGACGCGCGCCGAGAACATCCACGCGATGAGCGCGCCGCCGATGAGCGCCACGCTGAGCGCGACCAGCGTCGCGGTGAGGACCGGCCGCAGTTGTTGGCGGATGGTCGTGACCGGCAGCGCGACGCGCACGAACGCGATGACCGGATGCTTGACCGGCACGGCGACGTACGACATGTCGATCTTCAGCGTCTCGCTGTAGCGGCGCGAGCGGCCGAGGCCGGTCGCCCGTGCCTCGACCACTTCCGGCCGCTGCGCGTGATTCTCCAAGGCAGGCAG
Source organism: Acidobacteria bacterium 13_1_40CM_65_14 (assembly GCA_001917905.1). GTDB lineage: Bacteria > Acidobacteriota > Vicinamibacteria > Vicinamibacterales > CAVVIG01 > QHWF01. The sequence goes on from MNEX01000076.1 coordinate 7,294, forward strand.
CGCGTCGAGCGGGACGGACGAATCGCCCACGACGCGTCCGTCCGCGGCGATGAAGGTGACGCGCGCGCCGATCAACTCGCCGATGCGGTCCGCCTCGTCGTCGAGGGCCGCGCCGTCCGAGGTTTCGGTCCCGCGCGCGAGCAGATCGGCGGCGAGCCGCGCCTCGGCCACCAGCGTGTTCTCGATCCGCGCGTCGATCTGCCGCCGCATCGTCGTCGCGAACAACGCGCCGGCCACCGCGAGCGCGATGACCGCGGACGTGAACGCGGCGTAGAAGAACTTGGTTTGAAACGAGCGCGCGGGTCGGACGCGTGTCATTCTTCGGATTCGATCAACTTGTACCCGAACTGCTTCACGGTGACCAGCGCGTCGACGAGCGTCGGAAGCTTTTCGCGCAGGCGGCGCACGTGGACGTCGACCGTCCGCGTCCCGCCGGTGTAGCGATAGCCCCACACGTCGGTGAGGAGCACGTCGCGCGACAGGACGCGCCCGCGATGTTGAAGCAAGTACTCGAGCAGCAGGAATTCCTTCGCCGTCAGCGTGACGTCGCGCCCCTCCGACGACACGACGTGGCGCTCGGTGTCCACGACGATGGGTCCGTACATCAGGGTCCGAGTTGGTGCCGGGCCTCGATGGGCGCGGCGCAGCAGCGCGCGGACCCGCGCGACCAGCTCGTTCGGGCTGAACGGCTTGGCGAGGTAGTCGTCGGCGCCGAGCTCGAGCCCGACGATGCGCTCGGACTCGTCCACGCGCGCCGTCAGCATGATGATGGGGATCGCCGCAGTTTTCCTGTCCGATCGCACCGTGCGGCAGATCTCCAGACCGTCCACCTGCGGCAGCATCAGGTCGAGGACGACCAGATCGGGCGGTTTCGCGGCAATTGCCGCCAGCGCGTCGCGGCCCGACACGATGTGCTCGGTCGTGAACCCGGCTTTGTCGAGATAGTGGGCGACGAGCGCTGCGATGTCCGGATCGTCCTCGACGATGAGGATGCGGGTCGACATGCGCGACCATTCTACTGGCGGGGAATACGGTTGAGCCGTATCGAGGTCAGCACGACTGTAATCTTCTGGTAATTCGTTGAAATCATTGCGGAAATACAGTTGAAGACATTGGCACCGCGCTCGCTCTGATGTCCGGCAGCGGAG
>MNEX01000096.1 GCA_001917905.1 Acidobacteria bacterium 13_1_40CM_65_14
CCGTTTGCGCGTCTCAAAGAATCCCTGGTGGATCGCGTTCAACGCGCGGACCTGATCGGCCGTATCGATGACGCACGAGATGTTGCGCTCCGACGCGCCCTGCGCGATGGCGCTGATGTTGATGTTCTGCCGGCCGAGCGAGTCGAACACCTTGCCCGCGACACCGGGGCGCCCCTTCATCCCTTCGCCGACAACCGCGAGAATGGCCTGATCGCTCTTCACGTCCACCTGCATCGACTGCTCGTGAAACTCGAACTGGAACTCGTGCCGGATCGCGTCAACCGCGCGCGAGGTGTCGATGTTCCTGATGCCGAAGCAGATGGTGTGCTCCGAAGACGCCTGCGAGATGAGCACGACGTTGACCTTTCGCGCCGCGAGCGTGCGGAACAACCGCTCGGCGACGCCGGGCACGCCGACCATTCCCGGTCCGCGCAGCGTCAGCAGCGCGAGATCGCCAACCGACGTGATGCCCTTCGCCAGCTTTCCATCGTCCACGCTGCGCGTGGAGATCAGCGTGCCTGGCGCGTTCGGGTTGAACGTGTTCTTGATCAGAATCGGAATCCGCCGCGCGACGGCCGGCGCGATGGTCGCCGAGTGCAGCACCTTCGCGCCAAAGTACGACAGCTCCATCGCCTCTTCGTACGTCATCTGCGGCAACACGAACGCTGACGGGACGACGCGCGGGTCGGCGCTCAACACGCCGTCGACGTCAGTCCAGATCTCGATGACCGACGCGTTGACCGCAGCGCCGACAATCGCGGCGCTGTAGTCCGATCCGTTCCGCCCAATCGTCGTCGTCTGACCGTCTTCGGTCGCGCCGATGAATCCGGTGACGATGGGAATGACGCGGCCGCGATGCCGTTTGGTGAGCTTCGCGAACAGCTTGCGCGCACGCGGATTCGTTCGCTTGAAGATGACGTTGGCGTGCGTGAACTGATCGTCGGTGACGAGGAAGTCGCGCGCGTCGACGAACGCCGCCGGATACTTCTGATTGAGATACGCCGAGACGATGAACGCCGACAGCCGCTCGCCGAAGCTGGCGGTCATGTCGAGCGCACGCACCGGACAGTGGCGCAGCAGGTGAATCCCCTCCAGCGTGCTGTGGAGCTCGGCGAGCAGCGCGTCGACCTCGTCGCGGACACGTGCGCGACCCTGTTTGATCAATTGCGTCACCGCGTCTCGATGCCGCCGCGCGATGTGTTTGAACGCCTCCTCGAACGCGGGGTCGGCTCGCTCGGCCAGGCGCGCGCAGTCGAGCAGCCGGTTCGTGACCCCTTCGAAGGCGGAGACCACCACAATCAGCGGCTCGCGGCGGCGTGAGGCGAGCAGGATTTTGCCGACCTGCCGGATGGTCGCCGGAGTCGACAGGGACGATCCGCCGAACTTGAGCACTTTCATCTCCTGGCGCGAATGGGTGTGGTAACCAGGAAGGCAGAATTAGCGTCGCGCCTGAACGACCATGGTGCGGAAGTGTGCTGCCTTCTCCCGCTTCCCCCAGGCTTCGTAGAGGTCGATGATGCGTTTCAGCGCGACAGCGGAGCGAGGATGCGCGTCGCCGAAGTTGGATTTGATAATCGGATAACTCTCGAGCACCAACGGCTCGGCCTCGGCGTACCGTTGGGCGGCCGTGAGGCAGCCACCGAGCAAACTCTCGATCGTCGCCGCCTCCCAATGTGTGTCGCCAAAGTTCTTGCGGCTCAGCGCGAGCGCCTCGCGATAGAGCGCCTCGGCGCCCGCAAGGTCGCCCTTCCGCTGCAGGAGATTGGCCAGATTGTTGACAAGGATGCCTACGACAGGATGGTCGTCACCGAGGATCTTGTGATCGAGTGTCAGCGCCTCTCGGAACGACCGCTCGGCCTCGTCGAGTCGTCCGCTGTCCCGCAACAACAGCGCGAGATTGTTGAGCGTCGTGGAGACTTCGAGATGCTCGTTGCCAAACACCCGCCGGTTGACCTCGAGCGCTTCGCGGAACATCGGTTCAGCCCCCGCGTAATCGCGCTTGTTCTGCGAAAGCAGGAGGCCAAGGTTGTTCAGGGTCTGGGCGATCGTGCGATCGCCCGGGCCGAGTAACTTGCGACGCGTGGCGAGCGCCGAGCGAAAGAGTTGCTCCGCCTCGGCGATCGCCTCGTGGGTCTCTTCCCGCCTGATCGCGATCGCCAGAATATCCTGAGTGCTCGCCGTCTCGAGGGAAGCCTCCCCCATGGTCTTGAGGCGGATCGCGAGGGCGCCGCGATGCAATCGTTCGGCCTCGGTGTGCTTGCCGTCGACAAACATCAGTCCTCCGAGCGCATCCATGCTGTCCGCCACCTCGCGATGTTCACCGCCGAAGGTGCGTCGCCGAATATCCAGCGCGTCCTCGAGCAGCGGACGTGCCCGGTCGTACAGGCCCAGGCTCGTGTACACGATCCCCATCCGCTCCATCAGTCTGGCGCGCACCGCCGGCTGGTCTTTCAGCTCCCGCTCGATCCGGTCGGATCCTTTGTCGAGGATTTCGCGTGCGGTGATGCGATTCCCTCGCGCTTCACTCGGATCCGATACGTTGAACAGGTCGACGAGAAATGTCGAAACCTGGCGCGCCACCTCCGCTTCCTGAACGCTCTGCCGCTCGGCGGCGAGCGCGCGGTCGCGTTGCTGTGCGATGCGCGCGGACTGCAGCGCCATCGCGAACGCGAACACGGCGAGCAGCACGAACACGGTGGCGACGAACGCGAACGGCGCCTTGTGACGGCTGACGAGTTTGCGGAATTGATAGACGCTGCTCGGCGGCCGCGCGAGGATCGGCTGATTGCTCAGATACCGCTCGATATCGTCGGCGAGCGCCAGCGCAGTCTGATATCGGCGCCTCGGCTCCTTCTCGAGCGCCTTCAGCGTGATGGTCGCGACGTCGCGGTCGATGCTCCGCATCCGGCGGCTGAGAGGTGCCGGCGGCGCCTCGCAGATGACGCGCGTACGCTCGTACAGCGGCGCACGGTCGACGTCGTACGGCAGCTGTCCAGTCACCAACTCGTACAAGAGGATGCCGAGCGAGTACACATCGCTGCGAACGTCGATCTCGTCCGGGTTTCCGCGGGCCTGTTCAGGGCTCATGTACGCCCACGTGCCTTGCACCGTTCCCGCATCGGTGATGTAGGTGGTGACCGCGACGTCGGCGTCGGTGATTCGAGCGAGTCCGAAATCGAGAACCTTGATCTCGGGCACCGCATGCGAGCCGGCAGTCGGCGTCCCACCGACGTCCTCGTTGACGATGATGTTGGATGGCTTCAGGTCTCGATGAATGACGCCGCGCTGATGCGCGTAGCCAATCGCCGGCGCGATGGGACGAACCGGCGATCTCGCGTCGCAACACCTGCGACAACGACACGCCCCGGACGAGCTCCATCGCAAAGAAGTGCTGCCCGTCATCGGTGCGCCCGCTTTCATAGATCGCCGCAATCGACGGGTGCTTCAGTCGCGCGAGCGCCTGGGCTTCGCGTTCGAAGAGCTTTAGATGTTCGGGAAGGATGAAGCGTCCGCCGCGAATGACCTTCACCGCGACGAGACGCTTCGGGTGCTGCTGCTCGGCTTCGTACACGACACCCATTCCGCCTTCGCCGATTTTTCGGAGCAGGCGGTAGTCGCCGACCGACCGTTCAATGGACGAGAACGCGTCCAAAGTTCGCGTGAGGTCGGCGTCGACGCGGGGCGCGTCTCCCGGCCAAGCCCGATCGTCGCTGGACATGGCGGCGTTCTCCTTCCTGAAGCGCCTGCCTCCGCGGGTTGTCGATTTTGTGGCGATTGTAACAGACGTTAACAACGCGACGCGCCGGCGCGTCTTGTCGGTCAGGAGGTGACGATGAGGGCGATCCGTTTCGTCGGGGCGGCACTGTTAGCGGCCGCAAGTGTCGTGGCGATCCACGCCAGCGGTCCGATCGCGGTTTACGCACGGGTGGACAAGGTGGTCATCGAGCCGAACGCCGATGCGGCTCCCGGTACGGTCCAGATTTGGGGCGTCTTCTCGGTCGCGAAGCCGAAGAACGCCAACGATTTTCTGCCGGCGTCGCGCGGGTACCTCTACTACGCGCTGCCCAGCATGCCGGGCTACCGGCAGGTCGCGCTCCAGGAATGGAACGATCTGAAGGCCGTCGCCGGGACGAATCAGATCGTCGCGTTCGGCAGTCAATTGTACGGAACGCCGACGGTCCGCAAGGGTGACGAGCGGCCACAGTCGCCCGACGAGTACTCCCTGAACTTCGGCATCAGGAAGATCTCCGGTCAAACCGGTCACGCGCCGGTGCGCGCGATCCTCGACTTCAAGCCGTGAACGCGCTGGTCTTCGCGCTGGCGGTGTGGTGGACGTCGAACACGATCGCCCACCACGCCATCCATCGCCCGCTGTTCCGCCGGCGGTCGGCCAATCAGCTGATCGCGGCGATCGTCAGCATGCTCATCGGGATTCCGCAGGCACTGTGGCGCGATCGGCATCTCGCGCATCACGCCGGCGTCGCGCCGCGTCTGCGGCTATCCGGTGATTCGCTTTTGCAGATCCTCCTCGTCGTCGCGCTGTGGACGATACTGCTCGATCGCGCGCCGATGTTGTTCGCGACGGTGTACGTCCCCGGCTATCTCGGCGGTCTGTTGCTGTGCGCCGTCCACGGACATTACGAGCATGCGGGCGGGACCATCAGTCACTACGGCCGGCTGTACAACCTGTTGCTGTTCAACGATGGGTATCACGTGGAGCATCATGCAAATCCCGGATTACCGTGGTCGCGGCTGCCCGAGCGTCGCGATCCGGACGCGCGCGCGAGCGCGTGGCCGGCGCCGCTGCGATGGATCGAGCGCGCGGCAGATGTGGCGTCCGCCTTTAGGCGGACCTTCGCCCTCGAAGCGCTCGAACACGTCGTTCTCCGATCGCGCGTGCTGCAGCGCTTCGTCCTGCGCACACACGAGCGAGCACTGCGCGATCTGATCACCTTGCTGCCGCCCGTCCGGCGCGTCGTCATCGTCGGCGGCGGCCTCTTTCCACGGACCGCATTGATCCTGCGGTCGCTGATACCGGACGCCCACATCACGATCGTCGACTCGAGTCGCCCCAACCTCGATCGCGCCCGCGGGTGGCTCGACGACGTGACCTTCGTCCACGCCCGGTTCCGAGGGTCAGACTGCCGGTCAGACTCACGGTCAGACTGTCGGTCAGACTGCCGGTCAGACTGCGGGTCAGACTCACGGTCAGACTGCGGGTCAGACTCACGGTCAGACTGTGACCTTGTGGTCATCCCGTTGTGCTTTGACGGCGACCGCGCGGCGATTTACGGGCATCCGCCCGCGCCGGCGGTCATCGTGCACGATTGGATCTGGCGGAAGCGAGCGGTCAGCCGCGTCGTATCGGTCGCGCTGCTGAAGCGCGTCAACCTGGTGACCGGTGTCTGACACTGGTGTCAGACACCGGTGTCTGACACCGAGCCTGCTGGTGGTACTCGTCGCCGCCAAGGCGATCGCGCTCGCCGGTCATGACGTGCCGCTTTCCTGGTGGTCGCCGATCGCGTTCTTCTGGCAGGACGCGGCGGTCGTCCTCGTCTTCGCCGTCATTGAAACGGCTTATCACGAAGGTTCGTGTCTTCGTGAAAAGCCGTCGACGGTGATCTGGCTGCTGTACGCGACGCTCGCGCTATATGTCGCGCTGAACGTTCCCGTCACGCGCGTGCTCTCGACGCCGCTGACGTGGGCGATGTGGCGCGCCGCGCGCGGCCCGCTCTCGGATTCGATCCTTCAGTACGCGACGTGGGACAACGTGCTGCTGACGATGAGCATCGTCGCGCTCGCGATCGGATTGCCGTTCGTATTTGGTCGGCGCCCTCGCCGGACTTTTGCCGCGGCGCTCGTCGCGATCGTCGCGCTCGGACCGATCGCCGCGTCGCGCGTTGACACGCGCGGCCTCGAGCGCAACGCGTGGACGGCGATCGCGACCACCGCGATGCCGCGTGCGATCGCGCGCGCGCCGGACGATCGCTGGACCACGATCGGCTTCGAGCAGACGGCCGACACCGAGCTCGTCGAGTTCCGCGGCGCCGCCGCCGGCCGGCACATCGTGATGGTGAGTCTCGAGTCGACCGCGGCGCAGTATCTCGGGCTGTACGGCGCGACACGCGACGTGATGCCGAATCTGACGGCGCTGGCCAACCAGGCAATCGTGTTCGACCACGCGTACGCCGCCTATCCCGAAAGCATCAAGGGCCTGTTCTCGATCCTGTGTTCGGCGTATCCGGCGTTGGACAGATCCGCGGAGTCGTACGCGGACGCGCCGTGTGCGTCGATCGCGGATGTCCTCGGCCGCCGCGGCTATCGCACGGCGTTGTTTCACTCAGGACGATTTGGCTATCTCGGGATGGAATCGATCATCCGCCGTCGCGGGTACGACGTGCTCGAGGACGCCGGCGACATTGGCGGCCACCACGAGTCCAGCTTCGGCGTCGACGAGCCGTCGACCGTCGCGCGGATCTTGAACTGGATCGACACGTTATCGCCGAGCGATCGGTTTTTCATCACCTATCTCCCGATCGCCGGTCATCATCCATACGAGACGCCGGGGCCCGGTCCATTTCCCGAGCGCAGCGACGTCGATCGCTATGGCAACGCGCTGTACTACGGCGACGCGGCACTCGGCGCGCTGATTCACGGTCTGCGCGCGCGAGGTCTGGAGGAGCACACGCTGTGGGTGATCTTCGGCGATCACGGCGAAGCCTTCGGCCAGCACGACGGCAACTACGGCCACACGTTTCAGATCTTCGACGAGAACGTCCACGTGCCGTTCATCGTCGCCGCGCCGGGGCTGATCACCCGGCAGATACGCAGCGTCCAGGTCGTGAGCCTCATCGACACGTCGCCGACGCTTCTCGACGCGATCGGCGAGCCGGCGCCGGACGTGTATCAGGGCCGCTCGATGCTCGACGGATCGCCGCGCATGGCGTTCTTCTTCGCGGACTACTCGCTGGGACTTCTCGGATTGCGTGACGGCCGTTTCAAGATGATCTACGAGCTCGGCTCGGGTCGCGCCAGGCTGTACGACGTCGAGCGCGATCCGCGCGAGATGACGGACCTGTCTCGCCAACACGTCGAGCGGACGGCGTGGTACGCGCGCGATCTCACGCGCTGGAGCGCGGCACAGGAGCATCGTCTCGCCGCCGCGCGATAGATTCAGTGTGGAGAATGTTGGCGCGGTCCCGTCAGGGCCGTGTCGAGCAGCTCCCCGGGATCACCTCGACGGACGTCACCTTCAAACGCTGGGTCTCCGACCGGATCTGATTCGATCCGCTCGTGCCAACCGGTTTGTCCGCCGGTTTCGTCGACGGCACAATCTTGCCGTTCACGCGCACGCGATGGCCTTCGTGCTTGGCGAGATCGGTGTCGTCGCCGACCAGCACGTAGCGTTTGGGAAGATCCATCCTCGCCCCCGGCTTCAGACCCGCCGAAAAATCGACCGCCGCATCGGCGAGCACGAAGCCAGGCGCCGGTTCGCCGGAATTGGCCAGGACGCCTGCGTTTTCTGGCGTCGCCGCGCGCTCGGGGATCGTCGTCCCCAATGTGCCCGAATGTTCGGTGCGCTGCACGCATCCGACGACCATCATCGTTGCGCTGTTGGGATCGACCGCGCGATCCTGCGCCGCGAGGGCGATCGGACACACAACGGTTGCGGCCAGGAATACTCCAGCCTGAAAGTGGCGCCTCATGCGGGTCCTCCTCGTGCAGCGTTCGCTGCAACGACGAGTCCATGCCGCGCGAGCGCGCCGCGATCGACCTTGCCGAGGTGCGTTCGCGGTAACGCATCGAGAAAGATCACCTCGCGCGGGTATTTGTAAGGCTCGAGGCGCGATTTCGCAAACGCCTGGAGCTCTTCTGCAAGCCCAGCCAAGGACGATGTCGAGGGTGATGCCGACGGCGACGCGGCCACGACAAACGCGCACGGTTTCACGAGTCCGTCAGGATTCTTGACACCGACAACCGCGACTTCACGGACGGCGGGATGCGTGAGCAGACAGTTCTCGAGCTCGCCCGGCGCGAGCCACTTACCGCTCACCTTCAGCATGTCGTCGGTGCGGCCGCAGTACGTGAAAGTCCCGCCGCTGTTGCGGCGCAGCATGTCACCGGATACGTACCACTCACCGCGAAACGCGCGGACCGTGTCGTCCATCTGTTGCCAGTACCCGATCGCGCGCGAGTCGCCTTTGACCCACAGCGTCCCGATCTCGCCGTCTGCGACCTCGTGGTCGTCGGCGTCACACAGCTTCACGTCGAAACCCGGCACGACTTTCCCAAGTGTTCCGGCGACGATGTCGCCAGGCCGGTTGGAGATGAAGATGTGCCACATCTCCGCGGTGCCGAGACCGTCGAGCAATTCGACGCCGAACGTCTGCATCCAACGGTCGTGCAACTCGCACGGCAGCGCCTCGCCGGCCGACGTCACGAGCCGCAGGCTCGACACGTCCTGCGATCGCGCGTCGGGGTGCGACACCATCTGCTGGATCATCGTCGGCACGTTGATCAGCATCGTCGGCCGGTGCTCCGCGATCTGCGCGAACAGCATCTCGGGCGTGCAACGGTCGGGGAACAGCACGCACGACGCGCCGACCGAAAACGGAAAGAACACGTTCGCGCCGGTCGCATATCCGAAGAACAACTTGGGCACGGCGATGGTGATGTCGTCGGCAGTGATGCCGAGGACGCCCTGTCCGTACAACACCGTCGTGTTGACGAAGGAGCGATGCGACTGCACGACCGCCTTCGGCCGCCCTGTCGTGCCGCCGCTGAACAGCCAGATGGCGGCATCGTCCTTATGCGAATCGAATGGCGCGAATGCGGTTGGCTGCGCGTCGAGTCGTGCCGAGAGCTCGCTGCTCTCGACAGCGTACAGCCGCGGCGCGTGCGGCAGCGCGGCAGCCTCCGTCACGAATCGATCGATCCGATCGCCGGGGACGAACGCGGCGGTCGCTCGTGTGTACTCGAAGAAGTACCGCGTGAGATCGGCCGGCGCGTCGGGATTCACCATCACGACCACCGATCCGTGTCGCAGGATGCCGAACAGCGCCGCGACGAAGTCCGGTCCGTCGGGCAGCGCCACGATCACGCGCTCTTCGGGACGGATGTCGTCGGCGGCGAGCAGCGATGCGTAGTGCGCCGACAGTCGCGCGACATCTTCATATGAGAAAGTACGACGGCTGGTGCGAATCGCGGGGCACTCGCCGCGCCCCTCGGCGATCCGCGCGTCGAGGAGATGCGCCGCAAGGTTGAGCCGGGTAGGAATCACCGTGTCCTAGATTAAACTCGAACGCGCGCATGGCGGTGCATACTCTGACGTCGCTGACGTGGACGGCGGTGCGCGATCTGCCCCCGGAGGAAAAAGCCCGGACGGTCGCCGTCCTGCCGACCGGCGCGATCGAAGCGCATGGTCCGCACTTGCCGCTTGGAACCGATGTCATCATCGCGGATGCGATGGCGCGAGCCGGCGCGGAACGGCTCGCCGCACGCGGACTCCACGTGCTGATGCTGCCGCCGTTGGCGCTCGCGCCCGCGCCGTTCGCGTCGGCGTTCGCCGGCACGGTGCACACGCCCGCGGAGGCCACGACCATGATGGTGACTGGCGTCGCACGCAGCCTCGGCGCGCACGGCATCCGCGTGACGGCGATCGCCAACGCGCATCACGATCCGGCACACGTGCAGGCGCTGCGCACGGCGGTGGGCGACGTCGCGGACGCAGGCGTCACGCTCGTGTTTCCCGATCTCACGCGGCGGCGCTGGGCCGAACGCCTCACCGACGAATTCCGCAGCGGCGCGTGTCATGCCGGGCGTTACGAGGGATCGATCGTCCTTGCCGAACGCCCGGATCTCGTTCGGCGCGATGTGATGTCAACGCTTGCCGCGAATCCACGGTCGCTGGTCGAGGCCATCCGGCGAGGCGACGGCACGTTTGCAGAAGCGGGCGGTCGCGATGCGTATTTCGGGCATCCGGCCGAAGCGTCCGCTGAGGAGGGCCGCGCGATCATCGAAACGCTGGGCATCATCCTCGAGGAAGCAGTGATGGAGGTGATGAAGTCCGATTCGCGGTCAGACTCACGGTCAGACTTGTGGTCAGACTCACGGTCAGACTTGCGGTCAGACCTCTTGGCGGTCGTCAACCCGCCGGAGCTGGGCCAGCCGCGGGGGTTCGCGCACGGACTGCTGGCGCCGGCGGGGAGTCGCACGCTGTTTGTCGCAGGTCAAATCGCCGCCGATGCCGACGGACGCGTCACGACCGACGATTTCGTCCAGCAGTTCGACGTCGCACTGACCAACGTGCTGACCGTCGTCCGCGCCGTGGGCGGCCGCGCAGAGCAGGTCGCCCGCATGACCGTCTACGTGACGAGCATGACGCAGTACCGCGAGAAGCGCCCGGCGCTGCACGAAGTCTGGCAGCGACACATGGGCGCGCACTATCCCGCGATGGCGCTCGTGCAAGTCATCGCGCTCGTCGACGAGCGCGCGTCGGTGGAGATCGAAGCGACCGCGGTATTGCCGTGAAGGATCCGACCACCTTCCTCTACGAGCACAACGCGGCGACCGGCGTGGCGACCATCACGCTCAATCGTCCCGATCGCCTGAACGCGCTCACCTTCGACATCTATGACGAGCTGCGTCAGACGTTTCGCGCGCTCGACAGCGAGTCCACTGTCCGCGCGATTGTCATCACCGGCGCAGGCAAGGCGTTCTGCTCCGGCGGCGACGTGCACGACATCATCGGCGCCCTTTTCTCACGCGACGCTCGCGGCCTGCTCGAGTTCACGCGCATGACCTGCGACCTCGTGCTCGCAATCCGCCAATGCCGCCGCCCCGTCATCGCCGCGCTCAACGGCACCACCGCCGGCGCCGGCGCCGTGATCGCGACGGCGTGTGACATCCGGATCGCCGCCGCATCGGCCCGGATCGCCTTCCTCTTCACGAAGGTCGGTCTGTCGGGCGCCGACATGGGCGCCGCGTGGCTCCTTCCGCGCCTGGTCGGCAGCGGCCGCGCCACCGAACTGCTGATGACCGGCGACTTCATCACCGCAGACGAAGCGTTCCGCATCGGGCTCTACAACCGCGTGGTGCCCGACGGCGATGCGCTCGCCGCCGCGACGACGTTCGCCGAGCAGATCGCGAAGGGACCGTCGCTGGCGCTGGAGATCACGAAGCACGCGATCGACCGCGAGGCGAACATGGATCTTCAGGCGGCACTCGAGTCCGAAGCGCAGAGTCAGGCATCACTGATGACGCACGCCGACTTCCGCGAAGCGTACGACGCGTTTGTGGCCAGACGGCAGCCGAAGTTCCTGTGACACCCTTCGACAGGCTCAGGGCGGCCAGGTGATGCGCATCGTCTGCGTCGGCGGCGGACCTGGCGGACTCTACTTCGCCGGACTGATGAAGAAGGCCGACCCGCGTCATCACATCCGCGTCATCGAGCGCAATCGGCCCGACGACACATTCGGCTTCGGCGTGGTGTTCTCGGACGCAACGATGGCCGGCATCGCAGAGGCGGACTCCGAGGCGTATCGGGGCATCGCGCGGCACCTCGTGCACTGGGACGACATCGAGGTGAACTATCGCGGCGAGCGCATCTCGTCTACCGGCCACGGCTTCAGCGGCATGAGCCGCCACACGCTGCTGCGTGTCTTGCAGGAACAGGCGTGCGCCGCCGGTGTCGAGGTGCTGTTCGAACGAGACGTGAATAGTCTCGACGCGTTCGCCGACGCCGATCTCGTAGTCGCAGCCGACGGCGCGAACAGCACCGTCCGTCAACTGCTTCGCGATCGCGTCAAGACGACGATCGATCTTCGACCGAACCGTTTCGTCTGGCTCGGTACGACGAAGCCGTTTCCGGCGTTCACCTTTTACTTCAAGCGCAACGATCACGGACTGTGGCGCGTGCACGCGTATCAGTACGGTCCGGGCCGCTCGACGTTCATCGTCGAATGCCGCGAGGAAACATGGAGAGCCGCGGAAATGGACCGCGCCACCGAGCAGGACACCGCGGCATTTCTCGAGCGCCTGTTCGCGGAGCAGCTCGACAGCCACCGGCTGATTACGAACCGCAGCATCTGGCGACAGTTTCCGACCATCCGCGCCGAGCCGTGGTCGAGCGACAACGTCGTGCTCGTCGGCGATGCGGCGCACACCGCACATTTCTCCGTCGGGTCGGGCACGCGGATGGCGATGGAAGACGCGGTCGCCTTGCGCGACTCGCTGATCGAGTCCCTCTCGGGAGACAGCCTCGCCGCGGAAACCCGATCGGTGGTGTCCGGCTTCAGCCGGACCAACCCGGACGCCCTCGCCTCCGCGCTTCGCTCGTACGAGGCGCGCCGCCGTCCCCAGGTCGAGAGCCTGCAGCGCGCTGCGCAGGCGTCGCTGCAATGGTTCGAGGACACCGAACGGTACACGACGCTCGAGCCGATTCAGTTCACGTTCTCGTTGCTGACGCGCTCGCTGCGGATCACGCACGAGGATCTGCGCGCGCGCGATCCGCAGTTCCTCGCGCGCGTGGACGAGCTCGTCGCCTGCGAAGCGGAGCGCCAGATCATGAAGCTCGCCACCACGGAGGACACGGGGGACGCGGAGGAACAATCCCGTTCGACTAGGATTGAACCTCCTGTCCTCCGTGTCCCCCGTGGTGGCGAGCTCGTCCCTCCACCGATGTTCACTCCCTTCCGTCTGCGCGATCTCGTCCTGCCGAACCGCGTCATCGTCTCGCCGATGTGCCAGTACCTCGCGGACGATGGGACGATTGGAGACTGGCATCTCGTGCATCTGGGGAGCCGCGCCATGGGCGGCGCCGGTCTCGTGATGGCGGAGATGACCGACGTGTCACGCGACGCGCGGATCTCGCCGTGGTGCGCGGGACTCTACAAGCCGGAGCACGCCGCCGCGTGGAAGCGCGTCGTCGATTTCGTGCATCGCGAGACGCCCGCCGCGATCGGCGTCCAACTCGGACATGCCGGACGCAAGGGCGCGACGCAGCGATTGTGGGAAGGCGACAACGAGCCGCTGGCGGAAGGCGGCTGGCCGCTGATCTCCGCGTCGCCCATTCCGTACTTCGCCGGCCGCAGCACCGTGCCGCGTGAGATGACGCGCGCTGACATGGACTGTGTCGTCGCCGATTTCGCGCGCGCCGCCGAGCTCGCGCGCGAGGCGGGCTTCGACCTGCTCGAAATCCACATGGCGCATGGGTATCTGCTTGCGTCGTTCATCTCGCCGTTGACCAACACGCGCACCGACGAGTACGGCGGCTCGCTCGAGAACCGCATGCGCCTGCCGCTCGAAGTGTTCGATGCCTGCCGCAAGGTGTGGCCGGACGAGAAGCCGATGAGCGTCCGCATCAGCGCCGTCGACTGGGCTCCAGGCGGCATGGAGCCGGACGCTGCGGTGGAAGTTGCACGGATGCTGAAGGCGCACAGCTGCGACATCGTCGACGTGTCGGCCGGACAGACGGTCGCGGACCAGCAACCGGTCTACGGTCGTCTCTTCCAGACGCCATTCGCCGATCGAATCCGCCACGACGTCGGCATGAAGACGATGGCGGTGGGTAACATCTCGTCGTACATGGATGTGAACACGATCATCGCCGCCGGTCGTGCGGACTTGTGCGTGCTCGCGCGCGCGCATCTCTTCGATCCGTACTGGACGCGCCACGCCGCCTGGATGCTCGGCTATCCGCTGCCGTGGCCCGATCCGTACAAGTCGATGGAACGTTACACGCCGCGGTTCGAGTTCAGATTCACCGGCGATAAGTCGTAGTCTGGCAACGGAGGGGGACGGAGGCAACGGTTTCACAAACGGAGCAACGGAGAATCGGAGACCGAACGGAGAAGAGAGTGCGTCTCCTAGAAACGCCGAAACGCACAAGGAGACGCCGATCGGTTCGACGCGCGCCGCGTAACGGCGCCGCGCGGTGGGCCTGCTTCGCAGGCCCACGCGTCGAACCGAGGTGCTCCGTTGCTCCGTTGCTCCATGTTTGTTTTTGTCAGGCGTTTCGGCGCACGCTCTCAATCAACTCTCGGTACTGGTGCTCACGACATATGACTGATGACAAGACGAATGCTGCCGTCACGTACAGCAGCTACCTGAACATCGACGAGTTGCTGTCGCTGCAGCGGCCGCGCTCGACGGGGCCCACGGGACCCGAGCACGACGAGATGCTGTTCATCGTGATCCACCAGGTCTACGAGCTCTGGTTCAAGGAGCTGCTGCACGAGTTCGATCGCGTGCGGCATCTGCTGGAAGACGACGAGCCGCATCGCGCGCAGCACACGTTGAAGCGCATCCTGACGATCCTCAAGGTCATGGTCGCGCAGCTCGACATCCTCGAGACAATGACGCCACTCGAGTTTCTCAGCTTCCGCGAGCGGCTCGACGCGGCGAGCGGTTTCCAGTCCGACCAGTTCCGGCAGATCGAGTTCGTACTGGGCGTGAAGTCGACGGCCGCGATTCAGCGTTTCCCCGAAGGAAGCCGCGCCCGCGTCGAGCTCGAGCGCCGCTATCGCGCGCCGACGCTCTGGGATGCCTTCCTGCGCTATCTCTCGCGCGAGGGCTACGCCGTCCCCGAGTCGCATCTGCATCGAGACGTGATCGCGCCGGTTGAACCGTCGCCGGAGATCCAGCAGATCCTCGTCACGCTCTACCGGAAGGACACCAAAAACGCCGAGCTGTGCGAACGACTCGTCGATCTCGACGAAGGGATCCAGGAGTGGCGCTATCGTCACGTGAAGATGGTCGAGCGGACCATCGGCGCCAAGCGCGGGACCGGCGGCTCGCCTGGTGCGGCGTACCTGCGTGAGACGATCGGGCGTCCGCTCTTCCCCGACTTATGGGAAATCCGATCGCAGTTGTAAGCGCGCACCACGGAGGACGCGGAGGACACTGAGGAAACAATCCAGGATGCGTTTGACCCTCCGTGTCCTCTGTGTCCCCCGTGGTGGCGAGCTTCAAGACTAGAACTCGATGCCGCACGATCTCGCGCGCCACTATTCCCGATTCCGCGTCGGCGAGCGTTTGCTCCTCACAGGCCACTCGCATCAGGCCTGGCCCGACGTGGGATTCGAGGCGCAGCAGTGCGCGTGGCTCGACGCGGCGGAATACGTTGACGAGAAGTGGGAGCACGCCGAGCGACAGGCGACGCGCGTGCAGGCGGGCTTTCGGCGTCTCCTCAACGATCCTGACGGCGACATCGCACTCGGACAGAACACGCACGAGCTCGTCACGCGGCTGCTGTCCGCGCTCCCGCTCAGAGCCCGGCCGAGACTGGTGACGACCAACGGCGAGTTTCACACGATTCGACGGCAGCTCGATCGCCTCGCCGAAGAAGGGCTTGCCATCGCCAAGATTGCGGCGCGGCCGGCTGACACGCTGGCCGAGCGGCTCGCCGTGAATATCGACGATCGCACCTCGTGCGTGCTCGTCTCGTCGGTCCTCTTCGAAACGGCGGACATCGTTCCCGGTCTCGACGTCATCGCACGAGCGTGTCGAACGTATGGCGCCGAGTTGCTTGTCGATGCCTATCACCACCTGAACGTCGTGCCCCTCGACATCCGCGCGCTCGGTCTCGAGCAGGCGTTCATCACCGGTGGGGGATATAAATACTGCCAGCTCGGAGAGGGCAACTGTTTCCTGCGCGTACCGGCTGGATGCTCGCTGCGTCCGGTGCTGACCGGATGGTTCAGCGAGTTCGCGTCGCTCGAGCAGACCGACTCGCGTGGCCGCGTCGAGTACGGCGACGGCGCGGCACGCTTCGCGGGGGCGACGTACGATCCGACGTCACACTACCGGGCGGCCGCGGTGTTCGCCTTCCATGCTGAACAAGGACTGACGCCCGACCGGTTGCGCGCCATCAGCCGCCATCAGGTCGGTTTGTTGAAGCAGACATTCGACGCGCTCGACATCGACCCGGGAATCGCGCACGTCGAGCCGATGTCTGACGAGCGCCGCGCAGGCTTTCTCGCGATTCGCTCACCCCGTGCGGGCGATCTCTGTCGAGGTCTGCGCGCCGCCGGCGTGCTGACAGACTTCCGCGGCGACGTCCTGCGCCTCGGCCCGGCACCATATCTGCACGACGACCAGCTTCGCGCTGCTGTACGCACCCTCGGCGACGTGGTTCGCGGCAGAGCGCGTTAGCATCGGCGACACACCTCGGAGGGGCCATGGCAGAGCCAACCGCCGTCGACATTCCGTATCGAACCCTTGGCCGCACGGGAGAGCGCGTTTCCGCGATTGGGATCGGCGGCTGGCACCTCGGCCTGAAGCCGGTCACCGAAAAAATGGCCGTCGAGATCGTGCGTCAGGCGATCGATCGCGGCATCAACTTCCTCGACAACTGCTGGGAC
>MNEX01000199.1 GCA_001917905.1 Acidobacteria bacterium 13_1_40CM_65_14
GAACGCCGAAGTGAGCATGTTCCCGTGGAAGGAGCCCAAGGAGCGGATTCCGCTGGGAACGCCGAAGTGAGCATGTTCCCGTGGAAGGAGCCCAAGGAGCGGATTCCGCTGGCGGTGCGCCAGATACGTTCCTTCCTTCGGGCGCATCGGCCTGCTTAGGACTGCGGTGTCGATGCGACAGGGCGGCGGGCGCCAGTTCTGCCGCTCGCGAGTCGCAATCCGGCTTTCGTGATGCTGAGCGGCCGATCGACCACTCGGCTCGGTTCGTCATGGCCTGAAGAGTGTGACCACGTCGATCAAGATCTCCGTGCGCGGCGAGTACACGACAATCGCACGCTCACGAGCACCACGCTCAGGATCGTTTCATGCTCGCCTCCCGTTGTGCTCCGCAAAAACTCGAAGCGGCCCAAATCCGGATGGAATTTGCCGCGGCGCCCCCATCCGATCGGATGAACCGTCCGGGTACCACGAGACCGTAGCTGCTGCACGAGTGGATCGCGTACGATCCCGAGCCCATGACCCAGTCCCGTTCCCGCACCGCGGTCCGAGCCGTCCTGCGTATCGCCCGTGATCTTCTCGGCCTGGTCTCGGCGACGGTACGATCGCATGCGTCGCTCAGGGCCAACACCGCGAGCGATCTGCAGCGCGTGTTTCTGGATCCGATCGATGTGACCCGATCGGCCTCGATGATCGGTGCGATTCTCGGCGTGCCGTTCCTGGGTTTTGCACTGACCATTGCCATCGGCAGCCCGCTCCTGGACTACATCGGCATGGGTGTGTTACTGCCGCTGGCCGGGCTGTTCCTCGCGCTTGGCAGCATCGTCTTCGTTACGGCCAACGCGTGGGCGAACGTGGCGGACATCTATTACGTGCTGTGGGGGGCGCGGCGCTCGTCACCGGGATCGGTTGGGGCCTGGTGGAAACCGTCATCAATCCGCTGATGGCGTCGCTGTATCCCAGGGAAAAGACCGCGAGGCTCAACGCCGTCCATGCGTGGTGGCCGGGTGGCCTCGTCGTCGGAGGGTTGCTCGGCGTCGCGATGTCATCTGCGGGGATCGGCTGGCAGGCGAAGCTGGCCGTCGTGCTGATTCCGGCGCTCACGACGACTGTGCTCGCCCTCGGCGTGAAGTTCCCGCCCACGGAGCGCGCCGCCGCCGGCGTCACGATGGGGGAGATGTTCCGGGAACTGCTCAACCCGATGTTCCTGGCGCTGTTCCTCTCGATGTTTCTCACCGCGGCCTCGGAGCTGGCCCCCGGCCAGTGGGTGGACTTCGCGTTGAGCCGCACGGTGCACATGCCGGGGATTCTGCTGCTGGTCTACGTCAGCGGGCTGATGTTCATCATGCGTCACTTCGCCGGTCCGCTCGTGCAGAAGCTGTCGCCCATGGGCCTGCTCTGGATGTCGTGCCTGGGCGCGGCTCTCGGGCTGTTTGCCCTCAGCATTGCCAATTCCCGGTCACCGCGCTCGTCGCCGCGACGGTGTGGGGCGCCGGCGTCTGCTACATGTGGCCGACGATGCTGGCGACCGCGTCGGAGCGATTTCCTCGCGGCGGCGCCTTGCTGATGGGGCTGATGGGGACGGCTGGCACGTTGTCTATTCAATTCGTTCTGCCCTTGATGGGGAAGGTGTACGACACTGAGAAGGTCGAGGCCGCGGGAGGAGCCGCCGCGTTCGGTGCCCTCCAGGCGGGACCGGAGCTGGAACGCGTGCTCGGCCTCGCCGCGCAGGCTTCTTTCTGGTACGTCGCCGTGCTGCCCGCCATTCTGCTCGTCGTCTTCGGCGCGATCTGGCTGTACGATCGCCGCCGCGGTGGATTTCGGCCGGAGCAGCTGCGGCCGACGGGGTGAAGTTCCTGCGCAAGCAATGTCGCGTCCCACACGAAAGGTAGCCCTGATCTACGACGCGAGGCTCGCGGGCGGCCGGGGCCAATAGCATGGCCCGTCGCCATCGGATAACCGACCTGAGGAGATCCCGATGAGCATCACATGGCGCACGTCAGTCGTGGTGTTTGGCGCAGTCTTGCTGACACTGGCTGTCCCCCGCGCGCAGGAACCTGCCGGGCGCGGACGCGGCGCAGGTGGGCGCGGCGGCGCTGCAGATCAGACGCCGGAGGTGCGGCAGATCCCGCGAACGCCGGTCGTCGATCCGGCGGCGCACGATCGTGGGCGGTCGCTGTGGGCAAGTCACTGCATCGACTGTCACGGATCGCAAGCGCGAGGTTCCGAGACGGGTCCGAATATCATCCGGACGAAAACCGTCAACTTCGATCGCTCGTCGTTCACTCCCGGCAGCGTGCTCGGGCCGTTCCTCAAAGCCGGGCATCCGACCCAGAGCGGCAAGGCGAGCGCGAGCTTTACGGACGAGGAGATCGGGGGCCTCGCGCACTTCCTTCGCCAGCGCGTCAACGACACGATGCGCGGATCGGCCGTGTTCACGGCCGGTAACATCCTGGTTGGCGACGCGAAGGCGGGCGAAGCGTATTTCCACGGTGCCGGGGGCTGCGCGACGTGCCACAACGCTGCCACACACAGCCTCGCCGGCATTCGCACGCGCGTCGCCACCACCGTTGATCTTCAGCAACGGATGCTCTTTCCCGGCATGGGCGCGCGTGATCGCGGCCGGGGTGCGCCACCCGCCGCCAACCCCAACGCCGTGACGGTTACCGTCACGCCAGCGTCGGGCCCCGCGATGTCTGGCGTCCTTGTCGAGCAGAGCGATTTCTACGTGACATTTCGACACACCGACGGCACCATCCGCGTCGTCCCCACGACCGGCGCGAAGGTGGTCACGACCGATCCGCTTCAGGCGCACATCGATTTGCTGGACCGCATCAGCGACACGCAGATACATGATCTGGTTGCCTACCTGGAGAACCTGAAATGAGACGATTCGTCATTGGGAGCGTTCTCCTTCTCTCCACCGTCCTGAGCGCACAACAGTCGGGTCTGACCAGCGCGCAGATTGAGAAGCCGGCCACGACCTCCTGGCCGACGTTCAACGGCGACTACTCCGGGCGCCGTTACAGCACGCTCACGAAGATCAACGCTTCGAACGTGAAGCACCTGAGTGTGGCGTGGATCTACGACCTGCCCGCGGGTGGCGGCATCGTGAAGGCGACACCGCTGCTCGTGAATGGGATTCTTTATTTTTCCACGCCGGATCACGCGTACGCGGTCGAGGCCCGCACCGGACGAGAGCTGTGGCACTACACGTGGACGAAGAACCGCGGCGGCATGCACATTGGCAACCGCGGGGTCGCGATCCTTGGCGAGTCGGTGTTCTTCGTGACGCCGGACTGCAATCTGGTGTCGCTCGACATCAAGACCGGGCGGGAGCAGTGGTTCAAGGAAGTCTGCTCGCTCGAGATGATGTATTTCGGGTCGGCCGCACCCGTCGTGGTCAAGGACCGCCTGATCGTCGGTGTCAGCGGCGACGACCTGGATCAACCGGCGTATCTCGACGCGCGCAGTCCCGAGACCGGCGACTTGATCTGGCGATGGTATGTGACGCCGCAGACGAAGGACGATCCGGGCATCGAGACGTGGCCCAATCTGGACATGGCCAAACACGGCGGCGGCATGACATGGCAGCCGGTGACGTACGATCCCGAGTTGAATCTCGTCTACGTCACGACCGGCAATCCGCAACCGGTCGTCGCCTACGCCAATCGAGAAGGCGCGAACCTGTTTACCGCCTCGATCGTCGCGCTGAACGCCGATACGGGAAAGATGGCGTGGTACTTCCAGGCGTCTCCGCACGACACGCATGACTGGGACGCGACGCAGACGCCAGTCCTGTTCGATGGTGTGATCAACGGGCAGCCACGGAAACTCATGGCTCAGGCGTCGCGCAACGGCAAGTTCTTCGTGCTTGACCGCGCCACTGGCCGATCGATCGTGTCGACTGAGTTCATCAAGACGAACTGGTCGTTCGACCGCCGCGACGAAAGGGGGCAACCCATCCCCAATCCTGAGAAACGTCCGCAGATTGCAGGTGCGCTCGTGACGCCGAACCAGGGTGGTGCGACGAACTGGTTTTCGCCAACGTTCAGCCCTCAGACCGGCCTGTTCTATGTCAACGCGACCAGGGCCTTCAGCGTCTGGTACATCTACGACCCCAGCGACAATCCGATGGGGTGGGGTGGAACGGATCGCGGTGGCTACGCCGAACAAGGGCAGCTCAAGGCCATCGACTTCAAAACCGGCGAAATCCGCTGGAGCATTCCGAGGTATGGCGGAAACTCTGGCCTGCTGAGCACCGCCGGCAACGTGATCTTCGGTTCGGCCGCGTCAGGTATCGGGGCATACAACGCGACCACGGGATCGCCATTGTGGAACTCCCGCATTGGCGGTGTCACGAATGGCCCGATTACCTACGAGCTCGATGGCCAGCAATACGTGGTCGCCGCGGCCGGCAGCCGCTTCGTCGCCTTCGTCCTGAATGAGTGATTTTGGACGGAGGGCGTAGCGGAGGACGAACGATGAAGTTTGGTGTGAACACCCTCATATGGGGCGCGATGTTTGGGCCGCCGGATTTCCATCTGCTGCCGCGGATCAAGGCGAGCGGGTTCGACGGAATCGAGGTGCCTATCCTGGATCCAGGCGCGTTCGAAGCGGAGGCAGTAGGACGCGAGCTCGACAGGATGGGCCTCGAGCGCACCGCCGTCGCCATTGTTCCGGGCGGCACGAGTCTGGCCTCGTCTGATGCCAGCGTCCGTCAACGCGCGTGTGTGCACCTTGAAGCGTGCATTGCCGCCGCGCGCGACGTGGGCGCGACGATGCTTGCCGGGCCGATGTACACGCCGGTCGGCTATTTGACCGGCCAGCGGCGCACGTCCGAGGAGTGGAAATGGACCATCGACAGCTGGCAGCGGCTCGCGACCGCCGTCTTTGCGGCCCATATCGAAATCGCGCTCGAGCCGTTGAATCGCTTCGAAACGTACTTTCTCAACACAGTCGCTGATGCGACGAAGCTGTGTGACGCGATCGGGGATCCGTCGATCGGGATCCTGTTGGATACCTTTCACGCCAACATCGAAGAGAAGTCGATTGGCGATGCCGTGCGTCATGCCGCGCCGCACCTCAAGCATCTGCACACGTGTGAGAACGACCGGGGAATTCCGGGCTCCGGGCACGTTGCCTGGCAGGAGTTTTTTTCCGCCGTGCAGGAGATTGGCTACAACCGCTGGCTCACGATTGAAAGCTTCGGCTTTGCCCTGGGCCCCCTGTCGGCCGCGGCCGCGATCTGGCGCGATCTGGCTTCCACACCAGAGGCCATCGCCTTCAGCGGTGTGCAGTTCCTTCGTGCGCAGGCACTGAGTGCGCACACCACGTAGGTCGAATTTGTCGTGACCACTCCATCAACACCCATCGGGTTACCTGCACTCGTCACCGGCGGCGGCCGGGGCGTCGGCAAGGGCATTGCGCTCGAGCTCGCCCGGGCCGGCTATCGCGTGGCGGTCAACTACCACTGCGAACCAGATGGCGCGGCTGCGACGGTTGCCGAGATCGAGGCGCTCGGTCGCGAGGCGTTTTCCGTGCGAGCGGATGTGAGAAGCGCCCGCGACGTCACGGCGATGGTCGAGACCGTGCTGAAGCGATTTGGCGGCCTGAGTGTGCTCGTCAACAACGCCGGTGTCCAGACATGGGGTCCGTTTCTAGGCGTCAGCGAGGACGACTGGGACCTGGTGATCGACACCAATCTGAAAGGGACGTTCGTTCGGCTGGTCGCCGAATGCCTTGCACTTCTACACGTCTGACGGCTAACATGTAGAAGTCGGAGGTATATGGGCACGAAGCAGACCAAGTCCGATCTGCCGCAAGGCACGCTCGACCTGCTGATCCTGAAAATCGTCGCGCTTGGACCCGTTCACGGCTACAGCATCGCGCAGCGACTTCAGCAAGTCTCGCGCGACGTCGTCCAGGTTCCCCAGGGTTCGCTGTATCCCGCGCTCCATCGGCTCGAGAATCGCGGTCTGCTGGCGGCCGAGTGGACACAAACCCAGACCGGCCGCGACGCGAAGTTCTATCGCCTCACTCGGAAAGGCAAGGCGCAGCTCGAAATGGAGACCGCGAGCTGGCGCCGCTTGGCCGGAGCGGTCGGGTTGATCCTCCGGATGACCGGAGCGGGTGCGGAATGACCTGGTGGCTTCGGCTGTGGCGTCGAGACAGGATGGAAGCTGAACTCGAAAGAGAGCTGCGCTTTCACGAGGATCAGAACGTCGCTGATCTCGTGGCGCGCGGGGTCCATCCGGACGAGGCGCGGCGGCAGGCGAGGCTTGCGCTCGGTGGTCCTGAGCAGGTGAAGGAGCAGTGCCGCGACGCTCGTGGGACGCGCTGGGTTGAGGACCTGCTGCAAGACATGCAGTACGCGGTTCGCACGCTGCGCCGGATGCCAGGCTTTGCGGCGGTCGCCATGCTCGTGCTCGCCGTCGGCATCGGTGCGACGACCCTCATGTTCACCGTCATCAACAGCGTTCTCTTGAGGCCGCTCTCCTATCCGGAGCCGGAACGGCTCCTCACCTTGCATGGAGCCACTGAAAAGCTCGGCGAGTTCTGGGGATTCTCAAATCCCGATCTCGCCGACGTCAAGCGCGAGACTCGTTGGCTTGCGGTCGGAGGGTGGACGTATGGCGGAGGCACCGTCAGCGCCCCCGGAGAGCCCGAGTACGTTGACGGGCGCCAGATCTCAGCAGACCTTCTTTCAGTGCTGGGAATACCGGTCCTGCATGGGCGCACGTTCCGGTCGGACGAAGACCGGCCGGGCGCAGCGGCTGTCGCCATCATCAGCTATGGCTTGTGGCAGCGTCTCTACGGCGGCGAGTTGGGCGCCATCGGCCAGCCGCTTGTGTTCGAAGGAAAGCCGTACACCATCGTGGGCATCGCGCCGGAACGCTTCGAACTGGCGGGGGAAGTGGATGTCTACACGCCGCTCGGCCAGAACACGACAGCGCGAATGCAGAATCGGGAAGCGCGGTTCATCCACGTGCTGGCGCGTCTTCGGCCGGGCGCGACGATTGGGCAGGCGCAGGCTGAACTCGCCGTGATGGCTCGCCGCCTGGCGAAGGAATATCCGAGCTCGAACGCGGGTGTGGAGATGCGGGCGCGCCCGCTGCAGCAGGAACTGGTTGGGAACGTCGGGTCGACCTTGTGGTTGCTCCTGGCCGCCGTCGGCCTGGTGCTGCTCATTGCGTGCGTGAACATCGCAAGCCTGCTGCTGGCTCGTGCGGCGTCGCGCGAACGGGAGTTCGCCATGCGCGCCGCGCTCGGTGCGAGCTGGAGCCGGCTGGTCCGTCAATGCCTGACCGAAAGCACAGTCCTGGGCGTGTCCGGCGGAGCACTTGGCGCACTGCTCGCTGTGGTCGGCGTGCGCCCGTTCGTCATGATGTGGCCTGGGAGCCTACCGCGTGGCGGCGAAGTCCGATTCGATTCATCCGTCTGGCTGTTCACGCTGACCGTCTCGCTCGCGAGCAGCGGGCTGTTCGGGCTGGCCCCGGCGCTGCGCATTCGCATGCACAACCTCGAACGGGCGCTCCGCGCCGGCGCGCGAAGCATCGCGGGACCGTCGCGCCCTCTGCAGAGCGCATATGTCATCGCGGAGGTGGCTCTTGCCGTCGTGCTGTTGGTGTCGGCTGGAATGCTCGGTCGCACGCTCCTGAGCCTGTCGTCGCTGAATCCCGGCGTGAACGTGCACAACGTGCTCACTGGGCACTTCGCCCTGTCTCCTAACGCTCTCGCGAATCCGGGGCGGATTCGTTCAGCGTGGCAGGACGTGCTCGATCGGGCAGGCCGGGTGTCAGGCGTCGAGTCCGTCGCGCTGGCTGACATCATCCCCATGCGCGTGGGCGAAAACACATTGCCCTACTGGACCACGTCCACACCGACGCCAGCGAATCAGGCGCCGGTCGCGCTGGCTTCCACGGTGACGCCGGACTACTTGAACGTAATGGGCATTCCGCTCCGCCGAGGACGTTTCTTCGATGATCACGATCGCGCGGATAGTGAGCCTGTCCTGGTGATTGACGACACGCTGGCGCAACATGCGTTCGGTGGAGACGATGCGGTGGGCAAGCGATTGTGGGTTCCGGCCCTGGGTCCCGTGCCTCTCCGAATCGTCGGCGTCGTCGGCCACGTGCGGCACTGGGGTCTAGCCGGCGACGATCAATCGCGAGTGCGCGATCAGATGTATTACCCCTTTGCGCAGGTGCCAGCCTCGCTGCTACGTTTGTTCTCCTCGTTCATGTCTGTCGCCGTTCGAACGCGCATACCGCCGTCGAATGTCGAGGAATCATTACGCCGAGCGCTGCGCGGCGCGGCTGGCGATCAAGCACTCTACGAGGTGCGTACGATGGAGCAGTTGGTGGCGGCATCGCTCGAGCGCCAGCGCTTCCTTCTGCTGATGTTCGGCATCTTCGCGGCCATCGCCTTGTTGCTCGCATCCGTGGGCATCTATGGAGTCCTCGCCTACTTGACGAGCCAACGCGTGCCGGAGTTCGGCGTCAGGATGGCGCTCGGCGCGACCGCGCGCGACATCATGAATCTGGTCCTGCGGCAGAGCGCTTCGATGATCGCCGTGGGCGTCCTCATTGGCGCGGCTGCCGCATGGGGAGCCGGACTTCTACTCGTTCGTGTCGTCGACGGGATGCGTCCCACAGACCCGTCAACGGCCGCGGTGATGACGTCCGTGCTCGTTGCAGCCGCCATGCTCGCGACTGTCGTGCCGGCACGACGCGCCAGTCGCGTGGATGCATTAGAGTCGCTACGACAGGACTAGGATCGGCGGTCGAATGCTGGGATTCGCAGGCATCCAGGCTGATTGATGAGCCAGTTGCGAAAATCGTCCAGACTGGTGAGCGATCTTCGCGCTTCGCGCCTCGGACATAGACGGGCACGTCGATGGGTGTGGTCCGCAAAAATTCGATCCGGGAAAAATCTTGGACCGAATTGAGGAAAGCGGCCGAAACCGATCGTGCTGCACGTCGATGTAAAGAGGATCAACGGCTGGGAGCGTCCGCGGCGTACCATCCTGCGGCATGGCCCAGTCCCGTTCCCACGTCGTCGTCTGCACTATCCTTCGCGTCGCCGGCGACGTCCTGCGATTCGTTGCGTCCACGTGGCGCCCATATGCGCAGCTCGTTGCCGAGAATCTGTTCCTGCGAAAGCAGTTGGCGTTGTACCTCGAGCGGCAGGTAAAGCCCCGCCGGGCCGATGACGCGACCCGGATTACGCTCGTTGTACTATCGCGGCTCATCGACTGGCGTCGGCTCCTGACCGTTGTGAAGCCGGAGACGCTCATTCGGTGGCATCGAAGAGGCTTCCAGTTGTTCTGGCGGTGGAAATCCATGCCGCGCGGCCGACCGCGATTGCCAGCCGATCTGCGCCAGCTGATCGCGGATATGGCCGCGGCGAATCGCACGTGGGGCGAGGAACGGATTGCGTCGGAACTGCTGTTGAAGCTGGGGATTCGTGTCTCGCCGCGCACCGTGCGGCGCTATGCGTGATCCTGTCGTGCATTCGAGCACAAATCAACCGGCGGGACCGGCGATCGCGTATTGGCGAACGACACGGTCAGAACATCCCGAGTTGCAGTTTCGCGGCGTCCGACATCCGGTCTTTGTCCCAAGGCGGGTCCCAGACGATGTCCACGTGCGCGTCGGTGATGCCGGGCAGTTGCTTCAGCTTGTTGACGACTTCCACAGGAAGGCTCTGAGCGGCGGGGCAGCCAGGCGCCGTCAACGTCATGCGGACACCGACCACGTTTTCGGAGTCGACGGCGATCTCGTAGATGAGGCCGAGCTCGTAGATGTTGACGGGGATCTCGGGGTCAAAGATCGTCGAGAGCACCTCGACGATCTGCGGTTGCATCGTGAGAGTCTTGACAGGGTTACGACGCTCGAAGATCGCGCCGGCTGTCGTGCCCGCATTCGAAGCCACTCGCGCCGCCTCTTCGGTGCGCGCCGCGTGTTCGTCGGTGAGCTTGATGATATGGTCCGCCATGGCCGTCGGTCACGCTACTCCGCTTCTGTCGACACGACCTCGTCCTTCGCGTCGACCGCGGAGCGAAGCGTGTGCCAGGCGAGGCTCGCGCATTTCACGCGCGCGGGGTAGTTCCGGACGCCTTCGAACACGGCCAGCTTGCCCAGCCGTTCTGGATGGGCGAGCGGGTCGGCGTTCCCGGTCACCATCTGGTGGAATTGCTCGAACATGCCGCGGGCCTCGCTCAGCGTTTTGCCCTTGACGCTGTCGGTCATCATCGAAGCCGACGCTTTCGAGATCGCGCAGCCCGATCCCTGGAAGCTGGCGTCTTTGATCACGGCGTCCTCGACCTTCAGGTAGAGCGACAGCCGATCCCCGCAGAGCGGGTTGTAGCCCTCGGCGTGCCGGTTGGCGCCTTCAATCGCGCGGAAGTTGCGCGGCCGGCGGTTATGGTCGAGGATGACCTCTTGATAGAGTTCCCGAAGATCGGACACTGGCAACCCTCGCAATCCGGCCAATTATGCCTTGGCGCACGGCGTCAGCTGCGCGCCGCGAACACACCTCACCCAGGCGGCTCCCCGGTGCGTCACGTGAAGAGCTCGCGGACCTTGTGGAGCGCCGCGACGAGGGCGTCGATCTCCTCGCGCGTGTTATAGAGCGCCAGCGACGCGCGCGCGGTGGCGGCAATGCCCAACCGCTGCATCAGGGGCTGAGCGCAGTGGTGCCCCGTGCGGATCGCGACGCCTTCCTGATCGACGACGGTGCCGATGTCGTGCGGGTGCACGCCGTCCATCACGAACGAGAGCACGCTCGACTTCTCCGCCGCCGTTCCGATGAGCGTCAGGCCCGGCACGCCCGACAGCGCCGCCGTTCCGTACGCCAGCAGCTCACGTTCGTGGGCCGAGATGCGATCCATCCCGATCCCGGTGACGTAGTCCACCGCCGCCGCCAACCCTAGCGCGCCCGCGATGTTCGGTGTCCCCGCTTCGAACTTGTACGGCAGGGCGTTGTACGTGGTCTTCTCGAACGTGACCGACCTGATCATGTCGCCGCCACCCTGATACGGCGGCATCTCGTCGAGCAAACGCTCCTTGCCGTACAACACGCCAATCCCGGTCGGTCCGTACAGCTTGTGGCCCGTGAACACGTAGAAGTCGGCGTCGAGCGCCTGGACGTCCACCGTCATGTGATGGACCGCCTGGGATCCATCGATCAGCACCGGCACGCCACGGCGATGCGCCGTCGCAATCATCTGCTGGACGGGATTGATCGTCCCGAGCACGTTCGACAGATGGACGATCGAGACCAGCCGCGTGTGGGACCCGAGAAGCCGCTCGTACTCCTCGAGCTGCAGCGCCCCCTCGTCGGTGATCGGAATCACCCGCAGCGACGCGCCCTTTTCCTCACACACCATCTGCCAGGGCACGATGTTGGAGTGGTGCTCCATGGCGGAGATCACGACCTCGTCTCCCGGGGCGAGACGTGTCCGCCCGAACGTCTGGGCCACCAGATTGATGCCTTCGGTGGCGTTGCGCGTGAAGACGATTTCGCGCGCGGAGGCGGCGTTGATGAAGCGCTGCACAGTGGCGCGGGCGTCCTCGAACGCTTGGGTGGCGCGCTCGCTGAGCAGGTGGACGCCGCGGTGGACGTTCGCATTGTCCTCGCTGTAGTAGGCCATCAACGCGTCAAGGACCGCACGAGGCTTCTGCGTCGTCGCGGCGTTGTCCAGGTACACGAGCGGCTTGCCGTGCACGGTCTGCCGAAGAATGGGAAAGTCCTCGCGGATCCGGCGCACGTTGAAGCCGGCCTGGGACGGCGCGGCGATGCTGGCGATGTTGGTCATTGCTGGTGTGCCGGCCCCCCGGCCGCGGGCAGCTCGGAGAGCAGGTGCGCTTCGAGCGACTTCCTGAGCGGCTCGATCCGGATCCGGTTGAGCACGTCGCCCGCGAACGCCTGGATCAGCATGTCACGAGCCTGCTGCAGGTCGAGGCCCCGCGCCCGCAGATAAAAGATCGCGTCCTCGTCGAGCTGACCCACTGCCGCGCCGTGCGTGCACTTCACGTCGTTGGCGAAGATCTCGAGTTGCGGCTTCGTATTGATCTGCGCATCGTCAGAGAGCAGCAACGCCTTGTTCGTCTGCTTGGCGTCGGTCTTCTGCGCGTCGGGCCGTACGATGATCTTGCCGTTG
>MNEX01000177.1 GCA_001917905.1 Acidobacteria bacterium 13_1_40CM_65_14
GGAGCAAGCCGGTGACGGTCGCGAGTGGACAGGGCGGCATCAACGCGGTCGGCGTCGGCCCACAGATCTTCCAGGACAAAGATTTCATCGCGGTCGATACGAGCGCCGGGAGCCCGCACGAAAACCGCGTCTACGCGAGCTGGACCAGCTTTCAGTCGAAGTTTGCGGGCACCACGCTATTCCGATCTCCCATCATGACGGCGTTCTCCGACGATGGGGTGAATTGGAGCGCGGGGCGTGAAGTGAGCGGGTTCAGTCCTTCCTGCAGTTCCGCGTTCATCGGGGCGCCGAACGAGTGCGATCTCAATCAGTTTTCGTATCCAACGGTTGCGCCGACCGGCAAGGTGTACCTCTCCTTCGAAAACTTCAACACGCCTGCTGAGAATCAAATGATGGTCGTGTCGTCCGATGACGGCGGCGCTGCCTGGAGCGCTCCATCAAGAGTCGATACCCTATTCGACATCAATTTTCCAGAAAACGTCGATGGTCGCGCGACGCTCACCGGGTGTCAGCTTCGCGTCAGCGCGGCCGCAAACGCCGCAGCCGATCCGAGCGATCCGACGGGACGGACCGCATACGTGACGTGGGCCGACAACCGGAACGGCACGGCAAAGCGGACCAACACCGATGTCTTTCTGGCGAGATCAACCGACGGCGGCGCCACGTGGAACCGTCTGGTCGTTGACAGCACGACAAACGACCAGTTCTTTCCGTGGGTCGCAGTGGCGCCGAATGGCCGCGTCGATGTCGGTTACATGGATCGAAGCTATTCGGCCGGGCAGAATGTCTGCCAATATGGGTTTACACTCGCACGCGTGATGTTCGACTCGACCGGTCGCGCGCGAATCACGCGGCAGCGAGTCGACACTGGATTGTCGGATCCCGGCCACTCGCGGTGGTTCTCGGGAACGACGAATGGCAACGCACGATTCATCGGTGACTACAACGGCGTCGCTTCGGGGCCCGACGGCGCAACATGGAGCTTGTGGACCGATCAGCGGAATCTCGTGCTGAATCCGCCATCGTCTACCCAGACCCATGGCCAACATGCGGTGGGCGCGCTGACGGCGGCGCGATAAGAAAAAAGGGCGCGTCAGCGCGCTGGGGATGACGAGCGTGAGTCGTGCGCGTGTTGTGCATCGTCATCAGAACGTCACGCGCGCCCCGAGGCGGGCGACGCGCGGCGGCAGGATACTCGTCGGCCGGCCGAACAGCGACCCGACGTTGTTGATGATCGCGGTGTTGGCCGACTGATTCAGCAGATTGAACACGTCGACCATCAGCTCGAGCTCGCGGGCCCCGCCGAACCGAAAGCGTTTCGAGCCGCGGACGTCCCAGAGCGTCACGTCGTCGAGCCGCGTGGCCCCGCGTGGCTCGGCAAGGATGGTGACGGTTCCCTGGTTCAGGCCGCGCAACGGAATGTTTTTCAGCACTGGCTGTCCCGTGAAGTAACGCAGGTTCGTGCTGATCGTGACTTGACGCGGAAAGACGTAGGTGCCGACCAGCTTGCCCACGTATGTGCTGTCCAGACTGATCCTCGCCGGTTCACGGTTGATGTTCAGGTTCGGGTTGTTGAAGTCGTCGTTCAGGCCGCGATCGTACAGTCCTTCATCTTTCCCAATCGTGAGCCCGCCCAGCAACTGCCAGTTCCGGGTCATGCGCTTGGAGACCGTCACCTCGACGCCGTTGTAGGTGTCCTGCAGACCAGGAATGTTCGTGATGAGGCGATCGGCGCGGCCGAGCGTCGCTCGATCCTGGTTGTACGCCGTGACGGAGCTGCCGTCCGGCGCCGTGAGCACGATGGGTGCGTAGGCTTCCGGCCCAACGGCGCGATTGATGCCGCTGAACAGCCGGCGATTATTGCGCCGGTAATAGGTGAGGGAGGTCGACAGGTTCCGGACGATCTCGCGCTCGATGCCGACGCTGAGCTCGTCGGAGTACGGCTGCTTCAGGCCGGGATCGATCTTGTTGACCTTGCCGCCATACGGCCGCGTCGGCGGTCCGAGCTCGGCGAGCTCGGCGATGTTGTTGCCGTTCACGTCGGTCCAGCTTCGAAAATCGCCGCTGAGATCGTTCGGGTTCACCTGTTGGACCAGCCGCGTCCCCTCTTGCACCATGAACCGCCCGACGAATCCCTTGAGCGCGGTGCGACCGTCGCCGGTCACGTTGTACGACGCACCCACGCGCCACAGGCCGTTCTTCCAGTTCGGAATGTCGTTGAACTCCGTGAACTGCTCCGCCGGAAAGAACCGATTGCCGATCCGCGATTGGACCGGCGCGTAGCCCACGAGCCGCTCGAACCGGCCGCCGGAGTTGATGGTCAGCCGCTGGCTCACCGTCCAACTGTCCTGCCCGTACAGAGAAACCGTGCCGATGAAATTCTTCGATGTGATCGGCGTGTTGTACGTCTGCACTTCGAGCGGCGCGCCATCGAAATAGCGCAGGACATAATCGCCGTTGGCTTCGTAGTGGTTCTGGTTGAACGCGCGTCCGAGCTCGACGCCGGTTTTGAAGCTGTGCGATCCGCCGAAGCCGTCGGCGAAATAGGACGTCGACACGTTCACCTGGTGGCGCGTGGCGAGATTCTCGTAATCGTTCAGCGCAGCGTCGCGCAGGGTCAGCCGGAAGATGTCCTGACGCGGGAAGTCGTTCGAGCCGACGCTCGGTTGATAGTGCAGCGGGAAGATCAGGTGCAGGAACCCGTACCGCGCGTCGAAGAACATGCGTTGTGAGAGGACCGAGGTCCACTGAAACTGCGTGATGTAGGCCGGCTCGATCTGCCGCATCGACGCCTTCTCCTCCGTCACGTCGGACCCCCGCCGGAAGAAACGATTCTGGTAGTTGAAGTTGTATTCGCCGCTGATCTTGTTGTTGTTGTTGACCTGCGCCGTGATTTTGCCGATGAAGTTCGACTGGTGGTTGACATCAGGAGCGGGAGAGCCATCGGGTCTCGTGATGCCGAGCACCTGCGTGTTGATGTCGAACCGCCGGAACGACGAGAAGAACCACGCGCGGTTCCGCCGAATCGCTCCGCCGATATTGCCGTTCGCGTCGTAGATGTAATTGATCGGATTGCCCTTTGTGATCCCGATCGCCCGCAACGCGTCCGACACGTTGTCCGACTGGAACGAATCGTCTTCCCAGAACGCGCTCGCGCCGCCGCTCAAATTGTTGCCGCCCGACCGTGTGACGATGTTCATGTACACGCCGCCGGTCCCGACTTCGGCCGGTGCGCCGTTGGTCATGATGTTCACTTCGCCGAAGCTGTCGTAGTCGAAATAGAACGCCGTCGCGCCGCCGTTGCCGCCAGGCCAGTTCAGCTTCAAGCCGTTGATGGCGTACTCCTGCTGTCCCGGCGCGGACCCGTGAACCTGCATGCCGCTCTGCTGCGCGCTCTCGGCGCCGCCGACGTTGAACTTGCTCATGGTCGCGCCCGGCACCTGTTCGACGGTGGACCAGATCTCACGCGCCTGCGGAATGTTCTTCAGCAGCTCGCTGTCGAAGTTGGTCCCCTTGCTCGTGCTCTTGACGTCGACCGCGGGCGATTCCCCGGTCACAATCACGCTCTCGGTGACCGACGCGACCTTCATCGTCTGGTCGACCGTCGTCACGACGGAGATGCGGACCGGTATATCCGATCGCTCGATCGGCGCAAACCCCTGCAGCTCGAACTTCACGCCGTAAATGCCGGGCGGAAGCGCGATGAAGCTGAAGACACCGCGCTCGTTCGAAACGGCCGTCTGGGGACGGATGAGCGCCTCGCTCGCCAGCGTGACCGAGACGCCAGGCAGAACCGCGTTCTGTTCGTCGGTGACGACGCCGGTGATTGTGCCCGTCTGGATCTGTGCCGCCGCGCGCGACGGCACGGACAGCAAAATGAGAGCCGCGAAGAGTCCAAGAGTCGTTCTCACCGTGGCGTCAAGCCGCCGCTTCCAATTCGAACCCATGACGCGTCCTCCTTGTCTGGCAGCCTCGTGCTTTTCAGTGTGGGCGTGAAGAAATCGCATCACAACGTCTCATACTTTCAGGAAGTCGGCGAACAAATCGTCGACCGCCAGACGCCACTGCGCGAGTTCGCGACGCGGGTTCTCCGCGTGCGTGAGGGATTGATCGCATGATGGTCCGGCTAAAGCCGGACACCACCGAAGCTCGGTCTAATGGCCGTCCGGCTGGCCCTTCCTGCGCTCTTTGGCCTCTAGTTGGCCGCCGGTACCGCTGACGCGCTGCCTCATCCACTAAGCCGACGTGGGCGGCATCGTGGCCGGACCATCAACCTCCCCTCGCACGTGTGAATCGTCGCGTGGGCTTCCACGTGCAACCTGTTTGCGAAGCAGTCAGTTTGGGTCCCAGGCGCGCACGTCCCAGTCATGAACGGGCGGCGCGTTGTGCCGCCCGAGTTGGTTGGACCAGCGCAACAAACGGGGCGCGAGCTCAGACGCGTTCACGCCATTGACGCTACCGCCTCCGCCTCTTGCTCAGGCGCTCGAGCGTCTTGAGAGCTCCGCAGATCAATGCGTGTTTTTTTCTGGTGACTCCAGCGTTTCAACTGACGCTCGCGCGTGATCGCGGCCGCGTCAGTCTCGTGCGCTTCTGAGTACACGAGTCTGACGGCCGCCGAATCGCTGTGTACTTTGCTGCAACGCCAGAATTGTGACGCGCCTCGCGGTTCTCGAGATCGTCGGTATGGCCGACGTAGAAGGTACCGTCAGAGCAGCACAGGATGTAGACCCAGGGCATGCCGACGACGATGGCATCGTCGCCGCAATAGAAGCACCGTTGGAAACTATGTGGTGGTCGCCTGACGATGAGGAAGCCCCTCGACTCGCTTCGCTCGCTCAGGGCACCATTCGACTCGCGAGTGGCCTGCCATGAGCGAGCTACGGCTCGCCGAAGCCGGGCCGTGGGCGAGTCGAATGGTGCGGAAGGGGGGAATCTGCACGGCCCTCTCCGCCCAGTGTTGCCGAGTGCCGCACCGTCCAAAATTCTGCGGCATTTCGTGTTCTTACGCCGATTGTTCGTGTTGTCCAGTGTTGGCCAGTTGTGCGGATTTGGTGGACAACTGGTGGACAACTCCTGACGGCAGTTCATGAAATGCGAGGCGCGCTATCCGCGCGCCTCGCCCCTGACGCGATCCGGCGCTGCCTGGCAGGAGGGTAGGGCCCCCATGCCTATCCTGACGCCCGGTCGCCCCAGACAAGAGTACGTACGCCTGCGACGGCGATTCCCTGCCGCGGCTGCGGCCAGATGTTCACGCCGGTGCGCCCTACGCAACGCCACTGCCGGCCATCGTGCCGGCCGCTCGCGGCCCGCAGTTCGTTTCGGCCCGGACGTCGCGTCATCTCTGCGCGCTCCTCATTGACGGTCGACAAGTGTAGCCCGTGAGGCTACACTGAGCCTAGGTGCGTATTCGGCCTCGAGCGGTTGTATCGGGCCGACCGGAGGACGAGTGTGCCACCCTCGGCGGTCGACAAGCTGCGGAAGATGCTCGCCTTCCTTCAGGACATGGCGACCGTCGACGAACTCCGGACGCTACCCGTTTGGAAGCCGCATCGGCTGACCGGCGACCGGAAGGGGACGTGGGCGCTGCACGTCACGGCGAACTGGCGGCTGACGTTCCGTGTCCAGGATGACGAGTTGATCGAGGTGAACCTTGAGGACTACCACTGACCGCGACAGCCGGATGCGGAACCCGCCGCACCCGGGCGCCTTCATTCGCACGGAGATTCTCGGGCCGCTCGAGCTCACGGTGACTGCGGCCGCCCGGGTGCTCGGCGTGTCGCGACCAACGCTCTCGAGCCTCCTCAATGGCCACGCTGATCTGTCCGGGGAGATGGCCCTGCGGCTCGAGAAGGCGTTTGGCGTCCGGATGGACACGCTCCTGCGGATGCAGGCGTCCTACGACATCGTCCGCATGCGGCAGCGCGCGAAGTCGATCCGCGTGCGCCCTTATCGGCGGCGGGGCGCGTGATGCGTTTCGATCTGCGCCCCGAAGACCACGCGCTAATTGAGGCAGCCCTCGCTTTCGGCGGGGCGCATCCGGCCACAGCCGACGACCAACGCGCCGCGATTGCGACGCTGCGGGCCGCGCTCCGCCGGCTGCCGGACGACACGCCCGAGATCTGCGATGCCGAATGCAACCTCATGGCCCTGGAAGCCGAGATCAAATCGTTGGGGGCCAATAGCTTCGCGTTCGAAGTTGAAGGCCGCGGCGCGAACCTGACGGGCACCGTGAACCCTGTGACGGTGAGACTCACAATCGGCAACGACTGCGGCACTGCCGTGATCACCGCCCAGTTTCCCGAAGGCGAAAGCAACTGACTCAGCGTCATCCGCTAGACGAATAGGAAACATTAGGGCCGTCTCGTGGTCAGCATAACGCCCGTTCTCAGCCCCTCGTCAGCCGCTCCCTCTCACAACAGGGGTTCGCGCACCGTCTTGCACACGTAATAGCCGGCGAGCAAGACGAAGAGGTTCGCGAGGAGCAGGAGCACCGTCTCCGTTTCGCCTTCACGCACGTCGCCGACAAGCGAAGCACGCGCGTCAGGGGCGACGACGCGGAGGCACGCCCGGCCAGCGTCGGGGCTTTCAGAGTCGTTCCGTCAACGAGGATTTCCTCCACACGAATTCTCGAACAGCCTGCCTGTCGGTCGACTCTTATTTTGTCAGGGGAGCGGCTCGGTTTCTCGCGCCTGTTCACGTTCGCCGCGGGTTCACGAGTCTCGCGACGAAGCGACCTCTGTCGCGCACGTCACGGACTTGTCAGCGACATCATCGGGATCTCATACTGCGCCCGACTCGTTGCCAAGGAGCCGCCGTGAGATCTCAATGCCTCGTCCCGCTGCTCATCGCTGCCTGCGCGAGCATCGTGTCCGCGCAGCGCACCGGTGACGTGGAGGGTGTCGATCCCTCTCTCTATCAGGAGCTCCGGTATCGCCTCGTCGGACCATTCCGCGCGAGCCGAACCGTCGGCGGCGTCGGCGTGCCGTCGCAGCCCGGCGTGTTCTATGTCGGCGTCAACAACGGCGGCGTGTGGAAGACGGACGACTATGGCCGTACGTGGCATCCGATCTTCGACGGCGCGCCCACGGGTTCGGTCGGCGACGTCGCGGTCGCGCCGTCGAATCCGGACGTCATCTACCTCGGCAGCGGCGAGGGCCTCCATCGTCCGGATCTCGGCGTCGGCGACGGCATCTTCAAGTCGATCGACGCCGGACGAACGTGGCGGCACGTCGGCCTGGGCGACGTCCAGCAGGTCGGCCGCATCGTCATCCACCCGAGGGATCCCGACGTCGTGTTCGTGGCGGGTATGGGCCACCCGTACGGCGCCAACGACGAGCGGGGCGTGTTTCGCACAGCCGACGGAGGTCGCAGCTGGACAAAAGTGCTGTTCGTCGATCGCAACACCGGCGCCGGACAGGTGGAGATCGATCCAACCAACCCGGCGATCGTGTACGCGACGCTGTGGAATCATCGCGAAGCGCCCTGGGAGAACGGGAGTTTTACCGGACCGAACAGCGGCATGTACAAGTCCACTGACGGCGGGGTCACGTGGCACAAGCTCTCGGGCGGCCTGCCGGACGGCGCGCAGGGGCTCGGTCGTATCAACTTCGCGATCGCCGAGAGCGACCCGCGCCGCATCTACGCACTCGTACCGACGCGCGAGACCCGCGCAGTGTTCCGATCCGACGACGCGGGCGCGACCTGGCAGCGCGTGAGCACCGATCAGCGTCTCGACGTCGACATCCGCGTGCACCCCAGAAACGCCGATGTGGTGTTCACGGCAGGGACCGCGTCGTATAAATCCGAAGACGGCGGCCGCACGTGGACGGCGTTCAAGGGAGCGCCGGGCGGCGACGACTATCAGCGCATCTGGATCGATCCGGTGCACCCGGACGTCATGCTGTTCACGGCGGATCAAGGGGCCACGATCACCGTCAACGGCGGCCGGACGTGGTCTTCCTGGTACAACCAGCCGACGGCGCAGCTCTATCACGTGACGACCGACCGGCAGTTTCCCTACTGGATCTACGGCGGCCAGCAGGAAAGCGGAGCGATCGGCATCGCCAGCCGCGGCAACGGCGGTCAGATCTCGTTTCGCGACTGGATGGGCGTCGGCGCCGACGAGTATGCGTACATCGCACCCGATCCGCTGAACCCCGACATCGTCTACGGCGGCCGCGTCGTCCGATTCAACAAGAAGACCGGTCAGACCCAGAACGTCGCACCAGAGGCGCTGCGTTCCGGCAGGTACCGCATCCTTCGCACGATGCCGCTGCTGTTCCACCCGCTGGATCCGACGATGCTGCTCTTCGCGACGAACGTGTTGTGGAAGACGACGACGGGCGGGCGGCAGTGGGAGATCATCAGCCCTGATCTGTCGCGCGAACATCCAGACATTCCCGAGAGCGTCGGCGACTTTCGCACGGCGGATCTCGAGAACATGCCGCGGCGGGGCGTGATCTACGCCGTCGCCCCTTCGCCAAAAGACGCGCAGGTGATCTGGGCAGGCACCGATGACGGCCTCATGCACGTGACGCGTGACGGAGGAAAAACATGGAAGAACGTCACGCCGCCGCCGCTCCGGGCGTGGGACAAGGTGTCGCAGATCGACGCGGGGCAGACCGATGTCGGAGCGGCATACATGTCGGTCAATGCGATTCGCCGCGACGACATGCGGCCCCACGTGTACAGGACGCACGACACCGGCGCCACGTGGACCGAAATCGTCAACGGGCTGCCGGCGCTGGGCCCCGTCAACGTCGTTCGCGAGGACCCGAAGCAGCCGGGCCTGCTATTTGCGGGCACCGAACGTCAAGTGTATTTCTCGATCGACGATGGGAATCGCTGGCAGTCGCTCCGCCTGAACATGCCGGCGTCATCGGTACGGGATCTGGTGATTCACGAGGACGATCTGGTCGTCGGCACACACGGACGATCGATCTGGATTCTGGACGGCATCTCGATGCTGCGGGAGCTGGCGCAGGCGGCGCGCACCGAACGCGCATTCCTTTTTACGCCGCCCAGAGCGACGCGCGTGCGGTGGAACATGTTTTCCGACACGCCGCTGCCGCCCGACGAGCCAACCGGTCAGAATCCGCCAGACGGCGCAATCCTCGACTACTATCTGCCCACCGCGACGACAGAGGTCGCGCTCGACATCGTCGACGGGCGCGGCGGCTCCGTGCGGCGCTACTCCAGCCGCGATGAGCCCGAGCGAATCGATCCGTCGACGCTCCCGTATCCGACTTACTGGCTCCGCCCGCCGCAGCGTCTGTCGACGGAGCGCGGCCATCATCGCTTCATGTGGGATCTACGGTACGCTGCGCCCGTGGGCGCGCGCCGCGACCTCTCGATCGCCGCGATCTATCACAACACCGCCACGAGCCCTGTCGGACCGTTCGTGCATCCCGGCCGTTACACAGTCCGACTCACCGCCGGCGGCGTGACCGTCGAGCGACCGATCGACGTCCGGATGGATCCGCGCGTCGCCATCAGCGACGCAGACCTGCGCCTGCAGACGGATCTCTCGCTCGCGTGCTATCGGGCGTATCAGCGCGCGCAGGAGATCCGCGAGGCCCTCGATGCCGCGGTGAACCGGCAGACCGACCGACGCGAACAGCGGATGGCGCTGCGCGGATCCGGAACGCCTGAGAATCCGGACGTGCTCTACGAGAGCATCAGCGCGGTGGATCCGACCGAGGAAACGATCGTCGGGCTGCAGCAGAAACTGCTGTTCATGATGAACCTGTTGCAGGCGGCCGATGCGCGGCCGACGACGCAGGCAGCCGACGCCGTGAAGCGTCTGACAGCGATGCTGCCAGCGCTCGAACAGCGATGGGCGCCATTGCGATAGCGCTGGCGGCGGGCAGACTTGATCTCGGATCTTTCGTTACGCCGGGACGCCCCTGGCGAATCAGGTTCCGGCCGACTGGTCAGACAAAGTTATGCACGGCAGCGTAACCCTCGGCGGCCAGGTGCTGATGGGTGGCGACGTCGCGCCGGATCGCTATGAGGCGCCCAAGGGTTTCTCGCTCTCGCTTCATATCAAGAGCACGTCTGACGCCGAGCGGATCTTTCACGAACTGGCGAAGGACGGCAGGGTTGTGGTGCCGCTCGAGAAAACGTTCTGGGCCGCTCGCTTTGGCATGGTCGTCGATCGCTTCGGCATACCCTGGGTGATCAACGGCGGAGAACCCGATCAGCCTACGGAAGGATAACGTTTGTCGCTGGAGACTGACAGTGGAGTAAGCAATGAAGATGCTCCTGTGCACGCTCGGGCTGTTCAAGCTGAGACTGGTCGCATTCCCGCAAGCAGTCGCAGCGACGATCGTATCGACTGGCGGACCATTTTCGTGTGAGCCCAGCCCAACGCAGGATCTCCTGCCTGACGTCATCGCTCCGATGACCGGCACATCGCCCGCTTGGTTGGTCGACGGTCACACGATGTGGCCCGGCGCACTCGAGCCGGTGAAGACGGTTTGGGTATTGCGAAGATCCTCGAGTCGGTTCGCATATCAGGTCGGCGCATGGACGGCGTCGGCTCGGCTACGCTGGTTCGCGGCAGTGACGAGCCGTCCGACGTGTTGTTCGTCGCGAATCCCAGTAGAGAGTCGGCGATCCCCGGCGGTGCGCCGCCTGACGTGACGCGCTCATACATGTTCTTCCCATCGCACGTCTTCTACACGAGCCCCGGGTGCTGGCAATTTACGGTTCGCGTCGGGCACGAAGAGTTTCACATCGTTCGTGAGCTGAAGGCCCTTGGGGCTGCAGTCGACGGGCATCCTTCTGGCCAAAGCGCCGAATCGCTGTCTCGGGACGGTAACGTGGTCATCAAGATGGTCGATGACCGGCGTGTCTTGATCGCGGTCGATACCACGAACGAAGGCCGGCCGGAAGACGGTCAGATCGATCACCTGTTCCTGTTCACAGCATCTGAATCGATTCAGCTCCCATCCAACGTCAACTCGGGGCGCGGACATCTCGAGTTCACCGGCTCGACGCTGTTGGTCCAACAGCGCGCTGGGGCACACCTGTTGTTCGCCGTTCAATCGACAACGGAGACTTCCGGACCAACGCCAGGCGCGACACGGTTCGAGCGATCAATCGGCTTGTCCCATTACCGAGGCTGGTGGGGATTCGCGCTGAGGGACCTCGAGCAGATTCGCCAGAGTACTAGCTGTCCGAACGCTTGCTATGAGGCCGCCGGACATGCACTAAGGTTTCCGGCATAGCAGTCGTGAAGGCTTCCGTCATTATCGGCGTCAGCGTCGACGGCTTCATCGCTCGCGACAACGGCGACCTCGACTTCCTACCGCCGGGCGGTGGCGAGCCTCACGGCTACGAGGAGTTCATGGCCACGGTTGATGCGTTGGTCATAGGCCGCAAGACGTTTGAAACGGTCTTGACCTTCGATCCGTGGCCTTACGGCGAGAAACCGGTTTTCGTGCTCAGCAGCCGGGCGCTAGCTCCCGCTCCGCGGGAGGCTGTGCCCCGCAAGCGGCCCGACGCCATCACGCCCCGGTGGCCAGTGTGGGCTCGACATTTCGACCGCTGAAGCTGACCGAGAGTCGCGACGAGGCTGTCCGCTCACTCCGAACGGCGAGTCACCGTGCGTCTTGTCCGCGAATGCGGCCGAACGTGACGGTTTGATTCGCTTCGACGCTGGTGATGGTGAATGTCCGCGCCACGTCGGGCGCCGGATTGAAGTCACTGTTTCCTGATTGGGAGGCGGTAATCGTGCAACTGCCGGCGTCGGTGAGGGTCACCGTGTCGCCGGAGACCGTGCAGTTGCCAGTAGCTGCGAAGCTGACCGCCAGCCCTGAGGAGGCCGTCGCGGTGACGGTGAACGGCGGGTCGCTGGCGGTCTTGTCTGCGAGCGGATCGAACGTAATGGTCTGATCGGCCTTCGCAATGCTGAATGTTTGCGGCACGTTGAGTGCCGCGTTGTAGTTCGTGTTGCCCGCCTGCGAGGCCGTGATCGTGCACGACCCCGCCCCCGTGATCGTGACCGTGGTTGCCGCAATCG
>MNEX01000204.1 GCA_001917905.1 Acidobacteria bacterium 13_1_40CM_65_14
ACGGTCAGCGGCGCTGTCTTCGTCGCGCCGCCGTACGCGCCCGTGATGTTCGCCGGCGTCGAGGCGCCCACCGCGCTCGTCGTGATGGTGAACGTGGCGCTGGTCGCCCCGGCGGCGACGGTGATGCTGGGTGGCACCGCGGCTACGGCGGCGTTGCTGCTCGAGAGCGTCACCACCGCGCCGCCTGTTGGCGCTGCGGTCGTCAGCGTTGCCGTGCCTTGCGCCGCGTTGCCGCCGACCACGCTCGTCGGATTCAGCGAGATCGTCGACAGTGCCGCTGGCGTCGGCGGTGGCGTCGCGGCCGCTTTCACGGTCAGCGACGTCGAAGCGCTCAGACGGAGCAGCCCGGAAATCGTGACCGCGGTATCAGCCGTGACCGACGTTGTCGAGATCGGGAACGTT
This sequence comes from Acidobacteria bacterium 13_1_40CM_65_14, assembly GCA_001917905.1. Lineage (GTDB taxonomy): Bacteria > Acidobacteriota > Vicinamibacteria > Vicinamibacterales > CAVVIG01 > QHWF01. The sequence continues at coordinate 403 of MNEX01000204.1, forward strand.
GCGCTGGCGACTCCCGCCGGCACGGTGACACTCGGTGGCACGCTCGCAGCGGCGTTCGAGCTGAATAGCTGCACTAGCGCGCCGCCGCTCGGCGCCGCGCTCTGAAGCGTCACCGTTCCCGTAGACGAGGTGCCGCCGTTCACAGTCGCCGGCGAGAGCGTCAAGTCGACCAGCGGTGGAGTGGAGCTCGCGGGCGGATTGACGGTGAGCGCGAGGTTCGCTGCGCTCGCGCCGTACGCCGCCGACAGCGACACCGGCGTGGAGGTCGCCACGGACTTGCTCGTCACGAACGCAAACGACGCGGTCGTCGAGCCGGTGAACGCGGTCACGTTCGCCGGCAGCGACGTGAACAGTTCGGGGTGATTCGTTGACACTGTCAGGAGAAGCGGTGCCGGCGCCGGCGCTCCCAGCGCGATGGTCGCGACCCCGCCCTCGCCTCCCCGTAACGTCGTCACGTTCGCGGTGAGCGACGAGACGGCGACTCCGGTGACCGCGCCCACGCTGAGGACGCCGCTCAGTCGCCGGGGAACAGCGCCGCGACGTCGGGATCGCTGCTGGAGAATCGCACGACCGCATCCGGCAGCGCGGGCCAGGTTCCCAACGGGATGGGGCCGCTGAAAGTGAGCGTGCCCCCCGAATTGTTCCCGCCTGCGACCGCAGTCGGCGAGATCGTCATCGAGGTGAGCGTCGGAAGCCGATTCGGTGGACGCACGTAAAACGGCCGGTTCCAACTGGAGCCGCCGCTCCGCGCGGTGATGCCCACGTCGATCTCCGTTTTTGGGGCAGCCGTCGTGATCGCGAAGCTCGCCGTTTGAGCGCCCGCGGTCACCGTGACGCTTGCAGGAACGCTCGCGATTGCCGGATGCGTGCTGGACAGCGCGACGGCAGTGCCGCCCGTTGGCGCCGGCCGGTTCAGTGTGACGATGCCGGTCGCCGCCGTGCCGCCGGTCACGATGCCGGGCAGGACCGAGACGTTGGCAGGTGTCGGCGCGCCAGCATCAGGCGGCGCCACGCTCATCGTTGCCGAGCCGCCAACCCCGTTCACCGTCGCGACAAGGCTCAGACCCATGACGTCCGACACCGCACTCGTCGTGATCGGGAACGACGCGGAGAGCGCGCCCGCCGGGATGCTCACGAGCTCAGGCACGCCGACGGGAATCGGAAGAGTCCGAGTGCGGTCAAGCCCTTGTGACCGATCATGAAAAGCCGCGAGCCGCGCGACGAGGCCGCCCGCGGGCGCCGCCTCGTAGAGGTGCAGCATGCCAGTCGCCTGCGCACCACCGACGACGCTCGGTGGATCAACATCGATGGTGGAAATCGTCGGCTGTCCGGTCGTCGAACTGACCGTGAACGTTCGCACCGCTGACCAGGCGCTCAGATTTCCGGCGCGATCCGCCGTCCGGACGCGCCAGAAGTACGTGCACAGGCAAAGCCCGCCGCTGTTCCCGACACTCGGTGGAATGACGACGTCAGTCCCGGGTATCGCGCCGCGATGGAGGATGAAGTCCTTGGGGAAATCGGAACGCACCGAGACTTGAAATTCGTACGCCTCGACGGCTGGCGCTGAGATCGCCGCTCGCGTCAGCGTCGAGCGTGATCTTCGTCACGAACCCTTCATTGGATGCGCCGCCGCCTATCGCGTTGCTGGACGTCGGATCCACGGCCGTCGCCGTGATCGGAAAGTCGTTGGACGTCGTTTGGCCGCTCACGATCACCGTGTTCCCTGTGACGTACGCGACCTGCGGCACCGTCTGAAAGTTATCGGCGATGCCGCCGCTGCCACCGAAGAACGACTGATAGAGATACTGCGTCGCATCAGCGCTCAGGCGGCTGATGAAGCCGGCGCCCGGTGCGCCGGAGCCGTCCGCGGTGCGGTCGTACGCACCGCGCGTCGTGACCATGTCCCACGGCGCCGACGGCCCGACGACGATCGGTTCTCCGGCGGCGTTGACGGTCAGGCCCGTGATGCGGTCGCCGTGATGGTAGGTGGACCACACCAGAGATCCGCCGCCGGCGGCGGGGAACCGGAAGCGAGTGATGATGCCGGCCTCGACGTCCGGAAAGAGCGTCGAGAAGGGCGGATTGGTGGGGCGTACAACGCCGGCCGTCACCGGGTAGTTGTTCGACCAGCTCCGGCCCGCGAACGTCACCAGCTCCGGGTTCAACGGATCGATCGCCGCCTTCCACAGATTGTCCTGGCTCGCGCCGCCGATGAGCGTCGCGTATTTGAGATCCGCGGCGCCCGCGCCATCGAGTTTGAGACGCGCGATGGCCGTGACGAAGCCGTTCGAGTCGACAACGAGATCCTCGAGGACGTCAGCCTGCGGTCCACCAATGAACGTGCCGTAGGTGAGCGCGCTGCCGTCGGGCGTGAGGCGCACCACGAACATGTCTCCATGGGCGCCCCCGTCGGCCGGTGCATTGGGCGTGTTGTAGGTCGGATCGAACGCTGTCGGTGTCGTCGGGAAGTCTGATGACGCGGTCGTGCCGCCGACGATGACATTGCCGGCAGGGTCGTAGGCAACCGCGGACGAATCGTCCTCGCCGGAACCGCCGAGGACCGTCGAGAAGATCAAACCGCCCGAAGGATTCAGACGAACAACGAACGCATCCTTGTTGCCGCCGACACGGCTGAACGCGCCCGCCGTGATCGGAAAATCGGTCGCGTACGTCTGTCCCACCAGCACGGCGTTGCCGGCTGGATCGACGGCCAGCCCGCGATGCACGATCTGCGCGTGCCAGCTGCCGATGAATGTCGCATAGCGCAGCGCGGACCCGGTCGAGTCGAGGCGGGCCACGAATGCGGGAACCTGCGTGCCGGGCGCGAACGACGGGTCGGAGAACGATGGGAAGTCGGGCGACGCCATGGTGCCGCCGACGAACACGTCGCCCGTCCCGTCGCGCGCCACCACGGCCGGTCCAAGAAAATCCGCACCCGAGCCGCCGAGGAAGGTGGACCACACCAGGCCTGGATCGATCACGAGAGGCAGCGTGTGATCGCGTTGGGCGACCGCGAATCCGTAGCGTTGGCCGTCAATCTTTCTGAAGCCGCTCTCGAGAAAATGCTTCCGCCCGTCCGGCAGCTCTTCCCACGTCGTCGGTGCGGACTGTCGAAGTGATCCGTTGGGCGTCTCGAGGACGAGGGAGCCGTCGTTCTCGATCCGCAGGCCGGAGACACCGTCGGCGCGGATCACGAACTGATCGAGGTCGGCGCCAGGGGCGAGCCGCAGCTCGTACTCGAGTTGGCCCGCCGGTTCGTGCAGGCGAACATCGATCCCGTCGTACAGCCCGCGATAGGCGACGGCCGCGTACGCGGGCACATTCGACTGCCATTTGCCCGCATCGTTGCCAAGATAAAAGTTGTAGTGCGTCGCGCGTTTCCGCTCGCCCGCGACGACCACCTCGCTCGAAGCGTTTTCGAACGTCAGCGACACGGCCGCGGGCCGGTCTCCGTCCAGGCGCAGAGCAAGTGTGGTCTGATCGACGGCGGCCGTCATCGATCCCTGTCGTGCGATGAAGTTGATCCGCCGATCCCATTGGCCGTGATTCGCGATGAAGTCGACAGGGCGTCGATCGCGGAGTCGCAAATCCTCGCGTTGAGAACGAATCTCAGCCGTGTGTCGGGATGCACGAGAGTCGAGCTTGGTCGTGGCGAGAAGGCTTAGAACGCCGAGGACGCAAACGACTGGGCGGGTTCCAGACATGGCGAACTCCTCGAAGCAGACCGGCTTTTCGCGACGCCCGGAGATCACACGTGACGGGCAACCGGTCGGATGTCTCGCCCAGGAAGTGGAATAACGGTCGAGAAACAGCAAGGCAAATGCCGCCGCACACGTTCGAGTGCCTCACGGTCACTCGTAGATCGACGAGTCCTCAAGAGGCGTTTCGTGGACCGCGCGGTCTTGAGTCTCTTTCTTCGCGCGTCCTTTCCAACATCGAAAGAAATTTCGAAACATGCCAGTAAGAAATACACGCGGCGTCGTAAGCGCAAATTACATTGCGGCAACAACCGAACGATCGCGCGTGTTCGTTTCGTTCGCGCACACGGGTTGTCCTGCTCGCTGTTTCACTCAGTGAACTCCAAGAAAGGATCACTAACGATCGATTCGGCTGCGCTATACTGCGCCGCCCGTTCACTTCAAACTAGCGAGGTCCACATGTACGGTCGCTCCTCTGGTGTCGCGATCCTTCTTCTTGTCCTCGCGATCGTTCCGGCTCGTGCGCAAACGCCGTCTGGCGAAATCAGCGGGACCGTCGCTGACGCGAGCGGGCTGCCTGTGCCCGGCGTGACGATCACGCTCACCAACCCGGCGACCAACGTCGTCCGCGTCGTGCAGACCAATGAATCAGGGCTGTACGTCATCTCGGCGATCCCGCCCGGGACCTACGACCTGAAGGCAGAGCTGTCAGGATTCAGGACCGTCGAGCGGAGGAGCATCCCGGTCCAGGTGGGCAGCGCGAGCCGGATCTCATTTGCGATGGAGGTGGGGACGCTGGCCGAAACCGTCGAGGTTCAGGCCGGGTCTCCGCTCATCCAGACGGAAAATGCGGCGATCAGCACGGTGATTGAAAACCGCGCGATCGTCGAGCTGCCGCTGAACGGCCGCAACTACCTGCAGCTCGCATCGCTCATTCCCGGCGCGACGACCAACGGCCCCTCGTCGAGTCAGGGCAAGCAGCGCATGGGTGGGCAGCGCAACAGCTTTGCGCTGAACGTGGGCGGGCAGCGAATCCATTTCAATCACTACTCGCTCGACGGCGTCGAGAACACCGACCTGAACTTCAACTCGTACATGCTGCTGCCGTCGGTCGATGCGCTCGAGGAGTTCAACGTGGTGGCCGGCCTCTTCGACGCCGAGTACGGCCGCGCCATCGCGCAGGTGAACGTGTCGACCAAATCGGGGTCGAATCAGCTTCGCGGCACGGCGTTCGAGTTCCTGCGGAATTCCGCGCTGGATGCGAAGAACTTCTTCGACAGGGCGGAGGATCCCATTCCGCCGTTCAAGCGCAATCAGTACGGGTTCACGCTCGGCGGTCCCGTGATCGTGCCGAAGGTGGTCGATGGCCGAAACCGGTTGTTCTTCATGTTCAACTGGGAAGGCTTGCGCGAGACCAAGTCGCTGACGGCGACGCCGTCACTGCCGCTCACGGCCTGGCGCGCCGGCGACTTCTCCGGGCTGCGCGACGGCAGCGGCAACCTCATCCCGATCTACGACCCGGCTACGCGCGTCTTCGACGCGGCCGGCAACGTGCTACAGGCGCCGACGCCGTTTCCCGGCAACACCATTCCGGCGAATCGTATCCATCCGGTGTCGCAAAAGCTGCTCGCCTTCTTCCCGCTGGCGTCGCAGCAGGTGACCGGTCCCAACTTCGTGAACAACGAAGCGCGGCGCGTCGATGCCGACCAGTACACGTACCGATTCGATTTCACGCAGGGCGCTTCGACGTGGATGTTCCGTCACAGCATCTCGCACGAGCTCGGGTACGATCCGTTCGCGATCCCGAACATGGGGATCAACACGGACACGGACGTGCATCAGGCCGTGCTGAGCAACACGCGTACGCTCGGCTCCAACAAGCTCAACGACGTGAGGCTCGGATTCGGCTATCTGAAGAACGGGCACATCTCGCCGCGCGCCAACACCGATAACGTCGTCAAGACGCTCGGGATCAATCTGCCCTCGGACAACCCGTTGTATTGGGGCGTTCCGAACGTCAACATCACGGGGTTGTCGGGGCTTGGTGAAGAGAGCGACGCGCCCTTCATCAACAACGACAAGACGATTCAGCTGGTCGACAACTTCACGTGGACCGTCGCGACGCATTCGTTCAAGTTCGGCGGCGAGCTCCGGCACGTGCTGTACAACCAGATCGGCGGCGTCGTGACGCGCGGCCGGTTTGCGTTCGACGGCCGCTATACACAGAACACGCTGCTGCCGACCGCTCAGCGCGGCGGGGCGGCGTTCGCCGATTTTCTCCTCGGGGACTTCAACCGCTCGGAAGGGCAGGTCGGGGCGCCGATTGCGAACTTCCGCTCCAACTATTTCGCGCTCTACGCTCAAGACAGTTGGCGACTGGGATCGAATGTCACGATGAATTACGGGTTGCGGTGGGAGTACGACCAGCCCTTCACGGACACGAAGGACGCGATCGTGAACATCGATTTCGACTGGTACAACTCGCATCCGCCTATCTTCGTCCGTGCGGGGAACGGTGACCCGTACGAAGGGAATCCGGCGTTTCAGCTCGCCCCTGATATTCAGTACGTGCGTGACGGGCGGTTCGGCAGGGGCGCCTACAGACCGGACAAGAACGACTTCGCCCCGCGCGTCGGGCTCGCGTGGTCGGTGACGCCGCAGACGGTCGTGCGGACGGGAGGCGGCATCTACTACGTGCGCGACATCGGCAACGCGGTGTTCGACACCGTGCGAAACGCGCCGTTCACGATCAGGCGCGACGAACCTGCCGAGAGCTTCCGTCCCAACCTGAGCTTCGAGCAGCCGTTCGCCCGCACGGGTGCGCCGACCTTCATTTTGGCGAACCAGTTCAACGAACCCTCGTCGTGGGTTGGGCAATGGTCGGTCGCCGTGCAGCGCGAGCTGGGCGGCAGCATGTCCGCGGAAGCGACGTACTTCGGATCGGTAGGCCGGCACCTGCGCCGGTTGCAAAGCTACAACAACCCGGAGCCGAGCCAGCTCGCCAACTCCAACCTGGCGCGTCCGTTCCCGCAGTTCGGCAGCATCCAGGTGATGAATGCGCCCAGCAGTTCTCACTACAACGCGCTGTATCTGAAACTGCAGCGGCGCTTCTCACAGGGCCTCAGCTTCCTCAGCTCGTTCTCGTACGGCAAGTCGATCGACAACGGCAGCGGCATCAGGACCACCGATGGCGATTCGCTGACACCGTCGAACAACTACGACTTGAATCTCGAGACCGGGCTGTCGGCGTTCGACTTCCGGCGGCGCTGGACCACGTCGTGGCTGTGGGATCTCCCGTTCGGCAGGAACCGCCAATTCATGAATCGCGGCGGCGTCGCAGATGTGGTTCTTGGCGGCTGGCAGCTGGGCGGCATTCTGACGCTGCAGGACGGCTTCCCGTTCACGGTGCAGTGCGGCCCCGGCAACATTCAGAACGGCGGCGGCATCTGTTATCCCGACTCCGCTGGCATCGACTGGCAACTGCCGGCCAGTGAGCGCACGCGGACGCGCTACTTCAACACCGATGCCTTCGTGGATCGGAATCCTGCCGGTGGCCCGTTCCGGTACGGCACCGTCCGTCGCAATTCGCTGATCGGGCCCGGCATCATCAGCCTGGACGCGTCGGCGAACAAGCGGTTCGCGATCGGCAACTCGAAGTACCTCGAGGCGCGCATCGAGATCTTCAATCTTCCGAACCGTCCCATCTGGAATCAGCCCGGCGCGCAGCTGCGCACGCCGAACTACGGCGTGATCACGAGCACGCGCCTCGACTCGCGGCAGATCCAGCTCGGACTGAAGTTCGTGTTCTGAGCGGAGACGGGTCAGGGTCGTTATGTGGCGCGGCGCTTCCGCCCTGCAAGGCCGCGGCGTTTGGCAGCGCTAAAGCGGTTTTCGATTCGATGTAGCGGCACTGAATCAACACAAAGGACACGAAGGACACCAAGACAAGACCAGTTCGTTTCCCTTTGTGTCCTTAACGGGAGGCGGCTATGGCTGCACTTTCCAGACGAGAGTTCTTGAAGAAGACGGCGACCGATGCTGCCGTCGCCGGAGTCCTCGCCGCTGGCGTCGCCGAGCTTCGCGCGAATCC
>MNEX01000127.1 GCA_001917905.1 Acidobacteria bacterium 13_1_40CM_65_14
GTTGTCTCTCTCGGACTCTCGATCGCTCTGTCGGTTGGTGCGTGTGCAAGGCCGGAAGCGGGGACGCTTCAGGCCGCCAGTGCGGCGCTTGGCGCAAACGAGCTGAAGTCCATTGAGTACTCGGGAACCGGGAAGTGGTTTCAGTTCGGTCAGGCTCCGAACCCGACCCTGCCCTGGCCGGCGTTCAACGTGAGCAGCTTCACGGCCAGCATCAACTACGAAACGCCTGCCGCGCGCGTGCAGATGGAGCGCATCCAGGTTGTCGAGCCCGATCGGGCTCGGCCGGCTCCCGTTCAGCAGCGTCCGGTTCAAATCGTCAGCGGCACGCACGCGTGGAACATGGCCACGCCGGCAGGCGCCGCGCCCGACACCGCGCCAGCGCCGCAGCCGCAGCCCGCGGCCGTCGAAGAGCGGACGATGGAGATCTGGACGACGCCGCACGGGTTTCTCAAAGCGGCTGCGGCAAACAACGCGACGTCCCAGCCGGCGAATGGTGGATCCGACGTCTCGTTCACCGTGGGCGGGAATCACCGATACGTGGGGCGGATCAACGGGCAGAATCAAGTCGAGCGCGTCCAGACCTGGATCGACAACCCTGTGCTGGGCGACACGCCCGTCGAGGTCACGTACTCCGAGTACCGCGATTTCAACGGCGTGATGTTCCCGGCCAAGATCGTACGGACCCAGGGCGGATATCCTGTGCTCGACATCACTGTCTCGACGGTCACAAAAAATCCGACGGTCGATCTCCAGGTTCCGGACCAAGTGCGTACCTTCACGCCCCCGCCGGTGACCGTCGCGGTGGAGAAGCTGGCCGATGGCGTGTATTACCTCAAAGGCGGCGGCCATCACAGCGTCGCCATCGACCAGCGCGACCACATCGTCGTCGTCGAGGCGCCGCTGGACGAAGCGCGTTCGCTGGCCGTCATCGCCAAGGTCAAGGAGACGATTCCCAACAAACCGATCCGCTCCGTGATCAACACGCACGCCCATTTCGACCACTCCGGCGGGCTGCGCACGTACGTGGCCGAGGGCGCCACGATCGTGACGCACGAGATGAACAAGCCGTACTACGAGAAGGCGTGGGCGGCGCCGCGAACACTCAACCCTGACAGGATGGCGCAGGCGAACAAGACCGCCACGTTCGAGACGTTTACGGATAAGCACGTGCTCACCGACGGCCGCAGAGTCATCGAAGTCCATCCGATTGTGGGCAACGGACACAACGACGCGTTTGCGATGGTGTATCTCCCGGCGGAAAAGATCCTGATCGAGGTAGACGCGTGGGCCCCGGCCGCTCCGAACACTCCGCCGCCGGCTGCGCCAAGCCCCTTCGCCGTCAATCTGTACGAGAACATCCGCCGACTCAAACTGGACGTTCGTCAAATCGCCGCGCTGCACGGACCGCGCGTCGCGACGTTGGCGGATCTCCAGTCCGCCATCGGCCAGGCCGCCACCACCACCACTACCACGCAGTGATCGTTTGACAATGAAGAGACTCTCGTTGTTGACGCCCGTTGTGATCGGTATGGAGGTGCTGTTTGCGCAGCAGGCCGACACGACGCGCAACCCGCTCGGACAGAGTCCAGCGGCGATCGCAGCCGGGACGCGCGTCTACGACCAGACGTGCCTGTCGTGTCATGGCCCGGCCGGACAGGGCGATCGCGGTCCTGCGCTCAACGCCGGCGCCTTCACGCGCGGCCGCGAAGACGGCGACCTGTTCCACACGATTCGTGAAGGCGTCCCCGGCAGCCAGATGCCGCCGTTCACAGGGCTCAGCGATGAACAGGTCTGGCAACTGGTCTCGTACATCCGGAGCCTGGCAGACACGGACACGATCGCGCCGCCAGCCGCAAATCTCGCCGCGGCATCCGGAGGCGATGCTGCGTCCGGGGAAGCGTTATTTTTCGGAAAAGCCGGCTGCGAGAGCTGCCATCACGTCAACGGCCGCGGCGGAGTCGCGGGACCCGATCTCTCGGCCGTCGGCCGCACGCCGGTCGCGGCGCTTCGCCAGAAGATTCTGAATCCGGACGCACCAGTCGCAGCGTCCGCCCCTCGAGGCAATGCGGGCCGCGGCGGCCGCGGCGCGCGGCCGCAGGTGATCGTCGCAAGGACACGGGACGGCCGAGAAATCCGTGGTGTCCGCAAGAACGAAGACACCTTCTCGGTCCAGATGGTCGACGCCTCGGGGCAGCTCCACTTGCTGGACAAGCTGGCGCTTGCCGAGTTGCGCGTCGAGAACCGATCGCTGATGCCGGGCGACTACGCGACGAAGCTCACCAGCCGCGAACTGAACGATCTCGTCGCATATCTGGCGACGCTGCTGGAGAAAAAGCCGAGCGCGGTTTCAATGCCGGGCGGACTCACATTCGATCGACTGCTGAAATCCGCCGCGGAGCCTCAGAACTGGCTGATGTACTGGGGGGACTTCCAGGGCACGCACTATTCCGCGCTGAAACAGATCGACGCCAAAAATGTCGGGCAGCTTCAAACCGCCTGGGCGTTTTCGATGCCCGGCGACTCGGTCCTCGAAGCGACGCCGCTGGTCGTCGACGGTGTCATGTACACCACGCAGCCAGGGGCGGTCGTCGCGCTGGATGCCCGGACGGGACGCCAAATCTGGAGATACGCGCGTCAGCAGAAGGTCCGGAGTCCGTATGAGATCAACCCGTTCAACCGCGGTGCAGCCGTGCTCGGCCATCGGCTGTTTGTCGGCACGCTCGACGCGGCGCTCGTCGCCCTCGATACCCGAACGGGATTGCCGCTTTGGGAAACGCAGGTCGCCGATTCGATGCTCGGCTACAGCCTCACCAGCGCACCGCTCATCGTCAAAGACAAAGTCCTCGTCGGCATCACCGGCGGCGAGTTCGGCACGCGCGGATTTCTGGACGCCTACGACGCGGCGACCGGCAAACGTCTCTGGCGCTGGTACGCCACGCCGGGACCCGGGGAGTTCGGCCACGACACGTGGCTCGGAGAAAGCTGGAAGCAGGGCGGCAGCCCGATGTGGTTGACCGGCTCGTACGATCCCGAACTGAATCTCGTGTACTGGACGGTGGGCAATCCGGCGCCACAGATCGACCGGTCCGTGCGCGGCGATCTCGACAACCTGTTCAGCGACTCGGTTGTCGCGATCGATCCTGACACCGGGCAGCGTACGTGGCACTACCAGTTCACGCCGAATGACGGCCACGACTGGGACTCGTGCCAGGATGTCATCCTCGTGGACCGCATGTGGCGCGGCGAGATGCGGAAGCTGCTGCTTCACGCCGATCGCAACGGGATCTTCTACGTGATCGATCGCACCAATGGAAAGCTGCTGTCGGGCACGCCGTTCGTCCACGCGAACTGGACGAACGGCTTCGACGCGAACGGGAGACCCATCGTGGTGCCGGGATCGAATTCAAGCCCCGAGGGCAGCTTCTTCGTGTATCCCACGCTCGGCGGCGGCACCAACTTCCAGGCGCCGTCCTACAGTCCGCTGACCGGCTGGATGTACCTCGAGTACGCGGAGAACGGCCAGCGATACGCCAGCGCGCCGGCGCCGTTCGAAACCGGCCGGCAGTACATCGGCCGGCGCGATCCCGGCACCGATCCCGGTCCGCGGTCCGGCGAGCCAGCCGCGTCTGCCGGGATCAAGGCGCTCGATCCCGAGACCGGCAAAACCATGTGGGATTTCAAAATCTTTCAGGGCTCGCTGACCAACGGCGTGCTCGCCACCGCAGGCCATGTCGTGTTCGGCGCCATTCGCGACGGCAATCTCGTCGCGCTCGACGCGAAGAGCGGGAAACACCTGTGGCATGTGCAGACCGGCGGCAACATGGCGGCCTCGCCCATCAGCTACGCCGTAGACGGCCGCCAGTTCGTCGCCATCTCCGCCGGGAACATGGTTTACGCGTTCGCGCTTCCGCAGCCATAGGGAACGGAGACGACGCAGCGAACGACATCACCCGGCGCAGCCTGACGGCGCAAACGATCCCGGACATCGCCGAAACGCGTTTCAAAAACAAACCGCAGAGAAAAGGGGGACACGGAGCGCCTCGGTTCGACGGCGTCGCGAAGCGACGCGCACAGCCAGACTCGGACGCGCGAACGAATCGTTTCTGCGATCGGTGATTCGTCCGCGCGTCCGAGACGTTTTCGGCGAACAACGGCCGACCGGCCATCGACGCCGTCAGACCGGCGAGTCCCGCCAGAAAATCGCGCCGCCGAGAGCGGTTCGGCATTGGCGGACGAGTCAGGATCTGAGGGTGGCCTTCAGATTCTCCATCAGGTACTTCCTGCGCAAGGACATCGTGCCCTCGATCTCTCCTTCGCCGGGCCGAAGCGGATCGAAATCGAGCGACACCCAGCTGTCATAGCCTTTGTCGCGCAGCGCCTGGATGAAACCGGCGAAATCGACGCCGCCCGCGCCAAAGTTCTTGTAGAGATTCACACGTGCGTGCTCTTCCTGGCTCGGCGCCGGGCCTTTCCAACCAGCCTTCGCGACGCTGTATTTCGCTTCGGTGTCCTTGAGGTGCACGCCTGCAATGCGCGGGTACCACTCGCGCACGAATTTCACCGGGTCCATCCCTCCCAGCGTCAGGTGCGCCGTGTCGGCAATCATGGAGACCAGCGCAGGGTCGGTCAGCGCCATCAGCTGCTTCACTTCGTTCTCGCTCTCGACCATCGTCCAGGCGTGCGGATGAAATGCGAGCTTCACGCCCGACGCCAGCGTGCCGCGTCCGATCTCATTCAGGGTTGTGGCCAGCGTCCGCATGTGGTCCGGCGTCATCCAATTCGGAGCGGGATGCGCGTCGCCTCTGTTCGTGAGGTTGACCTTCAAGTACTTTCCGCCGCACGGTGCGACGTAGTCCCGAGCGAGTTTGATGTTGTCCTCGATCGTGGCGCGGACCTTGGCGGCGTTCGACGGATCCCAGTAGACGCCGCCGCCCCAGAAGGTCGCGAGGGCCAGGTTGTGGGCGTTCATCGCTTCTTTGAACTTGGCGACGGACCCCGCGCTGTTCGCAAGCTGCACGGTCGCTTCGAGGCCATGGAAACCGTATCTGGCAATGGTCTGAAGAGTGGCGTCCGGCTGCGGTGTCAGCCGGCTGAACATGCCGGACGTACACGCCCAGCGGAATTTGTCTCCCGGCAGCGCATGGGCGGCGATGGCCGCGCCAACGCCGGCGACGGTTGCGAGAAATTCGCGGCGATTCAACATCTCACACCTACCATTTCATCTGAAATAGCAAAGAGCGCGACGACTGTATACTGCGCACCGAGCTGAACGCTATGAAAACATCCTGCCTGGTGTTCGTGATGGCCGTCGCGGTGACGGCCCTGCCTTCGCCCGCAGGCATACGACCGGGCTACGGCGGCAAGCCGCACAGGCGCCGCCGGCCGCCGTGCCGCCAGGTGGCGACGAGCGCCGCGAGCTCGAGAGAAAGCTGACCGAGCTCGCCGTTCGAGTCAAGGCGCTGGCCGCCCGGAAGGCCGATCCAGCGCTCGTGGCCGATGTCGATGTCTACGATGCGTTCATGGATGCGTTTCTGTGCGTCCGGCCGACGGGCACCGCGTGGAATCCGGTCGCGCAGGAGTGGGCCGCGAAGACACTCGACGTCTTCACTTGGAATTTCGCGAAATGGCTGCGCGGCGATGTGCGCGTCAAAGACGATCGCTCCGTCTCTGCCGGCGACATCGCCGACGACAACCTGATCCTCTTCGGCGATCCGGGCAGCAACAGCGTGATGGCCAGAGTCATCGCGAAGCTGCCGATTCGCTGGACGAAGTCAGAGATCGAAATCGGGACGCGAACGTTCAGCGCCGCCGATCATGTTCCCGTGTTGATTTATCCGAATCCGCTCAATCCGAAGCGCGACGTCGTCATCAACAGCGGTCACACCTTCGGCGACGAGGATTTCCGCGGCACCAACGCGTGGCTCTATCCGCGTCTCGGCGACTACTCGGTGGTGAAGGCGAACGGAGACGTCGCGCTGTCAGGGTTCTTCGACGAACAGTGGCGGTTCACGTAGCCGGTCGAACGCTGCTGCAGAGCTCGCGCTGTAATTTTTTATGTGTCCCTGTGTTGGCCGCGGTGTATCTTGTGTCGCATGATGCTTCTGTCGAGACGCTTCATCATCCTTGCGGGATGGCTTTTCGCAGCGCTCACGGTCTGCGCGTGCGCCAAATCAACTCCCACCACGCCGTCGACGACCTGTTCGTTCACGGTCGGACAGCCGAGCGTGTCGGCGTTCCCTCCCGAGGGCGGAACCGGAACGGCGTCGGTCACGGCGGCAAATACCTGTTCGTGGACGGCGACGAGCGGCTCCAGCTTCATCACTATCACCCAGGGAGCTTCAGGCACCGGCAACGGCACGGTGCAATTCACTGTCGCGTCGAACGCGTCCACAACTGACCGCACGGGCACGCTGACGATCGCCGGCTCGACAGTCAACATCACACAGCGCGCGGCGACAGGCGCTCCACCTGTCCCCGTGACGTTGTCGGCGCCGACCGCCAACGCGCCGGTCGGCGGGCAAACGATCACCTCGGCGCGGCCAACGCTGGTCGTGAACAATTCCACGGCGACGGGCAACGCCGGAACGGTGACGTATCACTTCGAGGTTTCGGACGTCAACACGTTCCCCAACGACGCCGTGCGCACGTTCACCGCCGACGGCGTGGCGCAGGGGACCGGCGGGACCACGAGCTGGGTTTTGACGCGCGATCTCGGTCCGAACGTGCTGTGGTACTGGCGCGCTCGGGCGACCAACGGCACCGTGACCAGCGATTTTTCGAATGTCGAAACGTTCAGGACGGCGAGTGCGTGCACCTTCACTGTGTCGCCGACGTCGGTGAGCGCCGCGGTCGGCGGAGGAACGTCCACCGTCACGGTCACGACCGACGCCGCATGCACGTGGACTGCGGTGAGCCAGTCTTCGTTCATCACCGTGACGTCGGGAGCCACAGGCACGGGCAACGGCAGCGTGACCTTCACCGTCGCGGCGACAACGAGCGGCGCGCGTACGGGGACGCTGACGATCGCCGGCCAGACCGTCACCGTCACGCAGCAAGGGAGCAACCTCGTCGCCGGCTTCCGTTTGATGGATCCCGGCCGCCTCGGTAGCGCGACGACGACCGAGTGTCAGATTCGCAGCCTGACGAGCGTGCCGACGCAGTGCATCCTCGAATCCACGTCGTTCCCGCTGGGAACGAACACAATCATCGGCTACTCCTGGGTCGTGTCGTACACCTATCCGAGCGACAAGACGTTGATCCAGAGCGGTACGAACCCGCAGTTCAGTTTCACAGAGATGTGCGGACAGACGGGAAGCAATGACAGCGGCTTCCAGCTCGAGCTGAAAGTGCAGCTGACCGTGACCGATTCGGAAGGGAATGCCGTGACCGTCAGGTCCAACGCGGGAAGTCAGGCGCTCCTCACGCTTCGGGCGTACGTGTGCGGGATCTGAAAGAACCTTTGAACCTCTGTCGCTAGTTCGGTTCAGACGATCCCGCTGATCTTCTTCTCCGCCGTCGGGAAGCCCTTCTCGAGCGGCAGCTTGAAGATTTCTTCGGCGACCGTCAGATAGAGATCGCCGACCGTGTTCCGCATCTTGGAATGCATGCCGGTCTTCATCCCACCGGCGTGCCCGGCCAGGATCATCGCCAGACCGTTGTCCTTGTGCGGGTTCGCCTCGGCGTGCTCGTGCGCGAACACGGCGCAGGTGTTGTCGAGCAGCGTGCCGTCGCCTTCCGGCGTCGCCTTCATCCGGCCCAGGAGATACGCGAACTCCTCGACGTGCCATCGACAGATATCGCGCATCGTCCGCTGACCTTCGGGCGACTCCGCGTTGGTGTGCGTGTAGTCGTGGTGCCGCAGCTGCGTGTAGCCGAGCCACGGCAGCCGCACGAGACTCTGGCACTTGGTCAGCATGTACGAGACGACGCGCGTTTGTCCGGACGCCAGCGCATGAACGACGAGATCGGATTGGATCTTCGCGATGCGTGGATAGTCGGTCAGGTCGGCCACGTCCTCAGGTTCCTTGACGTTCTTGCCGTAGTCAGAGGGCAGGCTCGAGATGGCCTTCTCCAGTTCGCGGACCGAGGTCAGGTGCTCGTCGAGGCGATGCCGGTCAGGCTGGCCGAGCGACGGCTGCAGGTCTGCCAGATCCTCGCGAACGGCGTCGAGCACACTCTTCTTGCGCCCCACCCAGCTTTGATCGCGCACGCCAAAGAGCCGGTCGAACAGATTCTGCGGGATCATCTCGGGCGGCAGCGCGCGGTCGTATCCCGCCCAACTCAGATTGCGATGGATGTTCTCGCCGTGCGACTCCTGGCACACGCCCACCTGCAGCGAGCGGAACCTCGTCTCCCCGCGCATCGCACCGGCGATGACCTGATCGATCGAAGCGCCGCCCGCGCCGCGTCCTGTGTACGGAGTTCCGGAGACGAGCGCGCTCATCGACTTGTGATGCGTGTTACCCGGCGCCGTGACTCTCGCGTTCGGATTGTCGACGCCGCTGATGACGTGGATGTCCTGGCGCAGCGATTTGAGCGGCGCCAGGCACGGCGTCAGCTCGTAGTCCGGACCGAGCTCTCTCGGGATCCAATACCGCTCGGGAATCCCGTTGCCGTTGAACCAGAAGAGAAAACGCGGCTGAATCGGCGCGGCCGCTGCCGGCGTCGCGGCATAGGCGGTGCCGTTCGCGTTGAACATCGCCGCCAGCGGTGGCAGGCCGACCCGAATCGCCGCGCCGGTCATGCCCAGATTTCTGAGGAAACGCCGTCTGCTGAGCGCCATGGTCATCTCCCTAACATTCTTTACTTTGTCGCGGGGCCCCACGCCCGCGACCTGTGCGACGTTTATCCCCGGGGCCCTCGGCCGCTCGGCATTGGTTGCTGCGACATTCCGCTTGCACTTGCGACGCGAAGCGCAGCGCGACAGTTCGCGCCTTACTGCGGCGGCGCAAGACCCTCGAGGAACTGCGGCGAGCGTACGAGCGCGATCAGCAGCTCCTTGAATTTGAATCCCGATTCACGAAACGCGGCAAACGTCCGGCGAATGGTCTCGCGGTCGGCGCGCGTCTCCGATCGGCCGAACGCGTAGCGGAACATCTGCTTGACGACGCATTCCTGGCACGCGGAGCTCGCGGCCAGCAAGCGCCCGATTTGCTTCGGCTCGGAGAACGCCGAGTCCGCAAGACCGGCGATCTCGCCTTTGCCGTCAATCGGCAACTCCACTTTCTTGCTGGCCGCGCGTCGACCGCTGCCCTCGAACTCGATCACTTCGCTGTCGCGCCAGCGGCCGGATGCGTCGTAGTTCTCGAGCCCGAAGCCGATCGGGTCCATCAAGCGGTGACAGCTCGCGCACGTCGGATTCTCGACATGTGCCTGCATCCGCTGCCGTCGCGCAAGCGGCCGGTCGGCGGTCGGCTCCGGCACCTGGGTATTCACGCCGGGCGGCGGATTCGGCACGTGCTGACAGAGCAGCTGCTCGCGGATGAAGATGCCGCGCGCGGTCGGCGAGGTCTCGACCGGTCCCGCGTTTGACGCAAGGAACGATGCCTGCCCGAGAAGACCCGATCGGTGCGAAGCGGCCGGGAACCGCACGAGCTCGAATTCGCCGGAGGGAGCCGGCATTCCGTAGAGGCTCGCGAGATCCGCGTTAAGGAAGCTGTACTCGGCCGTGAATGCCTCCATGAAATTGCCGTCGTTCCACACCAGGTTGTCCAGCAGCATACGCGTCTCCTGGACCATCATCGCGGCCAGTTCCGGCGTGAACTCCGGGTAACGGCGCCGGTCCTTCACGGAACCCAGCACGCGATCGAAACGGAGCCACTGCGCGAAGAACTCGTCGACGGCCTGCCGGGCGGGCGGCTGGTCGAGCATGCGCCGGGCGACGCGCTCGAGGCCGTCGGCCGTCCGCAGCTCGCCCGCGGCCGCCGCGTCGAGCAGCCGCTGGTCCGGCATCGTGTCCCACAGCAAGTACGCGAGCCGGCTGGCGACGGCGTAGTCGCGGAAACGTCCGCCCGCCTCCGCTCGCTCGCGATCAGGGCGAGCTTCCGCCTTCGCTGAAGCTTCGGCGGACCGCCGTAGCCTTGGCGGAGGCTGGTCGGCGAGGCTCGCCGAAGCGCCTTCGGCGCGAAGGCGGCCAGCGCTCTCTGCGTGAAAGAGAAACTTCGGCGATTGCAGCATCGCCTCGACGACGACCCGCGCGCCGTCGAGAAACTGGCGGGACTTTCCGGCTTGGCCCACCGGGGCCGCCTGCGCCGTGAACAGCGCGGCGTAGCGGTCGAATTCCACGTCAGTCAACGGCCGGCGAAACGCCCGCAGCCCGAAGCCGCGCACAAACTGATCGCGGCATCGCGTGTCACGCGCCGACGCCGGCTTGCACGGCACGAGCCCGTTCACGTCGCCCGCGCGGAACGCGTTCAGCGCCAGCTTTTCGGCGGCGGCGCTGTAGACCTCCGCGAGCATCGGCGGCATTCCCTGCGTGCGCAACTGGTTCTTGAAACCGTTGACGAAGTCCTCGGGCGGAAAACGATCCGCGGGTCGGCTGTAGTCGCCGAGCAGATCTCGCACCGTGTTGTTGTACT
Source organism: Acidobacteria bacterium 13_1_40CM_65_14 (assembly GCA_001917905.1). Classification (GTDB taxonomy): domain Bacteria; phylum Acidobacteriota; class Vicinamibacteria; order Vicinamibacterales; family CAVVIG01; genus QHWF01. The sequence continues at coordinate 10,578 of MNEX01000127.1, forward strand.
GACTGTGCGTCAGGCGCCGGAGGAGTTGATCGGGCGCCGAGGCGGTGTTGCTGGCCGAGACTCGCTCGCGGGCGGCCGTCACGACCTCTTCGGAGACACCGGCCAGGTACTGCACCCACGTGCGCAGCGCCTCTTCATCAAAGGAACCCGGCTGGATTCGAACGCCTCCCGTATGACGCACGCGGTTGGTCGGTTTGTTGATCAGCAGCGATCGGGCAGGATCGGTGCGATCGACCAGAGCGGCGAGCGTCAGCCCGAACGCCTCAATCTCGTCGGGACTCGCGTTCGGCTCCGGAAAATGCAGTCTCGTTGCCGAGGCGACGCCATCGTCGGAATGGCATCCGCGGCACTGCGCGCTCTCGAAGATCGGATACACCGTCCGCGTAAACGAGATCGGAGTCTGGGCCGCGAGCACAGGAGCGACGACAGCGACCGCGACCAGACATAGACGACTCGCAGTCATTTCCGACTTTCCGGACTGAGCGGCACTCGCGGCGCGGGCCGTGCTCCCCCCGACACCACACTCGCCGGACGCTGCTTGCGGAACGCAGCGAGCCCCTCCGGCGTCACCTTCGTCTCGCTCAGATAGAGGCGCCGCAGATTGGACAGCTTGGCCAGCCGCGCGAGCGTCTCATCTCCGACTGGCGTATTCGAGAGATCCAGGCTCGTCAGGTTGCCGAGCGCCGCGAGATGCGGCGCCGCGGAATCGTCGATTCCCTTGACGTTCCACAGGCTCAGGCGCTGCAAATCCGGCAAGTTCGCGAGCGTCTTCAAGCCGCTGGCGGTGATCGCGGAGCCGCTCAGATCGAGCTGCCGGAGTTTCTTGAGCGTCGCCAGCTTGGCCAATCCGAAATCGGTGATGCGGGTTCCGCCGGCGATGCGGCATTCCGCTTCGCCATCGGCTGGACCAAGATCGCCCGGCCGCGGCGCGCCGAGCGCCACGCCGGAGCCAAGATTCAGATCTTCGAGGCCGGCGAGCAGCGAGATCGTATCCATTTCCAGATCGGTGAGGACCGGCGCCCAGCACCACCCCGCGTTGCGCCGCTGAATGCCGTAAAAACTGAGTTTCCTGAGCTTCGGCAACAGCTTCAGCACGTGAAGGCCGACGCCGCTGATCTTGTCGCCGCCCAGGTTCAGTGCTTCGAGCTGCGGCAGCGATACCAGATGCTCGAGTCCGACGTCGGTGATCTGCGTGAAGCTGATGTCGAGCGATCTCAAGTTTGTCAGCTCCGCGACATACGCGAGGCTCGTATCGGTGACGTCGGTGCCTCGCAGGTTCAGCGTCTTCAGTTGACGATTCCCTCGGAGAAACGCCATCGCCGCATCGGTGATGAACTCGGCGGCGTACAGATTCAGCTCTTCCAACCGATCGAGTCCCTTCAGCCGCTCGATGCCACGGTCCGAGACGTACGTCAGCGAGAGATCCAGCCGTTTCAGGCTCTTGGCACTCGCGATCTGTTCGATGTCGGCATCAGTCGCCCACGTGCGAGCGAGCGATATCTCGACGATCTCGCCTTTCTGATCGCGGACGACTTCGCCGCCCTGCGCCTCGATCGATGCGATCAGACCTGACAACGCGATCGCAAGCAGCATCCTAGTGGACCGTTTCCGCTGAAGGAGTCCTAGTCACAACGAGCCTTCGACCGCGATTTTCGGGCCGCGACAACGCGGGGTCCCCACCGCGCACGCCTGCGCGGTGGGGTGCGAGCGGAGCGGCCCGCTAGTAATTCGGAAGAGACACGCCACTAGCGTCGCCGCTCCCGTCTTGTGGAATCGCGATCGTAGTGAATCTGGCAGTCGGGTAACGCCTTCTTCAGTTGTTCGAGGCCTTTCTCGCTCACGAGTGTGTGGTACAGATCCAATTGCCGCAGGCTGCGCAACCCAGCCAGATGCGCGACGCCTGCATCGGTGAGGTCCACGCTGTCGAGCGTAAGATTCACCAGCTTCGTCAGCCCTTTCAGCTTCGCCAGCCCGCTGTCGTTCACCTGCGTGTGGTCCAGGTCCAGCGATTCCAGGTTCGCCAGCTTCCCGACCATCTCCATGCCGGCGTTCGTCACTTTGGTGTGCGCCAGGCTGAGGCGCTTCAGCCGTTGCAGGTCCGCAAGGCGCTTCACGCCGGCATCGCTGAAACGCCCGAAGTTCATGTGCAGCTCTTCGAGCTGCGACAGCTTGCTGATGGTGGCCAGGCCGGCGTCGCCGACATCCGCGCCCGAAAGATCGAGAGACGTCAACTTCACGAGCGTCGCGAGATGTTCGATGCCCTCATCGGTGACGTCGGTGTACTTCAGCGACAGCTTCTCCAGCCCGCTCAGCGTACTCAAGTGCGCCAATCCTTCGTCGCCGAGCGGTGTGTCGCTGAAACGTATTTCGCGAAGCGCGGCGAGGCTTGCCAGCGCGCCAAGCCCGGTTCCTTCCACCAGCGTGTGACTGAGGTCCAGGCTGCGAAGACTCGTCAGCGGCGCGAGCTTCTCGAGTGCGGAATCAGAGAGCAGCGTATGACTGAGATCGAGTGTGCGGAGCCCCTTGAGGCTCGATACGTGCGCGGCGCCGAGCTCGCTGATTTCGGTGTCGCGAAGACTGAGCTCCTCGAGTTGCGGCAGTTCCTGCAGAACGGCAACCTCGCGATCGGTGATCGACGTGGAGTCGAGCGAAACCGCCACCGCACGCCCGTCGCGAATCCGTACCTGCGCGCCGATCGAACGCAGCCATGTCGAAACCGCTGCCTCGCCTTTGCCTGTGACCGACGCGACCTCGGCGGTGCGCCTGGCGGTTCGGTTCGAAGAGTCGTCTACGAGGACGGCCACATCCACGAGACGCGCCCGCAACTCCTTCACGCCTGCCGCGGTCACCCGGCTGTACCGAACGTCGAGATCGTGGAGCTGCTTCAAGTGCGTGAGGCGCGCGAGGCCCGCGTTCGAGACCTTCGTGCGGTACAGCGACAGCTCCTCGAGACTCGTCATCCGCTCCAGGTGCACGAGCCCGTTGTCTGTCACGTTCGAGCCCAGGAGATTCAGCCGCCGCAATTTCGTCAGGCCGGCCAGGTGGGCGAGCCCCGCATCCGAGATTCCGGTGCCATCCAGGTCGAGCTCGATGAGGTTGGTGAGTCCGGCGAGGTTCCGCAAGCCCTCGTCGCTCGTCGACGTGCCCGTCAGATACAGCTTGGTGAGACCGCTCATGCGTCCCACATGAACCAGGCCGCGATCATCGAAGAAGCGATTGTGACTGAGGTCGAGGTACTTCAGTTTGGTGAACGGCGCGAGCGAGTTGCCGGGAAGGCGTGTCTGGTGCAACCGCATCTCCTCGATTCCCGGCAGCGCCGCCAACCTTTCTAAGACGGCGTCTTCCAGTGGAATGTACGTTTGCACCGGCTTACTCAAGACGAGCTTCTCGAGATCCGTCGCCGCGGAGAACAATCCGAGCGTGTCGGCGACCAGCGAGGGCGGCTGGTTGTACCAGAGCCGACCGTTGATATAGAGCTCCTTCAGATGCGGCAGCGCCGGCAGCCTGGAGAGTTCATCCTTCAGACCCCAGGCGCCCATCGAGACGCCGACGAGATCCAGCGTGTGGATGCGGAAGTCGGTATCGGGCAGGTCATGGAGATCGAGAATGGGCCGGCGTTGCCCTTCGAGGATGACGGCGCCTCCGAGGCGCAGCACCCGTTCCGCGACGACGCGGTCAGGGCCGCCGTCGCCGCTGCCGCGGCTTTGGCGCCCTGGCTGTTGCGCGACGCCGGGAAAGGCTGCCAGCAGGAAAATCCCGCTGAGCACCGCGATGTGAACGACTACTGACGCCATATACTCTCGATCGCCGAAATACTAGCACCGCCCGAGGGAGGACCGATGCGCAAGTTGTTATTGGTGACGGTGATCGGCGTCCTGCTGCAAGCGCCGGCGGCCGACGCACAAACGATTACGGGAACGATCACCGGCGTGGTCAAGGACAGCAGCGGCGGCGTGCTGCCGGGCGCGACGATGACGATGACGCAGCTCCAGACGAACCGCGAAGAGGTGGCCGTCACCGACGTCGAGGGTCGCTACCGATCGCTGCCGCTTCCACTCGGGACCTACCGTGTCGAGGCGAGCCTCTCGGGGTTCAAGAGCGCGCTGCAGTCAGGCGTGATGCTCACGCTCGACGAAGTGGCGCGCGTCGACTTCGTCCTCGAGCTCGGCACGGTTCAAGAGGCCGTCGAGGTCGTCGCGCAGGCGCCGCTCGTCGAGGCCAACTCGTCTACGCTCAGCAAACTCGTCGACAACCGGCGGATTGCGGAGCTGCCGCTCAATACGCGGAATGTGTATTCACTCATTTTTCTGACGCCGGGCGTCGCCGGAACGATTGGCAACGCGTACGGCGATCTCCGCTACACGATCAACGGCGCCCGCCCGCGCAGCAGCGACACGCTCGTCGACGGCGTCACGGCGACCTTTCCGACAGTGACCGGCGGCGTCGGCATTTCAGTCTTTCCGTCGGTGGATGCCATTCAGGAATTCAAGGTCCTCGGCGCAACCTATCCCGCCGAATTCGGGCGGAGCCTCGGCAGCGTCGTCAACGTCGTCTACAAATCGGGATCGAACCAGTTGCACGGCAGCGGGTACGAGTTCGTGCGCGATTCCAAGTTCGACGCGCGCAACTTCTTTCAGAAGCAGCGCGGCGAGAAACTGAGCGACTTCTCCCGCCATCAGTTCGGCGGCGCGCTTGGCGGACCCATCCAGCCGGACAAGATGTTCTTCCTCGGGTCGTTCGAAGGGCTCCGGGAACGCGCGTTCGCTTCGTCGACGCTGACCGTGCCCACGGAGCTCGAACGCCAGGGCGACTTTTCGCGCAGCTTCGCCGCGAACGGTCAGCTGATTCGCATCTTCAATCCGTTCACGACCCGTGCGAATCCGGCCGGCGGCTTCATCCGCGATCAGTTTCCCGACAACAAGATCCCGCGCGAGCTGTGGGATCCGGTGGCACTGAACGTCCTCCGCTACTATCCGAAACCGAACCAGCCGGGCGATCCGATCACGGGCCGCAACAACTACGTCGCGACCGGCAGCGCCGATCTCAACACGAACAACACCGACGTGCGCGTGGACCGCAACTTCCGGACCAACGGCCGCGGCTTCATGCGCTACTCGCACCGCTTCGTCGAGACGGCGCCGCTGCAGGCGTTTCCCGACGAGCTCGCGATTGCCGAAGGACGCGTCATCGAGGAGAACCGCGTCCACAACTTCGTTGCAGAGTACAACCAGACGCTGAATCGCTCAACGCTGCTCACGACGCGGCTCGGGTTCGCGCGCACGCTGTTCGTCTTCAACAACCAGGGGCTCGGGTTCCTGCCATCGCAACTCGGCCTCCCGACGTCGATCGACAAGGCGGTCGATCGCCAGATGTTCCCCGCGTTCGGCGCGACCAACTACGTGTCGCTCGGTGGAAACGATCACCGCTACAACGCGTTCATGAGTTACCCGCTGCTCGTCAGCCTCACGAAGACCGTCTCGCGTCATACGTGGAAAACCGGCATCGACGCGCGGATGATCCGCGTCAACGTGTGGGAGGCGAGGGCCGCCGGTACGTTCAACTTCTCCGCCGCGATGACGCAAGGGCCGAATCCGAACACGGCCAGCAGCACCGCGGGCCACAGCATCGCGTCGCTCCTGCTCGGCATCGGGACGGCGACCAACACCCTGATCCAGAACTGGAAGAACGTCGCGTCGCAGAATTTTTATGTCGCGCCGTACATCCAGGACGACTGGCGGGTCACCGACCGGCTCACGCTGAACCTCGGCGTCCGCTACGACCTCGAGACGCCGCGGACCGAACGGTACGATCGGATGAATTATTTCGATCCGAACGCGCGCTCGCCGCTCGCGGCGCGCGTGCCGCAGTTCGCCGATCTGCGCGGCGGCCTGGTGTTCGTCGGCGTCGACGGCAACAGCCGGTGGCAGTACAGGACCGATCGCAACAACATCTCGCCGCGCATCGGCGGCGCGTTTGAGGTGGACGACAAGACGGTCGTGCACGCCGGCTACGCGCACGCGTACGGTCCGTCGTATCAGCAGGCGAACGGCACCGTCGGACCATTCGGGTTCCGCACAGAGAATCTCTGGGTCGCCACGCTGGACGGCATCACGCCCTTCCGGCTGCTTCGCGACCCGTACCCCGACGGGTTCCGTCCGTCACCCGGCGCGGCGGAAGGGCTGCTCACCGGCGTGGGGTCGACGCTGCAGGCGCCGCTGTACGACGGCACGAGGACGCCGTGGAACCGGCAGTGGAACGTGACGCTCCAGCGCGAGCTACCGTGGCGAACCGCCGTCGAGGTCGCGTATGTCGGGACCGGCGGCCACGATCTGCAGACGAACACTGAATCAGGGCTGAACATCAATCAGCTCGATCCGCAATATCTCGCGCTTGGATCGGCGCTCAATCAGCTCGTTCCGAATCCGTTCTACGGCGTCGTCAACAGCGGCGTGCTGGTGGCGCCGCAAGTGAGCCGCGCGCAGCTGCTGCGCCCGTATCCACAGTTCACCGACATCATCCCGCTCCAGTTCACGGGCGCGACGTCGATTTATCACGCGCTGCAGACCAGCGTGAACCGGCGCATGAGCGGTGGCCTGATGCTCGCAGGCTCGTACGTCTGGTCGAGGGCGACGGAGGAAGGCGAAAGCCATCAGAACAGCTACGACGTGCGCGCGAGCCGCTCGGTCGCGTCGTACGACATCCCGCACCGGCTCGTGCTGAGCGTGCTCTACGAAATCCCGTACGGCCGCGGGCGCTCGTTCGGCGCGTCCGCTCCCGCGGCGCTCGACGCCCTGATCGGCGGCTGGCAGATCAACGGCATCGTCAGCGTGCAGAGCGGGACGCCGCTGACGATCACCGCGAGCAACACCGCAGGATTGTTCAATCCGGTCACGCGGCCCAACTGGAACGGTCAGGATCCGCGGCTCGACGGCGACCGCAACGATCGGCTGCAGCGGTGGTTCGACACGTCAGCGTTCAGCCAGCCGGCGGCGTTTACGTTCGGGAACGCAGGCGCGACCTTCCCGCTCCTGCGCACCGACAGCGTCCGCAACGTCGATCTGTCGCTGTTCAAGCATTTCACGCTGTCTGGGCGGGCACGGCTCCAGGCGCGCGTCGAAGTGTTCAACGCGCTCAATCGCGTGCAGTTCGCCGCGCCGAACGTCAGCGTCACGTCGAGCTCGTTCGGGGTCGTCAGCGCTCAGGGCAACACGCCGCGGCAGATGCAGTTCGGCCTCAAGGCGCTGTGGTGAGGGTCTCCGACGCAGTGAGCGTCTGATAGGCGATGTCGATCGCCCGCGCCTTTGCCTTGAATGCTTCTGCGCGTCGGTGCCCAGGTGCGCGACGAGGTCCGGATCGTACTTTGACTTGGCTGACTCTAGAAGCCATCTCACAAATGGCGTTCCCACAAGAACACGAAAACACGAAAACGCGAAAACTCGAAACAACCTAAAGGTTTTCTTTTTCGTGGTTTCGTGCTTTCGTGGTTTCGTGATTGTTCGGGTTTATGAGACACGTTCTAGAGCACGACGGGCCTGCAACATTGTTCAGGGTCGAGAACTGAATGACGCAGCGCGTCAGTTCCCGCGGACAACATTTGTCAGTGATACATTTACGGCGTGCGAGTTGCCGTCTTTTTCCTTTGTGCGCTGTTGTCCGGTTCGATCGCCTTCGCGCAGACTCCCGATTCGGGCCGGCAAGTCTTCGTCAACCGTTGCGCCGCATGCCACGGCAGCGACGGGAACGGCGGCGAGCTTGGGCCGGCCATCGCGACGCGCGTGCCCGCGCTGACCGACGAGAATCTCGCCTCACTCTTCAGACAGGGATTACCCGCTGCCGGCATGCCGCCATTTCCGAGCCTGACCGACAGCGAGACCCGCGAGCTGATCCGCTACCTGCGCACGTTGCGGCCGCGGTCCGGTTCGGGCCCCGTCCGTAAAAAGATCTCTCTGATCGATGGCGGCGCGATCGAAGGTCTTGTTCTCAATCAAAGCTCGCTCGATCTCCAGTTGTTGGGCGACGATCGAAAAATCCATCTGCTCCGCACGAGCGGAAACTCGTATCGAGCCGTGACGTCACAAGCCGACTGGCCGAGCTACAACGGCAACACGATCGGAAGCCGGTACAGCCCGCTTGCCCAGATCACGACGAGCAACGTGTCGCGTGTCGTTCCCAAGTGGATCTTCAGTCTGCCGAACACGTCGCACCTGCAGGTCACGCCCGTCGTCGTCGACGGCGTGATGTATGTCACCAGCGCCAACGAGTGCTACGCGCTCGATGCGGGCGCCGGGCGCGAAATCTGGCACTACCAGCGGCCGCGAACCAAGGGTCTCGTCGGCAACGCGGCCGGCGGCATCAACCGCGGCGTGGCCGTCGCGGGCGATCGCGTGTTCATGGTCACCGATCACGCCCATCTCATCGCCCTCAATCGCTTCAGCGGCGCGCTGCTGTGGGAGACCGAGATGGCCGACTGGCATCAGAACTACAACGCGACCGGAGCGCCGCTCGCCGTCGGACCGCTCGTCGTCACCGGCACGTCGGGCGGCGATGAAGGGGTGCGCGGCTTCGTCGCGGCGTTCGATCAGGTGACCGGCAAGGAAGTCTGGCGTTTCTGGACGGTGCCGCGTCCGGGCGAGCCGAAGTCGGAGACGTGGCAGGGCAAAGGGATCGAGCACCCAGGCGCGACCACGTGGTTGACTGGAACGTACGATCCGGATCTGGACACACTCTACTGGCCGACAGGCAATCCGTCGCCCGATCTGATCGGCGACGACCGCGGCGGCGACAATCTGTATTCCGATTCCGTCGTGGCGCTGGATGCGAAGACCGGAACACTGAAGTGGCACTTTCAGTTCACGCCGCACGATGTGTGGGACTACGACGCGCAGGAGACGCCGGCGTTGATCGAGGCAACGTGGCAGGGTCGGCCGCGGAAGCTGCTCGTGCAAGCCAACCGGAACGGATTCTTCTACGTCCTCGATCGCACGGACGGCAAGTTTCTGCTCGGGAAGCAGTACGCCAAGAACGTCACGTGGGCGCGCGGCCTGACGCCCGAAGGCCGGCCGATCGTTGTGCCGAACATGGAACCGTCGCTCGAGGGCAAACGCGTGTGCCCATCGCTCGAAGGGTCATCGAACTGGTACTCGACGTCGTTCAATCCGACGACCGGGTTGTACTACGTGCAGACCAACGACAAGTGCGGCATCTTCACGCGCACGCCGATGGAGTGGGAAGCTGGAAAAGGCTTCATGGGCGGATCGTTCAAACAGGCGCCCGACGAGCCGGCGCAGCGAGTCCTGCGCGCGATCGACATTCAGACCGCGAGCATCGTGTGGGAGCTGCCGCAGACCGGCGCGGTCGATTCATGGGGCGGCACACTCAGCACCGCCGGCGGAATCGTGTTCTTCGGAGAAGACAGCGGAGCGCTGATGGCGGCTGACGCCGCAAACGGAAAGCCGCTGTGGAGTTTTCAGACGAGTCAGCTGTGGAAAGCGTCGCCGATGACCTACATGTTCGACAACAAACAGTACGTCGCGGTGGCGACGGGCTCCAACATCATCGCGTTTGGATTGCCGGACGAGGCGCGATAACGATCAGAGCACCATCAGTTGCTCATTCGAGCCGAGCAAGAACAAGATCGGGCTGCCGTGCATGCCGTCGAACCTTTTGGTGGGCAGGTGACCGGAGGTCGAGATGAACCGTCGATTTCTCCCATTGCTGGTGATCCTCGCGGCCGTTGTCGCGAGCGAAGCGTCTATTGCGGGGCAGGCGCCCGCGGTCCCGGCAGCGTCAGGAATGCGTCCGAGCGACGCCGGCATTCTTCCCGTCGGCCCCGACGGTCATCCCGATCTGCAGGGCGTCTGGCTGAACAACAGCGCGACCCCACTCGAACGTCCGAAAGCGCTCGAAGGCAGACAGTTTCTGACCGACGACGAAGTCGCCGACTTGCGGAAGCGGGCCGACCGTCTCTTCAAGAACACCAACGCCGATTTCGCCGGGGGAGATGCGGTCTACCTCGCCGCGCTCGCCGACATCGATCACTTCAAGAGCGCGACCGCGACGGGCACCACGTTCGAGATGATCGAGCGTGTGTTCGACAACCGCACGTCGCTGATCGTCGATCCGCCGGACGGCCGAATCCCTTCGTTGACCAGCGACGCGCAACGGAGAAAGGCGGTGGCCGACGCGATTCGTCGCCGTCCTCCTGAGGGACCCGAGGATCTCAACCATGTGGAACGATGCCTGACCTATGGTGTGCCGAGGGTCAGCGGGAGCAACACCGGCGCCGGGCCGCTTGGCTATTACCAGATCGTACAAACGCCTTCGCACACCGTGCTGTTCCTCGAGGCCGTACACGAAGCGCGCATCATCAATCTCGACGGCCGCCCGCACCTGCCGCCGTCCGTGCGCCAGTGGGAAGGGGATTCCCGGGGACGATGGGAGGGGCAGACGCTCGTCGTCGACACGACCAATTTCTCGGCGAAGAACAACTTCATGGGATCGTCCGACCACCTGCACGTCATCGAACGTTTCACGCGCGTCGCGCTCGACCGAATCGACTACGAGATCACCATCGACGACCCGACGACGTGGACGAAGCCTTGGACGGCGGTCATCCGGCTGAAGCAGAGCGCCGAGCGCTTGTTCGAGTACGCGTGCCACGAAGGCAATTACGAAATCCTGCGCGATATCTTCGCTGCAGCGCGAGTCAGCGAGAAGGGCCGATGACAAGGCCGCCTACTGGACGCTCGTTACCGCTTCGCCGTAAAAAGGATCCCGAAGCTCACGCGGTGGCCGCCGCGGCTCTTCGCCTTCGCGAAGAACGCGGGAGCATTGCTGTTCGCGTTCACGATCAGATAGCGGTAGTCGATGCGGAAGCCCCAATCGGGTGCGTCCGCGCCGCGGAAGATCTTGATGCCGCCCCCGATGTTCTCCGCGAGGAACGTCTGGAATCCCACCGTGTCGACGTCATACCCGAACGGCTTGGTTTGCTGGCGTGGTTGGAGCGAGACGGCGCCGGCCCCCGCGGTGATATACGGCGCGACCGCGCGGCCCGCCGCACCGGCCGGGAGCCACACGACGTTCCCGAAGTAGCTCCAGACGTTCGGCATCTGGACGTGCAGCACTTCGGCCTTCTTGAAGAAGACGTCCTGCGCGAGGCCAAAGCTGATACTGAATTCGCCTTCGATGGCGGCCCGTTCGGTCAGGTAGTAACTGAGATTGGCGCCGGCGGTGTAGACGTTGAAGTCCACTTCCTTGTCGTCATCTCCACCGACAAAGAACGTCCCGCCCATGGGGAATCCACCGATCTCCATTTTTCCCGCGCCCGGCTTTGTCTCCTGCGCCGCAACACGTGAGACAAAGAACGCAAAGATCGCGAAGACCGCAACGAAAACCGGTACCTGAAAACGTTCTTTGCGGCCTTGGCGGCCTTTGCGTTCTTCGGTCGGGTCGAGCGATCTCGTGGAGCTCGCAGCCCCTCGGTCCTGGATTACCACTTGAACTGGTACGCGAGCCGCGGGAAACGGCCCGGCAGGATCGCCGTCACCTGACCGAGCGAGGTCCCGACCGTGTCGGTCATCGTGCGAATCGCGTTGCGGTTGAACACATTGAACACATCGAACTGGAACGTGTGCACTTTGCCGTGCCCGTAGTGCATGGTCTTCTTGATGTTCATGTCGAGCTGATTCCACCGCTCGCCGTAGAGCGATCCGGGTTCGTTGAGGATGATCGTCTGTGCCTGCGTCCGCTGACCGTTCGGGTACAAATTGGCCGCAGGCTGCCACGTAATCACCCGCTCCAGGCCCGGGTAGCTTTGGAGCACGGCGCCGACGTCGATGCCGTAGCGCAGCGAATAGTTGCCCGCCAGCTTGAACTCGTGCAGGAACGGCATGTGGAACTGCCGCTGATCGCAGAAGCGGCCGCCCTCCGATACGTTGCGGCCCTGGTACAGGTCGGCCACCGGCGGGCCGTTCGGGTTGTCGTCCGACTCGCAGAACACTGACACGTTGCGTTCCGCAGTCCAACTGCCGAAGACGGTCCCGTTGCGGGCCAGCCGCGCCGAGAACGACGCCTCGAAACCCGTATAGAGCGATCGATTCTGCTGGCTGCTGCGATCGATCAATCCCTGGCCGAACACCGTGCTCTTGGCCGGATTGAGGTTGTACACCGTGATCGTCTCGTTCGGGTTCAGCACGGCCGCCACAGCCGGATCGGAAATGGCGGGCATTCGCACCTGAAACGGGATGTAGTCGCTGAGCGTGATGAACGTGCGATCCGTCATCTGGATGTTCCGGATCGCCCGCTTGATGAAGAGGGCTCCGACTGCCAGACCGGGCCTGACCTGATGCTGGACGCCTGCGGTGTACTCCAGGTTGTATTGCCGCCGCAGATCGCCCGGGAGCGCGCCGGACCGATTGGCGAAATTTCCGCCGCTCGGACTCGGTCCGATCTCGGAATCCTGCGCGATGCCGTCGTTGTTGGTCGGGAGCACGACAGGGGAGCACGCGGTGCCCGCCGCATTGAGGGCGCAGTCGAACCAGTTGCGGTTCTCCTGACGGAGTCCCGCGTCGGCGTAGACGAGGAACGGATCCGCGTCGTACTGCCGATGGTACTTGCTGAAGCTGGTTTTGAGCGCGGTCTTGCCGTCGCCGAAGAGATCGTAGACGGCCGACAGCCGCGGGGCGTAGTCCGGTCCCCACTTGATCAACCCGTGCTGCGCCGGAAAGAACCGCGCGGGCACAAACCGGCCG
>MNEX01000024.1 GCA_001917905.1 Acidobacteria bacterium 13_1_40CM_65_14
CCAACAGGTTCAACCTGGTCGAGAACACCTCGCTGGCCAACAGGTTCAACCTGGTCGAGAACACCTCGCTGGGGATGTTCGTGGGCTTTGGCAGCGGGTTCGACCCGGTGCCCGACAATCAACCCTGCGCGTCGGCCCCCACCGTCAACTGCGGCGAGGACGGAAGCGAGGATATCAACGCCTTTGCCGACTTCATGCGGGCGACCAAGGCGCCGCCGCGTGACACCGCGCTCGCCGCGACGGCCGACGCCCAGGCCGGTGCTGCCCGCTTCAACGCGATTGGATGCAACATCTGTCACACGCCCGCGATCACGACCGCCCCGGCGGGGACGATCATCAACGGAGGGGCACTCGTGGTGCCGGCCGCGCTCGGCAACAAGATCATCCGTCCGTTCGGCGACTTCCTGCTGCACGACATCGGCACCGGCGACGGCATCGTCCAGAACGGCGGGCAGTCGACGCGCAACAAGCTGCGGACGCGGCCGCTCTGGGGCGCCCGGAGCAACGCCCGGCACATGCACGACGGCACATCGTTGACGTTCAACGAGTCGATCCTGCGTCACGGCGGCGAAGCCACTGGCGTGATCAACAGCTACCGTGCGCTGACCTCGACGCAGCAGAATCAGCTCATCACCTTCCTGAAGTCGCTCTGATCGATCGCGTGGGCGCTGCACGAGCGTGCGGCGCCCACGCAGTCTCGACTCGCGCGTCTACGGCCTTTTTCTCGTCGGCCGCGTGCTCGATCCGCTACGTTGATCGTTGGTTCAGCGCCGCTTCACCGAATCGAAAACCGCTCTAGAGACTCTGAACGAACGCCCACACGGATGGATCCACCGGAATCCCGTCCGCGAGATTCTGTCGCCGTGTCTCCAGCGTCCGCTCGCCCGGATACCTGACGCGCTCGCCGTCGCGCGAGGCGGGCTGCAGATGCTCGACGATCGCGTTGACAATGGAGTCCGCATCGCCCGCACCTGGGAGCGACGCGAGATCGATCGCGATGAACACCTGCGACAGCGCCGTCTCCGCCTCGGGACCCGCGGGCACCTCGTGAGTCGCGCGGCCGCCCGACAGGACCGCCGCGATCATGTCGAGCACGATCGACAAGGCGGATCCCTTCCAGAACCCAATCGGCAGCGGTCTCTTCGACGCCTCGATTTCCGCGGGATCGCGCGTCAGCGCTCCGTGCGTGTCGAAGCCGCCCGGCACGGGCAACTGCTCACCGCGAGTGCGGTACGCCGCGAGCGCGCCGTACGAAAACTGCGACAGGGCCATGTCGAGCACGACGTGGCCGCTGGTTCGCGGGACCGCGATGACGATCGGGTTGTTCCCGACGCGCGGATCGGCGGCGCCCCAGGGCGGAAGATTCGGCAGCGTGTTGGTCCAGCAGATGCCGATCACGCCGGCGTCCGCCGCCTGCCAGCCGTACGTCCCGCCGCGCATCCAGTGATTCGTGTTCGCCAGCGCGACGCACCCGAGGCCATGCTCTCGCGCGAGCGCGATCGCGGCCGCCATGCTGTGATGCGCGTTCAGGTTGCCGACGCCGCGCCGGCCGTCCCATCGCTCGACGGCGCCGCTGGCGGCGATCCGTTCGGGCACGGCACTCACGTCCACAGTGCCGGCCCGAATCATCCGCATCAGCCGCGGAAACAGATTCAGGCCGTGCGAATGCACGCCGTCGCGGCTCGCGTCGGCAATCAGTCGCGCGCTCAGGTCGGCGCGCTCGGGGGCCAGCCCGGTCGTTTCGAGCGCGCGGCGCAAGGCGTCATGAAGCTCCGGATAGGGAACGCGCATGCCGATGATAATATCCGCGCCTTGGAGATTCACGCGCCGCATCGCCCGATCCACACCTACAAGGAGATGGCCGTCCACCTGGCGCTCATCACGGTGGGCGTCCTCATCGCGTTGTCGTTCGAGGGCGTCGCGAGCTGGCGTGAGCACCGGGCGCTGGTGCGTGAGGCCCGCCTGAATCTCACCAATGAGCTCCGGGACAACGTCAAGGAGCTGAGCAACCGGCTCCAGAAGCTGCCTGAAGAAAAACAGAACCTCGAACACGCCCTCGACGTCGCGCAGCGGCTCGCCGATCGCAAGAACTTCGAGCAGCTCAAAGGTTCGATGTCCGTGCAGCTGGGATTCACGACCGCGGATCTTCGAAGCGCCAGCCGTACGACGGCCGAAGTGACCGGGGCGTTCGGGCTGATGGACTACGACGAGGTGAAGAAATACGCGACGGTGTATGGGCATCAGGATCTCTACATGCGATTCTCGAGCGACGCGATGCAGAACCTCAGTCGGACCCTCGCGACGGTCGGCATCTTCGAGCATCCCGAGAGCGCGAGCGCTCGCGAGTTCGAGGACTGCAAAGCGCAAATACGTCTCGCCCTCGCCGGGCTGATCACCGAGGAACAGCTCGGGCAGTCGTTGTTGAAGGAGTACCAGAGCGTCTTGCAGGAGCACTAGAGACCGCATGCAATATCAGGGGCGGCCCCTCGTAGCGCAGGCCTTAATCTTAAGAGGATGTGAAGAAATCACGTGAACGCAAAGGCCGCTAAGACCGCAAAGAAGAATCTTTTCGAAAAAGATGCTTTGCGCGCTTTGCGATCTTTGCGTTCAACGTGATTCTTTCACAAGCTCTTAAGGCCTGCCAACGGCCGCCGGGGCAGCCCTAAAGGGCTGCGCTACATCGAATTTCGCAACACGCTCTGACTATCAGCGCCGGACGCACCAGCCAAAGTCCGATTGGTCCGGTATCGCGGTGTCGCGGACGCGTACAACGGTCAGCGTGCAGCAGCCGCTCGCGGAGTCCGGATATGCCTTCGTGCACGCGCCGGCGATGCGCGAGGCGCTCGAGTCGGTCGGCTCGCTGTCGGACTGGCCCGCCTTTGCGGCGAGCTGGGACGATCTCGAGGTCGATCAGTACCTCGCCGAACGCGACCGCTATCGACGACGACGGTTCGCGGTGTTCGCGATCGGTTCGGACGGCGCGATCGAACGGCAACCGCACCAGCCGCATTATCAACACCAGGACTACAACCGTCTCTTCGGCGGCGTCGAGCGGTGGTTCGCGCCGATCGAGCCGCGCGTCGGCGAGTCGCAAAGCATGCTGACGATCCTGCGCTTCTGCGATCGGCTGTTCCGCGAACTCGCGCCCTCGGTGACCACATGGCACGTCGAAGCGCATCAGTTCCGGATCGAGGCGCGATCCGACGCGCCAGGCCATCCGACGCCGGAAGGCGTTCACCGCGACGGCGTCGACTTCGTGCTGGTGCTCCTGGCCAACCGCGACAACATCGTCAGCGGCACGACGACGGTCTACGATCTCGCCGGCACGGCGCTCGGCAGCTTTACGCTGACCGATCCACTCGATGCCGCGCTCGTCGACGACAACCGCGTGGCGCACGGCGTGACGCCGGTCGCGCCGCTCGATTCCGTCTGGCCTGGTCATCGCGATGTGCTCGTCGTCACGTTTCGGAAGACATAGCCTCTGCCGCCACGGCGCATCACGAAGTCACGATGAGCACGAACGACACGAAGAGGCGTTGTACAGAACCATCTTCGTGCGCTTCGTGGGCCTTCGTGTCTTCGTGACAAGCCGCGGCCGCTTATATGATGAGTGAATGGCGGCGAGTCGTCGACGGGAGTACATCTGGCTGACGACCGTCGGCGCGGTGCTCATCGCGGCGATCGTGCTCGTTCGGACCCATGAGGACTCGATCAAGACCTTCATCGATCAGAACCCGTTCCTCGGCGTCGTCCTCTACATCGTTCTGAACATCCTCGATGCGGTGCTCGCGCCGGGCGCCACCCTGCCGCTGATTCCGGTTGCCGCGCACGCCTGGGGTCCCGTGCCGGCCGCGATCGTCACGACGATCGGATGGACGGCGGGCTCGCTGATTGCGTTTCTCATCGCCAGGCGATGGGGTTATCCGATCGTGAAGAAGCTCACGTCGGTGGAACGCCTGCGCCGGATGAAGAAATACATTCCCGAAGATCTGTTCTGGAGCATCGTCCTGCTGCGGCTCGTCCTCCCGATGGACGTCATGAGTTACGTGCTGGGATTGTTCACCGATATCAGCTGGCCGCGGTACGTCGCCGCGACGGCTTTGGGCGTCGCGCCGTCGGCGTTCGTGCTCGCGTACGTGGGGAAGCTTCCGAACGCGTACGACTTCATCACGTTCGGCGTCGGAGCCGGAGTGGTCATCGCCTATGTCATCGTCGCGCGGCGGCGGCACCGCCGCCGCGCGGCGGCATAGGTCTTCTGAAATTTCAGATTTCAGATTGCAGATTTCAGATTGAATGTTGATTGCTGATTGCTGATTGCTGATTGCTGATTGCGTTTGAATCTGCAATCTACAAATCAATCTGCAATCTGAAATCTGAAATCTGCAATCTCAGGATCGCTACTGCGAGTGGCCGCGCGCCGAGATCGGCCACACCACCTCGACGCGATCCTTGCGGGTGCCGTACATCTGGTCGTACTCGTTCACCGCCGGATCGCAGTGCGGCACGATCAGCTCGAGCTTGTCGCCGACGTCGTACTGCTTGCTCGACGTCTCGTACTGAATCGCGCCGAATTCGTCCGACCCCGCGTTGTAGCGGAACCCTTTCTCACCGATGACGATCGCGTCGGGCTTGTTCAGCGTCAGCGCCTTCGCGCCCGCGTCGGTCGTGAGCCGGTTCGGGAAGTACGTGTTCAACACGGTCGTGATCACGGTCAGCGACGGCGCAAAATCGGTGTACAGCTCCTCGTTGCCCTCGCCGCCGATCTCGAGATACTGCGCGTCCATGAAGATGTAGCTGCCGACCTGGACGTCGGTCACGCCCGGGACCTTCGGCATGATGTTGTAGGTGCCCGTTCCGCCGCCGCTGAAGATCTCGGTGTTGAGGCCGGACCGCTTCATCGCCTCGAAGGTGCCGAGCGACGGCTCGAATCGCTTCAGCGTCTCCTCGTTCCTCTTCGTGAACCCTTTGATGTGCTGCGCGCCGCCGTCGTAGCTGATCAGGCCGCGGAGTTTCAGGTTCGGCAGCTTATCGACGAGCTGCGCGATCGCGAGCGCCCGATCGTCTGCCGGGACGCCGGAGCGCGTGCCGATGGCGACGTCGACGACGACGTTCGCCACGATGCCGGCGTGCTTCGCCGCGTCGGAGAGATCCTGCGCATTGCGCGGATGATCGACCGCCTGGATGAACGATCCGTTCGCCTTGCTGATCGCCATCGCGCGGCGAATCTTGTTCGGCGTCACGTTGCTCGTCGTCATCAGGATCTTCTCGATGCCGCCCGCGAAGAGCGCCTCGGCCTCGCTGACCTTCGCCGTGCAGACGCCGATGGAACCGGATGCGAGCTGCAGCTTCGCAATCGCCGGACACTTGTGCGTCTTGGCGTGCGGGCGGCTGGCGACGCGGGTTTCGGCGAGCTTCTTCCGCATCGTCGCGAGGTTCTGTTCCAGCTTGTCGAGATCGACGCAGAGCACTGGCGTGTCGAGCTCCCACTTCGATACGCCGACGAGCGAGGCCTCGGCATCTTTCACGCGCATCTCAGCCGACGTGTACCCCCTGGCGTTGGTCGGAATCCACATGGTGATGCCGCCTGCTCCGGCGGTTTTCAGGAAACCACGCCGCGAAAGTGGTGTGACATTCATCGCAGCCTCCTTGGCTGGAGTAGTCTAGACCGGTCTTCGGAGGATGTGATGCGAATAATGCTGGCAGCTGTGATGGTCGCCGCGGCGGCTCTTGGCGATCAATCGGCCTTCTCCGACTTTCGCCGTGAACGGCCGGGTGTCGTGCACAAGATCACGGTAGCCGATCTGCCGGCGCCGGGCGCGACCCGCGCCGTCCAGAATCCGCCGACGGTCGTCACCCGTCCGGCGACCGCCAAACCCGAAACGCTTCCAGGCTACACGGTCACGCTGTATGCCGACGGATTCAACAATCCGCGGATCATCCGGACCGCGCCGAACGGCGACCTCTTCGTCGCCCAAAGCCAGCCGGGCACGGTGAAAGCGATTCGCGGCGGCGCGAAAGCGCAGGACGTGGAGACCTTCGCGACCGGACTCAATCGTCCGTTCGGCATCGCGTTCTATCCGCCTGGCCCCGATCCGACGCACGTGTACGTCGGGAACACGAATTCAGTCGTTCGCTTTCCGTATCGTGCCGGCGATCTGAAGGCGCGCGGTCCGCAGGAAGTCATCGTGGCCGCGCTCCCGAGCGGCGGCGCGCCGGACGCCGAGCACTGGACGCGCGACATCGCCTTCTCGCGCGACGGCCGGAAGATGTTCGTGTCGGTCGGATCGGCGTCGAATGTCGACGAAGAAAACAATCCTCTCGAACGCGAGCGCGCGGTCATCTACGAGTTCAATCCGGACGGCAGCGGTCGCCGCATCTATGCGTCCGGCATTCGCAACGCCGTCGGTCTCGCCATTCATCCGCAGACCGGCCAGCTCTGGGCGTCGGTGAACGAACGCGACGGTCTCGGCGACAATCTCGTGCCCGACTATGTCACGCACGTGGAAGAGGGCGCGTTCTACGGATGGCCGTGGTTCTACATGGGCGGCCATCAGGATCCGCGGCACGAAGGCAAACACGCCGAGCTGAAATCCAAGGTGAAGACGCCCGACGTCCTGGTGCAGCCGCACAGCGCGTCGCTCGCCATGACGTTCTACAACGGCTCGCAGTTTCCCGCCGAGCACCGCGACAGCATCTTCGTCGCGCAGCACGGCTCGTGGAACAAGTCGATGCGCACCGGCTACAAGGTGATCCGCGTGCCGCTCAAAGGCGGCGCACCGACGGGCGAGTATCAGGATTTCCTGACGGGCTTCGTGACCGAGGACGCTGAAGTCTGGGGACGGCCGGTCGGCGTCGCCGTCGCCTCCGACGGCGCGCTGCTCGTTACCGACGATGCGTCGAACGCGATCTGGCGCGTGAGCTACGGCGGCCGGTAGATTATTTCAGGGCGCTCGCACCGGCCTGCGCGCATTGGCCGTCCTGCGGGCTGGTGCCGCCCGACAAGCCGATCGCGCCGACGATTTTGCCGTCCATCACGAGCGGGATGCCGCCTTCGACCGGGACCGCGTTCTCCAATCCGAGAATGCGAAGGCCGTCACCGCCTGTCGCAAGCGTGTCCTGAAAGGCCTTGGTCGGACGCTTGAAGAGCGCTGCGGAACGCGCCTTGGCGATCGCCACGTTCACGCTGCCCGTCTGCGTCCCGTCCATCTTCTCGAAGTACACGAGGTCGCCGCCCGAATCGACGATGGCGACCGCCATCGTCCAGTTGTTCTTGCGCGCTTCGGCGAGCGCGGGCGCGGCCGCCTTCTTGGCGTTGTCCAGCGCGATGGCGAGACCGTACGGATTTGGCAGCATTTGCGCCTCGAGCGGAGAAGCGAACGCGTCGAACGCCGCGAACGCGAGCAGCATTGTAACAAGGGAACGGGGCACGAACCGTGGTGACATGATGTCTCCTCTCCACTAGCCGTTCGCGATTACTCTATCCCCTGACGGGGTCACGAGCTATGCAGACGATCGGGCACGACATCCGGTATGGACTGCGCGGGCTGCGCAAGCAGCCGTCGTTCACCGTCCTGGCGGTGTTGACGCTCGCGATCGGCATCGGCGCCGCCACCACCATCTTCAGCGTCATCCAGAACGTGTTGCTCGATCCGTTTCCGTATACGGACGCGCATCGCGTCGCGATGATTCAAATCCACGACGTCAGCACCAGCCGGCCCGGTGGGCGCTCGTTCTTTCAGGTACCGGAGTTTCTCGACTATCAGGATCAGAACCACGTCTTTGACGAGGTCATCGGTGGTTGAAAGAGGTTTCGATATGTCGATGCATCGTTGTCAGGTCGTGCTCCTCATGATCGTGGTAGGGATCGCCGATCCAGCGCCTGCACAAGAAAAGACGGCGTTGCCCAAAGTGCGCGTCGTCGCCACCGGCGGCACCATCGCGGGCGAGCAGCGGGATCCGGGGACGCTTGGCGGATACGAGATCAAGAAGAGCGTGAACGAGATCGTCGCGCTGATTCCGAACGTCCAGCGGTACGCGCAGGTCGAGACCGAGCAGTTCTCGAACGTGGGGAGCCCGAACATCACCCCCGATCACTGGTTGCGATTGGCGCAGCGGATCAACGCGCTGTTCAAGGAACGGCCCGACCTGTCGGGCGTTGTCGTCACCCACGGGACGGCCAGGCTCGAGGAGACCGCGTTCTTCCTCTACCTGACGATCAAATCCGATCGGCCCGTCGTCGTCGTCGGCGCGCAACGTCCGCCGACCGGCATCAGCCCGGACGGCCCGATCAATCTGCTGTCGGCCATTCGGGTGGCGGCCGCGCCCGAGTCACGCGGAAAAGGCGTGACGGCGGTGATGGACGACCGGATCATGTCCGCGCGCGATGTGACGAAGATCTACGCGCGGGGTGGAGGCTTCGACGGCGCCGAGATGGGCACGCTCGGAACCGTGGCGACAGGTGGCGTCGAGTTCTTCTACCAGCCGGTGAAGAAGCACACCGCTTCGTCGGACTTCGATGTGTCAGCGCTCAAGGTGCTTCCGCGCGTCGGCATCAGCTACTCGTACTCCGGTGCCGAGGGTGTCTCCGATCCCGACGCGAAAGCCGTCATCGTGGCAACGACGGGCTTTGCGCCCGAAGAAAGCAAGTACTACGACGGCGTTCGCAAGAAAGGCGTGATCGTGGCGACGACGTTTCCGTCGGGAGAGCAAGTGGACACCGCACCACCGGCCGCTCAATCGGCGCTGCCGCCGGTCGTCGCCGTCAAGCACCTGATGCCGACCAAGGCGCGCATCCTCATGATGCTCGCGCTGACCAAAACGCAGAACCCGTCCGAGATTCAGAAGATCTTTGATTCGTACTAAAGTCGATGATCCACATCGATCGGCACCGATCGCCGCGCGATCTGCTGCCGAAAATCGATCATCTGTTCGCGTTGTCGGCGGGGAAGATCCGATCCATCGAGGAGAGCTGGCGGCCGGACGCCGGCGCGCCGGTCTTCACGGTGCAAGGGCGGTATCAGGCGCGCGGCTGGACCGAATGGACGCAAGGGTTCCAGTTCGGCTCCGCGATTCTGCAGTTCGATGCCACAGACGACGCGTCGTTTCTCGAGCTCGGACGCTCGCGCACGGTGGAGCGGATGTCGCCGCACCTGACGCACGCCGGCGTCCACGATCACGGCTTCAACAACGTCAGCACGTACGGGAATCTGTGGCGGCTCACGCGCGAACAGCGCATCGCGACGTGTGAGTGGGAGGTCCGCTTCTACGAGCTCGCATTGAAAGTCAGCGGCGCGGTGCAGGCACGGCGGTGGACGCGGCTCGCGGACGGCGGCTTCATCCACTCCTTCAACGGCGCGCACTCGCTCTTCGTCGACACGATGCGTTCGCTTCGCGCGCTGGCGCTCGGTCATGTGCTCGGGCAGCCGTTGATGGAAGAGCAGGACGAGAAGATCAGTCTCTTCGATCGGCTCGTCCAGCATGCGCGGGCGACCGCGCGCTACAACGTCTACTACGGCAAGGATCGCGATCGCTTTGACGTACGCGGACGCGTGGCGCACGAAAGCCTGTTCAACGTCGCCAACGGCACCTATCGCGGTCCGAGCACGCAGCAAGGGTACTCGCCGTTCAGCACGTGGACGCGCGGTCTGGCGTGGGCGATGCTCGGGTTTTCCGAGCAGCTCGAGTTCTTGAACACGGTGCCCGACGATGCGTTCGAACGATGCGGCGGGCAAGACGAGGTCGTGGCGACGATGCGCGAGGCCGCGCGCGCGACCTGCGACCACTACCTCGACATCGCCGCCGCCGACGGCGTGCCGTACTGGGACGCGGGCGCCCCCGGCCTCGCGTCACTCGATGGCTGGGGCGATCGGCCCGCCGATCCGTTCAACGATCGCGAACCGGTCGACAGCTCGGCTGCGGCGATCGCGGCGCAGGGACTGCTGCGCCTCGCGCGGGTGCTGAAGGACGATCGCTACGAGCAGGCCGGACTGCGCGTGCTCGACACGATCTTCGACGAGCCCTATCTGAGCACCGACGCGAATCATCACGGTCTGCTGCTGCATTCGGTCTATCACTGGCCGAACGGATGGGACTACGTTCCGCCGGGCGCGCGCACGCCGCGCGGCGAATCGAGTCAATGGGGTGACTATCACGCGCGCGAAGCGGCGCTCTACGTGAAGCGCCTGGCCGGCAATGCGCCGTACCTCGCGTTTTTCGGACCAGCATGAAGCAACCGCGGACTGCGCTCGTCACCGGCGGCACGCGCGGCATCGGCCTCGGTATCGCGCGCGCGCTCGCGGGCGAGGGCTGGCAGCTCGCGATCTGCGGCGTTCGTGCCGAAGCAGACGTGAAGCGCGTGCTCGACGAATTGCGCCAACGTGGAACGACCGTCCACTACACGTCGGCGGATCTCGCGCGCGTCGACGATCGCGTGCGGCTGGTCGCGGACGTGCGGGCGCGGTTCGGCGCCGTCAACGTGCTCGTCAACAACGCCGGCCGCGCCCCGCGCGTGCGAGCCGATCTGCTCGAGGCGACCGAAGACGATTTCGAGGATCTGCTCCGCACGAATCTCCAGGGTCCCTATTTCCTCACGCAGGCGATCGCGTGCGATCAACTCGCTCGCCGGCGCGCCGAGCCGGGCTTCGCGGCTTCCATCATCTTCATTACTTCGGTGTCGGCCGAGATGGCGTCGGTCAACCGCGGCGAGTACTGCGTCAGCAAAGCGGGCCTGTCGATGGCGGCGCGACTCTATGCGGCGCGGCTCGCCGCCGACGGCATTCCCGTCTTCGAGGTGCGGCCCGGGATCATCGCGACCGACATGACGGCCGCCGTCCGCGACACTTACGACCAGTGGATCGCCGGCGGCCTCGTGCCGGCGCGGCGTTGGGGCCAGCCCGACGATGTGGGCCGCGTCGTCGCGGCGCTGGCGCGCGGCGACCTGCCGTACGCGACCGGCAGCGTCATCCACGTGGATGGGGGGATGTCGGTCCCTCGTCTGTGATCGAAGGCGCGTGTTAACATCCGGGCCGTTCGATGCTTCATAATCCGGATCGCCTGCTCGCCCGCGCGCGCTCGCGGCTCACGCGTCTGGATCCTCAGGAGGCGTGGGACGCAATCCAACACGGCGCCATCCTCGTCGACACGCGACCCGAATTTCAGCGCCGCGCCGACGGCGAGATTCCTGGCGCCATCGTCGTCGAGCGCAACCACCTCGAGTGGCGGCTGCATCCCGAGAGCGACGGCCGGATCGCCGAGGCCGTGGACGCCGACGTTCGCTGGATCGTCATGTGCGACTCGGGCTACGCCTCCTCGCTCGCTGCGGCGACGCTCCAGATGATGGGGCTGCACCGCGCCACCGATCTGGTCGGCGGATTCAAGGCCTGGCGCGACGCGAAGCTTCCGGTCACGTCGCCAGGCACGCCGACGATGCCGAGGATGTAGCTCGTGGTTCCCGATGTTCGATCGCAATCCCCAGACCTTCGTCGACATCTACCACGCGAAGGGCACTGACTATCAATCGGCGACGCACAAGGTGTTCCGATCCGCGTCGCTGCCGTCATTCCTCACGCTGCCGGTCCGCGATCAAGAACACGGTAGCGATCGATCGTCCGCTCCACGAGCACCCACGCCGGGGACTGGTCAGCTGTCGCTGTCCAACTCAGTCGGTTGAAGCAGCTCGCGCACTTTGGCCGTCAGCGCATCCATCGAGAACGGCTTGCGAAGGTAGGACGAGCTCGCCGTCTGAATCCCGTGGCGCGCCACCTGGTCATCCGAGTATCCCGACATGAACAGGACGCGGGTCTCGGATCGGAGCGACAGCACGCGGTCCGACAGCACGCGGCCGTTCATGCCCGGCATCACGACGTCCGCAAGCAGGAGATGGATGGGCGTGGCGCGCGCGCGCGCGATTTGGAGCGCCTCTTCGCCGTCGGATCCTTCGAGCACCGTGTAGCCGGCGTTGCGCAGCGTGCTGCTGATGAGCGTTCGCAGCCGCCGATCGTCTTCGGCCAGCAGCACGGTCTCGGAGGCTTTCGTCGCCGCGACCGTCGCTGCCTCGCCGTTGGCCGTGATCGCGTCGGCCGGTTTCTCCTCGACGATCTCCGGCAGGTAGACCTGGAAGACGGTGCCGCGGCCGATCTTGGTCTCCACGTCGATCATCCCGCCCGCGTCCTGCACGATGCCGTACGTAATCGCGAGGCCGAGGCCCGTTCCGCGTCCCGCCTCCTTCGTCGTGTAGAACGGCTCGAAGATGCGCGCGGCCGTCTCCGCGTCCATGCCCGACCCGGTGTCGGCGACCGAGAGGCAGACATACCGCTGTGGCACCGCCGAGTGCACGACGTCGTGAAGCGGCGCACCGACGGCGACGCTGGCGACCGAAATCCGCAGCTTGCCGCCCGTTGGCATCGCGTCGCGCGCGTTGATGACGAGATTCAGCAGCACCTGTTCCATCTGGCTCCGATCGATGCGCACCTTGCCGAGATCCTGGCCGATCGACGTCAGGAGCTGGATGTCTTCGCCGATCACGCGGCGGAGCATGTGCTCGGTGCCGATGACGAGTTGATCCACGGCGAGCGGGCCCGGCGGGATCACCTGACGCCGGCTGAACGCGAGGAGCTGGTGCGTGAGGTCCGCGGCGCGATCGGCCGCAGCGAGAATCTCCTTCAATTCGCTGCGCGCCTCTTCCCGCTGCTCGCGCAGCAGCGCGAGCTCGCCGTAGCCTCTGATCGTCGTCAACAGATTGTTGAAGTCGTGCGCGATCCCGCCGGCCAGGCGCCCGATCGCTTCCACCTTCTGCGTCTGGCGGAGCTCGTCGTCGCGACGCTTCGCCTCTTCGTACCAGTGACGCAGACTGGCCGTCATCGCGTTGAAGGCGCCGGCCATCGCCGTCGCTTCGGCGCTGCCGCGCAGGGGCACACGGCGCGTCCAGTTCCCGGCCGCGATGTCGCCGGCCGCCGACGCAATGTCCTGCAGCGGACGGCTGACGCGCCACGCGAACACCAATCCACCGGCGAGCGCCAGCAGGAAGATCGCCGCACCCGCGCCGAACAGCTGACGCCGCAGCTGCGCGAGGTCGCGATTGGTCGGCGCCCAGTCCTTCAGCAGGACGAGCCGGCCCGTGCCGGCGAGCTCGCCTTTCGGCGAGAGCGGAAAGGCGCCGGCGAAGTACTCGCTGCCGGCGAGCCGATGCGTCCGTGCCGGATCGGCCGGCGACAGCGATCCCTCGGAGGCGACGACACTAGCAAACGCTGTGCGCGCATCGCCCGTCAGACTGCTCGCAGCGAGGTGCCGCCCGAGCACGATGTTCACCTCGCTGTGCGTGACCTGAGCGAGCTGCTGTGCCACCTGATCGTCGAGCCCGTAGCCGACGGTCAAGGTGCCAAGCGTTTCTTCGGCGAACCGCGCCGGTTCGGAGACGATGAGGAACAAGCGATTGCCGATCTCCGCGACGCCGCGGCCCGAATGCCCGGTGGCCGACGCGGCGATGATCTGGCGGATCGACGCCGGCGGCTCGACAATGCGCGACCATCCCGAGCTGGCAATCCAGACGCCGTCGCGACCGGTGACGATGCAGAAGGCCGACTTGAGCTGCCGGCGGTACTCGTCAACCATGACCTGCATCGTGGCGACGTCGCTCGCCACGCGCGAGTCGTTCATGTACGCGCGAAACATCGGACCTGTCGTCACGAGTGCGGCCTGCGCCGCCGCGAACTCGGCGCGATCGTCTTCGAGCCGGTAAAAGGCGGAACGGGCGGCCGCCAGATCACTCGACGCGCGATCGAGCGAGTCGGCAGTGACGACGCGTGTCGCGATCATCAGAGCGGCCGTGACCGCAAAGGCGACGACCATCGTGACGGCGACCGCCACCTGAAAATCCAGGCGCGTATGGAAGCCGGCCCCGTCGTGATTCGAGTCGAGATCGCTCGTGCTCATTGTTTGCGAACCGACCAGGTCACGGCCACGTCGAGCGCGCGCGGCAAGTACTCTTTGTCGCCGCTCTGATGCAGCGCATTGACCTGCAGTGCAAGGCCGCCGCCGAGGCGCACGCGCGCCCCGACCGTCTGGCGGCTCAGATAATCGTCCGGAGCCTGACGGAGATCCCCAAACACCAGCCGCTCGACGCGAACCACTGCCGTCACGGGTCCCATGCCCGTCCGATGAATCAAGGCGTCGGCGTACCAGCCGGTCGTCGTGCTTCTGCCGAATGGCTGCCCCGTGATCCATTCACCGCGAAGTTGCACGCCGGCGTGCGTCCAGCGGAGATCGACGCCGGTCACGTGACTGCGTCCCCCAGTGACGAACGCCGTCTTTGACGGCGGCGTCCGCATATGACTGGCGCCCGCGATGAACGGCCCGTAATAGCCCTGCACGCGAACGATGACATCCAGTCCTGAATGCCGCCTCACTTCGCCCACGTCGCCCGGCGCGCCGACCGCAGCCTCGACCATCAGACGCGGCACGCCGGCCACGAGGTCCGCCCCGTGTTCGAGCAAATTGTTCGACAGCGGGGAGTACTCCTCGTACCGAACGAGCGGGGCGCGGAGGAAGCCGGAGTACGCGTGATCGCTCGCGTTGTAGATGCCGAACGGCGTGCGAAATCGTCCCGCGCGGATGCCGACGAGCCCCTCGTGCGGCCGAAACATGCGCTCGCCGTAGGCTTCGATGATCTGCACGCGATTGGTGTACGGATACGCCGCGTCGAAGCTGTCGCTCTCGTGGTGCGGGTCCGACAACGAGCGTCCGGCCCACGCGGCCTCACCGAAAAATCGGACGCCGCCCGTCACATCACCGAACAGGCGAACCTGTGCGGCGGCGGCCGTCACGTCGTCGGTCGAGTAGCCGCCCGTGATGGCCGCTTCGGCCGTGACCGGCTGTCCATGCGCGAGTCGCGGCTCGATGAGGCACGCGGCGTATGCCATCAGGACGGCGAATCTCATGGCCACACGACCTGCAAGGGACCGTCGCCTGCGCTCCACGTACCGGTCAACTCGGCGGTCGCGCCGGGACGCCAGGCGTGATACGTGTAAGTCCCTGCAGGTACGCCGGCGATCGTGAACGCGCCCGTTTCGTCCGTCCGCGCGAAGTACGGCGAGTTGACGGTCATCACGTACGCCGCCATGTTTGGATGGATGTTGCAGAAGATGCGGCTGAGTCCCGGTTGGTCGAACAGCACGCGGCGCATCGCGCCGACGGGATACACCCCCAGGTCGAAGCGTATCCCGTCGCGAAACGAGAAGACGTTGTGAAACACGCGATCGTTGTTGGGAAAGTCGACCGTCGTCCCGACGCGGACGACGAGAACGTGCGGGCTGAAGCTCAGATTTCGTTGATCGAGGACGACCCGTGCGGTGTCGGTGCGCGGCGAGAGAGGCGCATTCGGCGCATCGAGCCAGACGACGGTATCTCGAACCGGCGTGTTGCCCGCGCGTGCAATTCCGTGCAACTCTACGGCGGACTGCCCGAAAGTGGCGAGTACGAGCGACCCGGGCAGCGACAGCGAGAGCAGGGCTCCGAGAAGTCGGAGGACACCGCTCGCTCTTGGACGGATAGAACCCCCTGTTACGCAATAACGCTGGCGAATCGGTGTCGGACAGAATCGGACAGGATTCTATCCTGTCATGGGTCCGGCTCTTCCGTAAAAAGACCAAGGAGACCGAAGGAGGGTGTCGAAATGACGAATCGATGGTCAATGTTGAGCGCGGCGATGGTGTTGGCGGCGGCGCCGATGTGGGCGGCCGACCCGACCTATCAAAAGGTGGGGGAGATTCACATCGGCGGCTCCGGAGCGTTCGACTACCTCGCCGTCGACCCCGCTGCCAAGCGGCTGTACGTCACGCACGGCACCGAGATCGTCGTCATCGATACGGCGACGGACAAGATCGTCGGCAGGATCGCCGACACGCCGCGCGTGCACGGCATCGCGTTCGCGCCGGGTGGTAAGGGTTTCACGAGCAACGGCGGCGAAAACAAAGTCAGCATCGTCGATCTCAAGACGCTGCAGACGCTGAGCAAGGTGGAGACCGGCGCCAACCCTGACGCGATTCTCTACGAGCCGAAGCAGAAGGAGATTTATGCGCTCAATCACAGCGGCAAGTCGGCGACGGTGATCGACGCCGACAAAGGTACCGTCAACGCGACGATACCGCTCGGCGGACAGGCGGAAACGGGGCAGACCGATCCCAGTCTCGGCCGCGTGTTCGTCAACATCGAGGACAAGGACGCCGTCGACGTCATCGACATCGCGTCGCACAAGGTCGTCGCGACCTGGCCGGTCGCGCCGGCCGAGAGCCCCACGGGCATGGCGATCGACACGTCAAACCATCGTCTGTTCGTCGGCGGCGGCAAGGCGATGGTGATGATCGACGCGAAGACCGGGAAGGTCATCGCCAGCGCGCCGATCTGCAACGGGACCGACGCGACGTTCTACGATGCCGACAAGAAGACGGCATTCAGCTCGTGCGGCGACGGCCACATCACGGCGGTGAAAGTCGACGGCGACAAGCTGACCGTCGTCCAGACGATTCCGACGACGCGCGGCGCGCGGACGATGACGCTCGATCCCGCCACGCACAAGATCTACACGGCGGCGCAGAATTTTCAGCCGCCCGACCCGAACGCGCCGCCACCGGCGGCCGGCGCGCGCGGCCGCGGTCCGGCGCCGGTGCCCGACTCGTTCCACGTGCTGATCTTTAACCTGAAGTAAACGTCCGCAAACACGTAAGCCGACAGGTCATCCCTTCACGTGCAGTTCAGCGATGCGGTGACCTCGACGGGAACGCCGGCGATGCGTGTCGACTCGACGAGCTCGGCCGAGATCGTGCTGCAGGATGGATCGGGCGGTGCGGCGCCGCTCGGCTGGGGATGGGCGGACAACGGGTGGGGCGTCGCTGGAGCGAACATCTTCTTCGAGACGACCGGCACGCCAATGAAGTTATCTGATTCGATACAGGTGGCTATCCAAACGGATATAAGCGCTGATGTGCAACTCGCTCCCTTAACGCGCGTTGCAGAATTACAACTCGCCACCACGGAGGACACGGGGGACAGCACGTAATGCGGATTGAGGATTGCGGAATGCGGGATTCAATCGAACGATAAATCCGCAATCCTCAATCCTCAATCCGCAATGAGGTGTCCTCTGTGGTGGAGAGGTTGCGGCGGTAATTTTCGCAACCAGCTCTCAGAGCGCAGCTCCGGGCACCGGCCGCGGCTGGTGCCCGGATCTTACGCTGTACCGACCAGGGTTAGTTGTCGTCGTCGCCGCGGGCCTTGATCTGCCCGCGGATCTCGCCGCCCGGCCGCCCCGTGCTATGGACATTGGCGTAGGCGAACCCAGCGCGCATCGCGCGGACAAGCTCCTCGAATTCCCCGGGCGCGATGCCTTGGGCTGTCGGCCCGATGACGTCGGCCGGACGGATCGTCCCGGTCACGGTTCCGCCGGCAGGCGGGCAGGTCGGCTTGCCGCCGCCGCCGCAGAGAAACGCGGACACACCGCCGGAAGTGGCGCGCTGGCCGAGGTGAATGTGCGCCGCGATCGCCGTCCCGCCCTCGAGATCCTCGAAACTCAGTTCGTAATCAATTGCCATCCCCATCGCGTCGCTGACGAGTTCGGCCTTGAACTTTCCCGTCCCGGCCGTCGAGAGCGTCGACGGCGTTTCCTGGTAGCCACTCAGTGTGGCCCTGAAGTGATTTGGCCCGCGCCTCTCGTCGTCCGAGGCCACGGCATACGCCGCAACGGCGACGACCGCGATCACCAGTCCTGTGCCGATCAGATGCTTGTTCATATGGCCTTCCTTTCGTTATTTGAACTCGAGGCTCGGTCCCCTGGTTTCCGGCTTGAGCACGACCTTCTTGCCCACGCTCGGCACGCCGTTCCGGTCGACGACGAAGAGCATGTAGATGCCTGGAACGGCCTGCGCAGGTAACTTCGGCGCGACGACCCGCAGCTCGCTCTCGTCGTCCCTGTCTCGCTTGTCGCCCTTGTCACCGCGTTCTCCTCTGCCTCCGTGATCCTTCTCGCGGAAGGCAAGCTTCACGTACCGGTCGCCGGTCGTGAGACTGTGCGTGTTGTGGTCGCTCCGGAGGAGCACCACAGATCCGATCTGATCCGCGCGGCCGGCGATCTCGATATCGAAGTGGCCGCGGAAGGAGATCTCTTCAGGGGCCTCCGTGATGACCGGCCGCCTCGCCGAGCCGCCGCCTGCCGTGAAGAGATACGGCGGAGAGAACACCTGGCCCACAGGTACTCCTTGATCGGGATCGCCGCGCGGCAGCAGCCCGGCGTACGAGCTCATGAGGGGGAACGACGGGTCGTCGGGTCGAACCAGCGCTTCGCGGTTCTCGCCCGCGAAGAACACCGTGGCATTCGGCAGCAACGTCGCCGTCCCGTGTAGGCCTCGCGAGACCGTCGTTTTGGCCAGTTTTTTGACCGCGCCGGTCGAGGGGTCGAACATCTGGAACGCGTGACCTTCTCGTTCCTCGAAGGTGCACGGTCGGCCGTCAACGGTGCAATTCGCCGCGCGGTTCACTCCCTGCCCGATGAGCACCTTACCGTCGGGCAGCAGCACGGCCTTGGTCGTGGCGAGCGGCTGCAGGATGTTGCCCACCTTCTCCCATCGCGGGCTCGCATCGGCGAAGTCGATGCGCTCGACGGTCCCGGTCTGACCGCTGGCGTCCGTGCCTGAGATCATGAACCACTGGTGCGAGACCGTGCGTCCGTTGCCGTCGATCTCGATCTGGCTCGCGGTCGGGCAGCAGTAGGGCCGGACTTCGGAGGCGGTGTCGACAAGCGTCCAGTGGTTCCGCGCAGGCATGTTGCGGTTGGGATCCTTCAACGCCCCCAGCACGTCCAGGCACCAGGTCGTCCCCTTGGTAAAGTTCGGCGTGCCTCCACCGACGCCGAATCTGGCGCCGCCTAGAGTGCGAACGCCTTGAGCATTGCGATAGCCCGGGGTGGCCGGAGTGTCCTCAGCGGTCTCCGCGCCATAATCGATTTCGCCGTTCATCGTGCAGACTTTCCAGTCATCCCGTCCCGGCCCCGTCTGCACGGACTCCATCTGCGGGTAGAGCGGGAAGGCCATCCGGGCGTTCTCGAGTGCGATGTTCCGATCGGTCTTCGGGTCGTAGACTTCCGGCACCACGATATTGACGCGGGAGGCCGTGAACGCCGTATCGCTCTGAGACTGGTTCGCCCTCCCCTTAGTCGCTCGGGCCGGATCGGGCGCGACGGTGTTGTCCTGGTCGAACCCGCCGAGGACGAGCACCATGTCGTTCGGCAGCGGAGCCGCCGATGGGTACCAGCGCGCGTACTTCTGATCGGATGGTTCCGAGGGCTGCGTGCTCTGCTGGTTCCGCGGGTCGCAGTTGTCGAAGAACTGGGCGTTCGGGTCCCGGGCGAACAACTCCCGGCCGAAGGGGTCCCTCTTCCAGTTCGCCAGGTCGCAGGGCTCCCGTCGTTTTCGCCAGGTTTCCGTCTCCGGGTCGAACACCTGCACCTTGTACAGCCCGTTGTCGCTCTGCATGTCGTGGCCGCCGAAGACGTAGACGCGTCCATCGGCCAGCGTCACGCGCGCATTGCAATACGTGTTGTAGAACATGTTCTTCGAGTACCCGTTCTCCGCGAACGCCGCGCGGTTCATGGCGAAG
Organism: Acidobacteria bacterium 13_1_40CM_65_14; assembly: GCA_001917905.1. Lineage (GTDB taxonomy): Bacteria > Acidobacteriota > Vicinamibacteria > Vicinamibacterales > CAVVIG01 > QHWF01. The sequence continues at coordinate 19,642 of MNEX01000024.1, forward strand.
TCGGCCTCGTCCAGCAGGGCCGTATGGAACTTGCCGTTCTGCGGCTCCGTGTTCTTGAACGCGTCTGGGTGGCTGATGTCGAACAGCAGTTGCCGTTCCATCGTGCGATTTGCCTTGATGCGTGTGGGCACGCTCATACTCAGACCCTGCCGCATCAGGTACCCGCCGTAAGTGAGCCTCTGGAACGAGTCTTCGGCCGACCGCGCTTGTCCAAGACCGAGGAAAGGATCGAAGCCGTGAAGGACATCTCTCAACGAGCTGTTGAACTGGTTTCCGGCGGTCGTGAAGGCGCCCCGCGCGATTGCCCGGTCGACGAGCGCGGGATCCGACATGTCGTTGGGGATGTACTGCGGGAACCTCGCATGGAACAGGATCTTTGGCTTCTCGGAGTCCTTCTTCCACACGAGGCCCATGTGTACCGCTTCCGCGCTTTGCATCGGAATGAACGGCGATACCCGACCGCACTCAGCTGGCGGGCAGTTGGCGTTGGGATCCGGGAATGAGGATTGCGCAGAGGCACCTGACCAGAGACCGAGAGCGAGCCACGACAGCGCGCAGATGCCGCCTGCCGCAAACGTGACGATCTGTCTTTTCATCGCTGGACCTCCTGTTGCGAGCGTTCGTCGCGGTTCGCAGACGTGCGGACAGGCTCGGCGAACGCCCTGGGACCGGCAACTTCGTTTCGCGAACGCCTCCTTTCTTCAGAAACCGGTCTTCAGAAACCGGGATCTGCAGAACGCTCGCTGGCGACTCCCGCGAGCGACTGGCTGTGCGCCTTCATGACGCGCAGCCGATGAGCCTCTTGATGAATGGCGCGCGGCCCTGAGCGGGGAATCCTTGAAGACGACGTGCGCGATGGCAAGCCGCGTGCCCGACCGATCCCGCGCTTAGGACGAATGCCTTAGGATCACAACATCAGCACTGTAAGAGAGATCAGCCGGCGTGATCATCGACACTGCGGATGGCAGCGTTACCGAGGCCGTAAAGATTTTCAGGGCAAGTAATCGGGGCGGTCGCGTGTGCGCCGCGATTGGCAGCGCGCTCGCCGGCGTCCACGTGTCGGGATCAGCGCGGGGTTTCGAGCGGGGCAGCGTTCAAGAGTGGCGGGAGCCGCATGGCGTTGGATCCGCGTGCCTCAAGGTCCGACCCCGACATCACGCTGCCGCGGCCGTTTCCCGCTCCGGCCTCGTCGTTGAGGTTCAGTCCGCCAGAGGGAACGCCAGCTTCCAGTGCTACGCGCATGGCACGGCCCTGACACAGGTAAATGTCATTGAGCGGCGCATCTTATCGTCGGGCACTGATGCGGTACAAATGACTATCGCTGCGGATGAAGATCGATCCGCCCGACACCGCCATCGACGCCAGCGTGTCGCCCTCGAGCGTGTTCGTCGCGAGGCGCTGGAATTCTTTGCCGGGCGCGATGACCGTCGAGACGCCGCCCTCGCTCAAGAAATAGATTCGGCCGTCGGCGAACAGCGGCGATGCGGAGTAATCGCCGCCGAGTCTCTGAATCCACCGCGCCTCTCCGGTCTTCGCATCGAGACACTGCGCGATGCCGCCGTCGTTGAGGACGTAGAGCTCGTCGCCGACGAGCAGGGGCGACGGCGTGAGCGGCGCGCCGCGCCGCAGCGTCCAGGCGACATGCGTTTTCGTGACGTCGCCCGCACCGTCCACGCGCACCGCCAGCAGTGAGGGCTGCTGGAATCCGGTGGCGATGTAGACCAGCCCGTGGCCGTACACGGGACGCGGCACGTTGGAGAAGCCGTCGGCGTAGCTCACGCGCCAGATCTCCTTGCCGTTCTGCGGATCGTAGGCGGCTGCGCGATAGGCGCCGACGCTGACGACCTCGTCGCGCTCGCCGGCGCGGATGACGAGCGGCGTCGAATACGCCTGGTCGAATGGTTGACGGCGTCCGGTTCGCCACCGCGTCTTGCCTGTCCGTTTGTCGAGCGCCGCGACGAACGCATCGTCGCTTCCGTCACAGCTCACGATCAGGAGATCGCCGTACAGCACCGGCGATCCGCCGTTGCCGTGCTGTGACTCGTAGGGAAGTCGCGTCTTCCAGACGATTTTTACTCCGGGGGCCCCTGCCCCCCGGACACGCTCCGCGGGGACCCCTTCGCCCCGCTCCGCCGCCGTGATGCCGAGCGCGGCGGTGCCCAGGGCGCCGAAGTGCACGTAGACGCGGTCGCCCTCGACGATCGGCGTCGGCGATGCGTGACTGTTCTTGGCGTTGGTGAGATCGCCGTTCCGGATATGGAAGACCTCGACGTTGACGATTTCGCGTCCGGTCTCGACGTCGTAGGCGAGCGCGCGGAGCGACGCACCTTTTTCCTTGATTGCTGTCGTGAGCCACACGCGGCCGTCGGCGACGACCGGAGACGACCACCCTCGTCCCGGTACGGGCGTCTTCCACGCGACGTTGCGCGATTCGCTCCATTCGAGTGGAAGGCCGTGTTCGGCGGAGTGTCCTTGACCAGTCGGTCCGCGGAACTGCGGCCAGTCCTCGGCTCGCAGTCCGGCCGCAGTGAGCGCCAGCATCGCGCAGAGTGTGATGCGGCTTATCATCACCATTCAGCGCCACTCGATAGTTGCTGCAGAAATTTAAACCCGCCGCGATGAAGAACGGTCGATCGCGATATTTCTCGATCAGCTGGATCGTTTCTGCAGCCACCATGCCGTCGGTATGCCGATCGTCGGACGCCGGCGAGGCATACCACGCGAGCGCGCTGCCCAGGCCTCGATCGGGCGTGTGGTTGGTGAGCACCGGCTCCTCGTCCCTGTCGATCCCGCGTGGGTTGACGACGGCGTCCCAGGAGGGCGGGTCGTCCAGTCCGTCCGTGCCGATGTCGCTGGGATTGCCGTAGTGGTAAATCTTGCCGACTCGCGCGGCGACGTATCCATTGGCCTTGAACATTTGCGGCAGCGTCACGACATCGGGCAGGTTTTTGCGGAAATGCGTCTGCAGGTCGTAGACATGCGTGGTGTCGGGCCGTCGGGATCGCACGCGTCCTTCATGTTCACGAGCCGTTCCATGCCGCTGGCGGCCGCGGATGCGGCGCTCGCGGAGATCCGCGCGTCACAACGGCCGCGGCAAGAAACGCTGAGACACCACAATCATATCGATCTCCTTTGAGACACGCCCACGACCGAGCGGACCTCCAGTGTCGCCTTTGCGCGGCGGTCCTCCCGCCAGCGTCGTGTCGCTCGCGTGGGCGTGAACTTCGGTGGGCTACCTATACACGCGGAGACGATCAGGGAACAATTGTGTTCATCCGCTACGGTTTGCCGCGTTCCTCCGCACGCGCGCCGCGCAGGATCCCGGTCATGGCGTAGTTGGCCTCGTGACACGCATACTCGAAGATGCGATCGTCGCTCTTCGTCATTCCGATCGCTGTCGACCAGGGCTTCGTGAACGCCGTCGGGTTGTCGATCGTGAATTCGTACAGCAAAGTGCCGGGGCCTGTGCGGGTGAAGCGCTCGACCACATGCAGGTTCCCGTCGGCTCCCCTGAAGTTGGTCTTGTCGGTGAAGTTCGTCGTGTCGACAACGAGCGTGTCGCCTTCCCATCGCCCGCGCGAATCGCCCAGCCATTTGCGAATCGCCTGAGCGGTGTGCGGACGGCCGTCGAGCGGGACGATCCGCGCGTCGTGGATCATCTCGTTGAGGATGATCACGTGGTCGGGGAACTGAAAGATCTGCACGAAGTTGTTGTACGGACCCGGCACGATCGGCGGTCCTGCGCCAAAGAGCAGACAGCGCGTGGGCAGCCCTTGGTTCTCTGGACCGTCGGTCGGATGATCGCGGCGGTCGGCCGCGCGCACGTCCGCGCGCTGCTTCCCGCTTGGTGTCAGCGCCGGAATCTTGCCGTCGGCCGGATCGACGATGAGCGAGGTTCGCTTCCTGCCGTTCACAACCGTCAGCACCGAGCCGCGATCGAACCAGGCCTCGTTGTACGCGCCGCCGACGTCCGCTTCGGGCGACGATTTGTCGCGGCGGTCGCGGTTATTTGCTTCCACGGTGCGCCGTTCGTACGCGGCGGCTTCGTCGGCGGTCAGCTCCGGTTTGCCGGCGAACTCGGCCGGCCGCTCGAGCGGTGTGATCGTCGCAAAACTCCACACGCCCTCCAGATCCGGCTTGCCCACCGAAGCCGGCGGCGAGGGTGAGCGCACCGAAGCCGACGGCGAAGGTTGGGCGGCCGCTGCGGCGGCCGGCGTGTCCGCGACCGCCGGCAGCGATCGTCTGCCGTAGTTCGGGCGGTAGTCCTGATGGCACTGCACGCACGACGTGTAGAGCGCGTCGTTGAGCTCGACGAGCGCGTTGACGTCGCGGCGCTTCGCCGCGTCGGACGCCGCGGCGCTCGCGTCGATCATCAGCTTCGCGTCGGCCATCCAGCGGGTGCGATCGCGGAAATACATCGGCCCCGCCAGCGCCTTCGCGGCGTCGGCGAGCGCCGACGTCTTCGCTTCGAGCGCGCGCCAGTCGGCGTCGTTGGCCGGCGTCCGCGTGGAGATGTAGAAGATCGCATCCGACGTCGGGTAAATCGGATCGATCATCAGCTCGCTCATCGTCTTGGCCTCGTGAGGCGATGGCGATCCCGCCTGAGCGGCGACGAACAGCAGTATGGCGATGATGCGCATGCGCCGAGTCTACACCCGACGGCTACAAGCCAAGAATCAAGCTCTCCACCACGGAGGACACTGAGGACGCGGAGGAAGAATCCCGTTTTGAACAGGTTTGAACCTCCGTGTCGTCCGTTCCCCCGTGGTGGCTAGGTATGACGTCGGGCTTATCGTGCTCGCGGCACCGGTCTGGCGAACTTCGCCGCGTCAATCGGGACATTCGGCTGGATGTCCGTCAGCACGACGCGATCGCGCCCGTCCAGCCACGAGAAGGTCCAGCGGAACGGCATCATGACGCCGGCCACCGGGCGATAGTCCGCGTAGTCGGTTTGTGTCGGAACGCGGCCCATCGCCGAGTTCGCGTAGCGCACCATCCGGTTGAGTAGCCCCGTCTCCTTGTCGAAGTAAAACGTGGCGACCAGACCGCTGGCGCCGCTCCCCTGGACGACATTGACCTCGCGGCCGTCGATGGTTGTTGGGTGATTGACGCGCCAATTGGTGAGAAATTCCTTGATCCGACCTGGAAACGCCATCCGCGCGTCCAGCCGGACCCCTTCGAGCTCGCCTCCGGTGAAGTCGTAATCCTTCACCGCGGTCAGCGGCGTCATGATCGAACCGTCGCGGCCGTCGAAGGCCCTGACAATGTCTCCGTTGGCGGTGTGGACGATCGTGGTGCGCTGATCGGGAGCCTTCGCATAGAATTCCGCGGGGAGCCCGCCTGACACGTACCCCGTACTGGTTCCCTTCGCGACATAGGCGGTGAGGCTGGCGAGCCGCGCGGCGCCGCCGAGCGCCTGAATATACTTGTCGAAGATCGAATCGGCGGAAGGCATGCCGGCTGCGGCCGGCAGAATGTCGTCGGGCTCCAACATCGCCTCTCCGTACACCGTATCCAGAGTCGGCGTGACCACGGGACGATCGCGGTTGCGGTGGCAGGTCCAACAGGTCACGACCTGCCGTCCGTTGAAATTCGTTTTATTGATGGCCTGCACCATCTGCGCCATCTTGCGCGCGGTCCGCTTTCTGGGGGTGTCGACCTCCCAATGTTCGTTGTCATGGCACTCACCGCAGCACATGCTCAGAGCGGCCGAAAACAGGCCCATCGTTCCCATGAATTCGTCCACGGGAATCCCGGTGAGCACCTGCACGTTCTTGAAGACTTCTTGCGACATCTGCGGCTTCAGCGCTGACGCGGGCTGGGGCCCGCTTGCGGCCAACGCGATCCCAATCACACAGACGACCGTCATCGCTGCGACAGCAAGGACCAACGGCCTCGACCACATCATTGCGGATTGCGGATTGCGGATTGCGGATTTATTGAGCATGATTTTTGGTTTGTGGATTGGGCTGGCCATGAATTCGAAGAATCAGCAGCGATCAGCCATCAGCCATGTGCCGTCAGTCATCAGCGATACCGAATAGCGAATAGGGAACAATCAAGAATAGGCAATGAACAATCGACAATGAACAATCAACAATAAATCCGCAATCCGCAATCCGCAATCCCTTCGTGGCACGCGTACTCGTAGATGAGGCCGTTGGTCGCGGGCCAGGTGTATTCCGCCGTCCACGGCTCGGTCCACGTCGTCGGATCCTCGATCGTGAACTGATAGCGAAGCGTCTTCGGACCCGTGCGCGTGAAGCGCTCGACGACGTGCAGGCTCTCGCTCGATCCGCGGAAGCGCGTCTTGTCGCTGAAGTTCGTCGTGTCGACGACGAGCGTGTCGCCTTCCCAGCGCCCGACCGAATCGCCCAGCCACTTCCGTACGCTCGTCGGCGCATGCGGCGCGTTCATGCGGACGACGCGCGCGTCGTGCACCATCTCGGTGAGGATCATCACGTGGTCCGGCGTCTGCACGATCTGGTGGAGGTTGTTGTAAAAGTAGGTCGGCAGGATGGGCGGACCTGACGTCGAGCTGAATCCGACCAGACACCGCTCGGCAAGCGGTCGGATTTCGGGATCGTTATACGCATTCGGCCCTTCGAATCCGGGATCGTCTTCCCGGGCCGCCGCGTCCGAGGTGGGCCTGGCGTTGTAGTCGGCGCTGCTGCGGCGCTTTTGCGCGTCCGGCGTCAGGGCCGGGACGCGTCCGTCGGCCGGGTCGATGAGCAGCGACGCGCGCCTCTGCCCGTCGACCACGGTGTAATGCGATCCGGGATCGAGCCAGAAATTGTTGTAGCCGCCGACGTTGCCGTACGGTCCCGGCGATCCGTCGCCGCCCTTCGGCGGCGCGTCGCGGTCCGCTTTGATCGGCGCGGCCAAGGCATCGGTTCGCTGCGCGACATCCTTCTCCAGCTTCGCGGCCTGCTCGTCGGTGAGCACGAGCGGCGTGCCGGCGCGGCGTTCGAGCGGCGTCAGCGTCGCGAGATCGTAAGTGCCCTGCAGATCCGGATGGCCCTCTGCAGTGCGAGGCAATGAGGAAGGTTTGGTCTGTCCGATGAGGAGGGCCGGTGCGATCCAGACGGCCGCGACAATCGCCATGGCGCATTGAGGAATGCGGACTGCGGATTTATTGAACATGATGGAATCCACAAGAAATCCGCAATCCGCAATCCTCAATCCGCAATGTCATTTTGTCTCCTTGAGCCGCGCGCCGCGGAGAATGTTGCCGAGCGCGTAGTTGCCTTCGTGGCACGCGTACTCGTACAGATGCTCGTCGGTCGCAGGCCACGTGTACTCGCCCGTCCACGGCTTGGTCCACGTCGCGGCATCCTCGATCGTGAAGCGGTAGAGCAGCGTCTTCGCATCGACGCGGGTGAAGCGCTCGACGACGTGCAGGTTCTCGGTTGCGCCGCGAAATCGCGTCTTGTCCGTGAAGTTGGTCGTGTCGACGACCAGCGTGTCGCCGTCCCAGCGGCCGACCGAATCGCCCATCCACTTGCGGATCGTGGACGGGAAGTGCGGTGCGTTCATGCGGACGATGCGGGCGTCGTGCACCATCTCGTTGAGGATGATCACGTGCTCCGGCGTCTGCACGATCTGATGCAGGTTGTTGTAGAGCTAGGTCGGCAGGATGGGCGGACCTGACGTCGAGCTGAATCCGACCAGACACCGCTCGGCAAGCGGTCGGATTTCGGGATCGTTATACGCATTCGGCCCTTCGAATCCGGGATCGTCTTCCCGGGCCGCCGCGTCCGAGGTGGGCCTGGCGTTGTAGTCGGCGCTGCTGCGGCGCTTTTGCGCGTCCGGCGTCAGGGCCGGGACGCGTCCGTCGGCCGGGTCGATGAGCAGCGACGCGCGCCTCTGCCCGTCGACCACGGTGTAATGCGATCCGGGATCGAGCCAGAAATTGTTGTAGCCGCCGACGTTGCCGTACGGTCCCGGCGATCCGTCGCCGCCCTTCGGCGGCGCGTCGCGGTCCGCTTTGATCGGCGCGGCCAAGGCATCGGTTCGCTGCGCGACATCCTTCTCCAGCTTCGCGGCCTGCTCGTCGGTGAGCACGAGCGGCGTGCCGGCGCGGCGTTCGAGCGGCGTCAGCGTCGCGAGATCGTAAGTGCCCTGCAGATCCGGATGGCCCTCTGCAGTGCGAGGCAATGAGGAAGGTTTGGTCTGTCCGATGAGGAGGGCCGGTGCGATCCAGACGGCCGCGACAATCGCCATGGCGCATTGAGGAATGCGGACTGCGGATTTATTGAACATGATGGAATCCACAAGAAATCCGCAATCCGCAATCCTCAATCCGCAATGTCATTTTGTCTCCTTGAGCCGCGCGCCGCGGAGAATGTTGCCGAGCGCGTAGTTGCCTTCGTGGCACGCGTACTCGTACAGATGCTCGTCGGTCGCAGGCCACGTGTACTCGCCCGTCCACGGCTTGGTCCACGTCGCGGCATCCTCGATCGTGAAGCGGTAGAGCAGCGTCTTCGCATCGACGCGGGTGAAGCGCTCGACGACGTGCAGGTTCTCGGTTGCGCCGCGAAATCGCGTCTTGTCCGTGAAGTTGGTCGTGTCGACGACCAGCGTGTCGCCGTCCCAGCGGCCGACCGAATCGCCCATCCACTTGCGGATCGTGGACGGGAAGTGCGGTGCGTTCATGCGGACGATGCGGGCGTCGTGCACCATCTCGTTGAGGATGATCACGTGCTCCGGCGTCTGCACGATCTGATGCAGGTTGTTGTAGAGCACCGGCAGCGCGGGCGGACCGGAAGTCGATCCGAATCCGAGTAGACAGCGCTCGCCGAGTGGACGGCGCTCCGGGTCGTCGTAGGCGCCGGGCGTGGGATCGAGGCCCGGGTCGTCTTCGCGCGCCTGCTCATCGGACGTCGCGCGCGTGACGCGCCCCGTACTTGCCGTCCGCTGCTGCGCCTGCGGCGTCATCGGCGGAATCCGGCCGTCCGGCGGATCGACGATGACCGACATTCGCTTGCGGCCGTCCACCATGACGTACCGCGTCCCGTTGTCGATCCAGAAATTGTTGTAACCGCCAACGTTGCCCGCGGCTCCCGGCGATCCGTCACCACCGACCGGCGGCGCGTCGCGGTCGCCTTTGCTCGGCAGCCCCGCGCGGAACTTCCGATCCGCGACCTGCTTCTCGAGCTTCGCCGCTTCGTCGTCGGTCAACACGAGCGGCTGACCGGCGGCGCGCTCGAGCGGCGTCAGCGTCGCGACGTCGTAGGTACCCTGCAGATCGACGTGGCCGTCTGGCGTGCGCGCGACCGAAGTTGTCCGCGTTTGGCTCGCGGCGTTTCCCGCCACGAGCCAAACGCCGACGATGAGCGGCAGATAGCGCTGTGTCATTGCGGATTGAGGAATGCGGATTGCGGATTTATTGAGCATGATTTCACTCGCGAGCTAATCCACAATAAATCCGCAATCCGCAATCCTCAATCCGCAATTGTCAGAATCCGCCTCGTCCTCGTCCTCGTCCCCGACCAGCGTCCGCCGGATCCGCGCCGTCGGTCGGCGCGCCGGTGCCCGACGATCCGAGGAACAGCTTCCTGCCGTCGGGGAACGTGACGTTGCGTCCGTTCGCGCGCGACAGCGAGTGATCCCGCGTCTGATAGCCGTCGACGACGATCTCGGTGCCTTTCGCGAGCGACTCCTTGGTGATGCCGCGGCGGAGCAGCGTGTTCGGCGTGCCGCCTTCGACCATCCACTCCTCGCACTTCGCGTCAGGCGTGTACTGGCACGGCGTCGTGCCGTCGGCCTTCGGAATCTCCAGGTGAATCCAGGCGTGGGGGTTCACCCACTCGATGGTGATGATCTTGCCCTTCAGCAGCACCGGCTTGTTCGGGTCGAATTCACCGCCGAACGCGTGGTGCGCGATCGCCGGCATGGACGCCGCGGCGGCCAGCCCGATTCCCGCGAGTAATGACGAGAGCTTCGTTCGCATCGCATCTCCCCTTATTGCTGTTTTGATTTGGTCTTCGTGTCTTCGGACTCACGCAGCCGCGCGCCGCGGAGGATGTTGCCCATCGCGTAGTTGCCCTCGTGGCAGGCGTATTCGTACAGATGATCCTGCGTGATCGGCCACGTGTACTCGCCCGTCCACGGCGTGTCCCACGTCTTCGGATCCTCGATCGTGAATCGGTACTTCAGCGTGTTCGCGTCCGCGCGCGTGAAGCGCTCGGTGACCTTCAGGTTCTCGGTCGCGCCGCGGAAGCGCGTCTTGTCCGTGAAGTTCGTCGTCTCGACGACGAGCGTGTCGCCCTCCCAGTGACCCACCGAGTCGCCCAGCCACTTGCGGACGTGGGGCGGCGCGTGTTGCGCGTTCAGCCGGATGATGCGCGCGTCGTGCACCATCTCGGTGAGGATCATCACCGAGTCCTGCGTCTGCACGATCTGATGGAGGTTGTTGTAGAAGTAGTTCGGCAGAATCGGCGGACCCGAAGTCGATCCGAATCCCAGGATGCAGCGCTCGCCGAGCGGACGGCGCTCCGGATCGTCGTAGGCGCCGGCGGGCTCGAGGCCCGGATCGGTGCTCTCGGTGGCGTCCGACTGCAGGCGGGCCAATGCGAAGCGGGACGCTTGCCGCTGCCGCGCGTCCGCCGTCAATGCCGGCACGCGGCCGTCGGGCGGATCGATGACGATCGACGATCGCTTCTGGCCGTCGACGATGCTGTAGTGCGAGCCGCGGTCGATCCAGAACGAGTTGTAGCCGCCGACGTTGCCCGCGGGGCCGACGGAGCCGTCGCCGCCTTTGGGCGGCGCCGATCGATCGCCCGCAATCGGCAGGCTGCCGGCCTGCTGCGCGGCGATCGCCTGCTTCTCGAGTTTCGCGGCCTGCTCGTCGGTGAGCACCGCAGGCAGTCCGTTGGGCCGCTCGACCGGCGTGAGCATCGCGAGATCGTACATCCCCTGTAGATCCGGTTTGCCGTCGGGCATCCGTGGAATCTTGCTCGCGGTCTGCGCGTGAGCGATAACCGTCGCCGCACCAACCAGTACGAGCGCAGTCAAAAATCGGCAATGCATGAGACTTCTAACACCAATCTTCAATAAATCCGCAATCCGCAATCCGCAATCCGCAATACGATTATTGAGTAAGTGGCTTCTTGCGCCACTGGCCGTACATCAATTCCTCGACGAACTCGACACACTTGAAGTCGAGTAACTGCGCGTTCTTCTCGACGCGGCGGTACAGCGGCATGCTGATCTTCCACGGCCGGGTGAAGGTGTCCGGATCCTCGATCGTCGCCTCGTACGAAATGATGTCCGGACTCGTGCGCGTGAAGCGCTCGACGACGTGCAGCTGGTCGCTGTGGAAGTTGCCGGCGCGATCGAACCAGCTCTGATCGTTGAACCCTTTCGAATCGACGACGAGCGTGTCGCCTTCCCATTTCGCGACCGACTGGCCCATCCAGGAATCGACGGGCGGTGGTCCTGGATCCTTTAAATAGATGTTACGGACGGCGCCCGCGTACTGGTAGGCGATGAACAGGGCGCTCGGGCTCTGGAAGATCTGGAACGGCTGGGGCAGGTAGGTTGCGCGCGGCACCCCGGGCAGGTAGCACTTGATCTCGGGATCGCGCTCCAGCCACTTCTCCTGATTCACTTTTTTCTTCGCGAGCGCCGCCGGCTTGTACGGAATCTCGCCGCCGTCGACAACGCCGACGCCTGGCGGCACGGACCCGACCGCGCCGAGCGCGAGGACCGGCGCCGCGGGCACCGGACCGTACGGGCCCGCTCGCAGCGACATGGCCGGACGAGCCATGTGCGTCTCGAGATCGTAGTTGGCTTCGTTGAGCGCCTGCCAGATGCCGTTCAAATCGGGTTTGCCATCGGCCGCGCGCGGCGCGCGATACGCGGCCTGACCTTGACCCGACAACGGCTTGATGGCGTGCAGGAAGATCGTGAGCACGGCGGCCGTCGCGATACCGGCGGCAACGCCCTGAAATCTACGAGGCATTGGATACACCTCCCGGAAGGAACGGGGGAAATGATAACACCGTTGACATGGCGAGCAGGGCGTCCGAGTATCAGCGCGACTACATCACTGGCGCCGGGGTCCTAATCTAACTGGCTGATGGTTAATGGCCGATGGGTAGGGCCGACTTCCCTGCGGTGACGCTCTGTTCTCGATACGCGCGAGCGCCACGGCGCGAGCGCGTCAGCGAGCGGGGGTGGGGCCCCGCGAGAAGTAAAGAAAGTTGGCCCCAGCGCCAGTGCAAAAAAGAAGAGGTGTCCATGCGACACGCGTTGATCGTGGCGATTGCGTTGGCGGCGTCCCTAATCCCGTCAGTGGTGACCGCTCAGGAACGCGCGAGCATCGTCGGCCAGGTGGTCGACTCGACTGGCGCGGTCATGCCTGGCGTCACGGTCGACGCGTCGAGCCCCGCGCTCATCGAGCGCGTGCGCAGCACCGTGAGCGACAGCGCCGGCCGGTACGCCGTCGTCGATCTTCGGCCCGGCACCTACACCGTGTCGTTCACGTTGCCGGGATTCAAGACCGTCAAGCGCGAAGGCATCGTGCTCGAGGGCGCGTTCGCCGCGACGGTGAATGCGTCGCTCGAAGTCGGCGCGATCGAAGAGACCGTCACCGTCGCCGGCGCGTCGCCGGTCGTGGATCTTCAGAGCACGCAGAATCAATCGGTCCTGAACCGGCAGATCCTCGACGTGCTGCCCGCCGCGCGCACGATGCAGGGGGGCGCGAGCCTCGTGCCCGGCGTGAGCTTCTACAGTCAGGGCTTCACGAGCAACATGACCATCCACGGATCGCTGCGCGAGGATCAGCACATTTACTTCGACGGCATGAACATCGGGCAGAACCTGACGCAGAACGGGCAGCAGGCCAACGGCGTCAGCGTCAACGAGCTCGCGCAGGCCGAGTTGGTGTACGACGCCGGATCGCAGTCGGCGGAAGCGGCGGTCGGCGGCGTGCGGATGGATTCGATTCCGCGCGAGGGCGGCAACACGTACTCGGGCATCGCGCGCGCGTTCGGCTCGAAGGGATCATTCCAGAACGACAACATCACGCCGGAGCTGAAGCCGTTCATCGGCGAAGGCAACCGGCTCGACTACAACTACGACGTCAACATCGTCTTCGGCGGGCCGATCAAGAAAGACACGCTGTGGTTCCTGCTGGCGCAGCGCGTCTCGCGAACCAACAACCTGATCCCGCTGCCGCTGACGTCGTTTCCGCAGGGCGGACTCGCGGAGTCGGGCGGCCAGGTCGCGCCGCACTCCACCGTGCGTCTGACGTGGCAGGCGACGCCGCGCAACAAGATCGTCTGGGCGTTCTACAAATCGGAAGGCGGCACGCAGCGGTTCGACGTCGGCTGCACGGCGACCAGCTTCAACAGCGTGTCGTGTATCTCGCCGGAAGCGTCGTACTGGCTGCCGACGCCGCTCCAGTACGGATCGCAAATCAAGTGGACCTCGCCGATCTCGAGCCGGCTGCTCCTCGAAGTGGGGCAGTCGCTCGCCGTGCCGACCTACGCGTTCCGCTATCAGCCCGAGGCGAACGGGCCGTTCGACATCCAGCATTTCAACTCGTCGACGAGCGTGCGGACGGTGGCGTCCGCCACCGCGCCGCAGGAATATTTCAATCAGGTGTGGAACACGGTCGCGAACCTCTCCTACGTCACCGGCTCGCACAACTACAAGTTCGGCGTGAACCAGAACTGGGGATACCAAACGACGCGCGTCGAGCGCCACGGTGACATCTCGGTGCTCACTTTCGTGAACGTGGCCGGCGTCCCGACGGCGAGCACGGTCACGCTGACGAATTCTCCGTTCACGCGGCGGGAAGACCTGAACGCCAACCTGGGCCTGTTCGCGCAGGACAAGTGGACGCTGCCGCGCCTGACGGTGACCTACGGTGGACGCTTCGACTACTTCAACGCCTCGACGCCTGAACAATCGGCAAGCGGCGGGCGTTTCATGTCGCCGGCGGCGCAGGCGGCGCGATCGACGATCAAGGCGGTGTCGTGTCTGCCGTGCTGGAAGGACTGGTCGGTGCGCCTGGGCGCGTCGTACGATCTGTTTGGAAACGGCAAGACGGCGCTCAAGACGTCGATCGGCACGTTCCTCGGACAGCAGGCGCTCGGGCTCGCGTCATCGGTGAACCCCTCGGGCGGCCAGACCGACGCGCGCACGTGGACCGACTTCGATCGCAACGGCACGATCTACGATGCGAGCGGGAACCTGCAGGCCAACGAAATCACCGGGCCGACACGGAACGTCAACTTCGGGCTGCCTGGAATCGGCACGACGCAGTTCGATACGAGACTCCCGCGGCCGATCAACTGGGAGGAGACCATCTCGGTCCAGCACGAGCTGTTCCCGCGCGTGTCGGTGACGGGCGGGTACTATCACCGGTCGTTCTACGGTTTGCCCGCGAGCTCGCCGTCGAGCTGACCGGCGACGAAGTTCGACGTCGGCCGGCGAAATAGTCGATCGTCCATTCGACCTGGTGCTGCGGCGGGCTCTCTCGTCGCTGGCGCTGTCGCGGCGGCTCGGTTTGCGCCGCCGGTCGCGCGAGCGCGATGACGAGCACCGACAGACCCATCGCGAACAGCGGACGCATATCTCCTCCTGATGGTCTTTAGTCTTTGGTCTTTGGTCGTTCGTCGGACCAATGACCAATGACCAACGACCAACGACCAACGACCAACGACCAACGACCAATGACCAATGACCAACGACCAATGACCAACGACCAATGACCAATGACTACGCGGTGCATTCTATAATTACAAGCCATGCGCACCATCGTGATGCTTCTGGCGCTCGGCGCCATTGTCTCGTTCGGATGCGGCGGCGGACCGCAGCCGCCGCCGTTCAAACCGGTCGCCGACGTCAAACAATTGATGCAGGGCGCGATCGATCCCAGTGCCGACGTGATCTGGGAAGCGACCGGTACGATCATCTCGAAGGATGGAGTCCTGGAACGCCGGCCCAAGAATCAGGCGGAGTGGGACACCGTGCGGAACGCCGCCATCATGCTGACCGAGTCAGGCAACCTCCTGATGATGTCACCGCGCGCGAAAGACGGCGACGTGTGGATGAAGCGCTCGCAGGAAATGATCGATACCGGCGTTGCGGCCTGGAAGGCGGCCGAGGCGAAAAACGTCGATCAGCTCTTCACGATCGGCGGCGACGTCTACGAGGCCTGCTCCCACTGCCACCAGGAGTACATGGACGCGATCAAGAATGCCAATAAATGAATCAGCGATGGGGCGATCGGGTGATGGGCGATCGGCGATCACCCGATCGCATCAGTCGGCGCTGGGGCGGTGGGAGATGACGCTCGGTGCGCCCGCGGCTCCGCTGCGTCCGTACGTCCGCGAGGTGATCGCAGGAGGACACACATGACTGAGGACATCCGTCCCAATATTTTTCCCGCCCTTCGCTACAACAACGCCCGCGCAGCGATCGACTGGCTGACCAGCGTGTTCGGCTTCGAGAAGGACGGCGAGCACGCGGCGCCCGACGGCAGCATCGCACACGCGCAACTCCATTTCGGCGCCGGCGTGGTCGGGCTGAGCTCGGCGCAGAACACGCCGTCCGACCATCCGTGGTCGAAGGTCCGGCAGGGCATCTACGTCCGCGTCGACGAGGTCGATGCGCATCACGATCGGGCGAAGCGCGCGGGCGCCGATATCGTCATGCCGCTGAAAGACATGGACTACGGATCGCGTGAGTACGCAGTGCGCGATCCCGAAGGACACCTGTGGGGCTTCGGCACATACGACATGGCGGGGCCGCACACCGGCGAGCCGAACATCTTCGTCGGCCTGCACTACCGCGACTCGCGCGCGGCGCTCGCGTGGCTCGCGTGTGCGTTCGGGTTCGAGAAGACGCTGGAAATCCTCGGTCCCGACGGAAACGTGATGCACGCGGAGATGCGGCTCGGTCCCGGCATCATCATGCTCGGCTCCGGTCCCAAGGACACCACGACCTGGGGCGCGAACACGCAAGGGCTCTACGTCTATCTCCCCGATCCCGATGCCCACTTCGCGCGAGCGAAGAAGGCCGGCGCGAAGATCATCCAGCAGCCTGAGACCACCAGCTACGGCGCGCGCGGCTACTTCGCGCACGATCCGGAAGGATTTTTGTGGGGGTTCAGTACATATCGACCTCAGCCCGCGACCGTCTAGCGCCTTTTTCTCGTCGTCGAAGTGCTTGATCCGCTACGCTGATCAAACTTGTCTTAGTGTCCTTCGTGTCCTTTGTGTTGATTCAGTGCCGCTACACCGAATCCAAAACCGCTCTAGCGCACGCACCACGAACAGTCGAATGGCACTGACACGCACGGCAACACCGGACAGCCGTCGAGACACGGCAGGACGGCCGGAGACATGACCAGCGGCAACTCGCCTCGGTCCGCGTCGAAGCCGATGAACTCCATCGGATGGACGAGGCACTGGAGTAGTTGCGCGCCCGTGTAGTCGGCACCGGCCTGCAGCGACATCCCGATTGGTGAAGGCGTGACGAGACCGCCCGACGAAGTGGCCGCGGAATCTCTGAGGCCGAGGCCGACGAACTCCGCCTCCTTCAGCGAGATCGAATCGAACTCCGCCGTGGCGACGCTGATGCTGGCGTTGAAGCCACCCAGAACATCGAATCCGGCGCGCGCGATCGTCGTGCCGCCAATCGTGCCGTATCGATAGTGCGCCTGCGCGCCGCTCGAGACGAGCAGCCCGACGAAGTTGTTGTTCCTGAGGTTTGTGAACTCGGCCAGCAGCAGCGCACCGCGCTCCGCCTCGATGGCGGCGCCAAGCCCGCCCACCTCGTTGGCGACCGACATGAAGAATAGATTGGCGTTGTTGTCGTTCACCGTGGATTGGGAAACGTACACGCGCGTGCGGAACCCTTCCACCGACAGCCCGCCGGATCCGTTGTCGTGCAGAAACAGGCGACCCAGCACGCCCTGCACGTCGTCCACCAGGCGGATGCCGCCGCCGGCGTGCCGCTCATCGGCGAGCGCCTGCGTATTCGCGACCGTCACGCGCGACGCGCGGAACGAACCGCCGCGTTGGAAAATCCCGTTCCGCGTCGCGGTGCTGATCTTGACGTCGGTGATCTCGGTCGACGAAGGACAAGCGCCGTCGACGACGATGGCGCCCGGATCGGGACTGCGGACGAGATGAAGTGCGGAGACGCTCAAATCGTGGCTGTCGCGATCGAGGATCGAGCCGGCGATGAACGTGGCGCCGGAGCCTGCACCGATGATGCGGGTCGCCCGCGTGAGCACGATGCTCTCGGTGTACCGGCCAGCGGCGAGGGCAATCTCGACGCCGCAGGCTTTGTCGCCGGCCGCGCGCGCCAGCGCATCACTGATGCGCCGGTACGGTCTCGCGGTGCTGCCATCGGGTTTGCCGCCGAGCAGGTTGCGCGCCGATGCGTCGACGTGGAGGACGAGGAACGTGCAGGGCGTCTTCTCCACGCATGGCTGCGGCGGCGTTTGGACGCCCGGCAGCTTGAGCGTCGCACCGATGCCGGCGATCGCGCCCGCGGCGGTATTGAGCAGCGTCGTCCCGCTCTTGTCGTCGATGACGCCATTGGCGACAAGCGATTCCGCTTCCTTTGAGAAGATCTCCAAGCGCGTGATCGTCGCCTCGGCCTTGCCGTTCCGCAGAGACGCGCGCGCTCGATTCAGCTTGGTGCTGAGACTGCGGTGCTGGCCCTTGTTCAACTGCTGATTCTTGGCGAGCAGATCGATCTGATTTCCAAGCGCGGCGATCAGTTGATGCGGCGCCGGCGTGGCCGGCGGCGGATTCACTGGGTCCTGCGCGGAGAATGCGTGGTGAGGGACGACAAAACTGTAACCAACGACAAACAAAGCGATCGACAGTCTGCGGACCGGGATCCGGAGCAGCATCAGTCCTCCTGTGCGTGTTGAACGGGGGACGCTGAGCATACTCCAACGGATAAAAAGATCTATGGCACCAAGGATCTATTGGGTCCGGGTTCTCAGATCTTCACACGCGAGAGCCATTCGCGCGCGGCGCTGACGTCGCCTTGCGTGAGCTCGTGACCGGCGGGCTGCCACACGAGCGTGACGTCGGCGCCTGTCTCGCGAAAGAGTTTCGCGAGCCGCTCGCTTTCGTCCGCCGACACGATCGGATCCAGCGTGCCGTTCGACACCAGCACACGCGTGCGCGGCAGCGACGGCAGCGGATCCGGCACGAGCGGCACCATCGCACGGATCAGGATCCCGGCGGTCAGCGCGTCGGGCCGAAGCAGCAGCATGCTCGCCGCGATGTTGGCGCCGTTGGAGAAGCCGACCGCAACGAGCCGGCCGACATCGAAGCCATAGTGTGTGGCGGCCGCGAGCACGAAGTCGGCGAGCTCACCGGTGCGGAACTTCAGATCCTCGACGTCGAAGACACCCTCCGCCAGTCGCCGGAAGAACCGCGGCATCCCGCGCTCGAGCACCTTGCCGCGCGGACTGAGCACGCCGGCGTCCGGCGCGAGGATCTCGGCGAGCGACAGCAAATCCTGCTCGTTGCCGCCGGTGCCGTGCAGCAGCAGGAGGATCGGCGCGTTCTGATCTGTCGGCGGTTCGAAGACGTGAACGAAATCGAGAGGTGCCATGGTTGCCGCGGGCGGCCAGAAACGGCCGCCCTACTGTGACGTTCTGTTCCGGATACACGCGAGCACTACGGTGCGAGCGTGTCTGCGAGCGGGGATGGGGCCCCGCGAGAAGTCTGTAAAGCCGGCAGCTGATTCTGAATCTGCGCGCGGTACGGCTCGAGCCACGGCGGCAGGACGAGCGTTTCGCCGAGATGCGCCGGATCCTCGTCGGTGGCGAAGCCCGGACCTTCGGTCGCAATCTCCAACAGCACGCCGCCCGGCTCCTTGAAGTACACCGACTTGAACCAGAAGCGATCGATCACCTCGGTGGCGTGACCGCCGGCGGTGACGACCTGTTTGCGAACAGCATGCTGATGCTCGTCATCGTCCACGCGCCAGGCGAGATGATGCACGCTGCCGACGCCCCACGCGCCCCGCGCGCCGATCGGCACTTCGCGGATGTCGACGATGCCCGCGGCGTGCGGGAAGCCGTAGCGCGTCCAGCCATGCTCGTCGCCCAGTCGCGTGAAGCCGAGGGCGCCGGTGAGGAACGCGACCGTCGTCTCGACGTCGCGCTCCCAGAGTTGCGCGCCATACAGTCCGCGAATCTGGCGCTCCGGCGGGATCGGGCTGCCATCCCACGGCGTGAATTCCCTCGGCGGCGAGCTCTCGACGAGCGCGACCTTCAATCCATGCGGATCGACGAGGGGCAGCACCGGATCGCCGAATCGCGTTTCGATCGGCTGCAGTGACGTCCCGTACTTCTGCAGCCGCGAGCGCCAGTAATCGAGATTTCCCGGCGGCACTTCGAGCGCGACCTCGGTCGCAAGGCCGTGGCCCAGGCGCGACGGCGCGAGATGCGCCCACGGAAAAAATGTGAGGTCGGTACCCGGATGACCTTCGGCGTCGGCGTAGAAGAGATGGTACGTGCCCGGGTCGTCCTGGTTCACGCTCTTCTTGACGAGCCGCATGCCGAGGACGCCGGCGTAGAAGTCGAGATTCTCCTGCGCGGGTCCCGCGATCGCGGTGATGTGATGCAGTCCGTTGACGATTCGCACGGTTCGCTCCCTCTGAACGATGACGCGATCGTGACAGAGTCCGCGGCTGTGGTCCAATACCCGGATGCCGGGTCGTCGTCGCACGCTGGTCGAGTACGTGGTCGAGCACTCACTCCTGTTGGCCGTCGGTTCGGCGATCGCGCTCGTGTGGGCCAACACACCGGATGCCGAGCGGTACTATCGGGTCGCCGCGCGGCTCGAATTTCTCGTCAACGACGTCGGCATGGTGTTCTTCTTTGCGCTGGCGGCAAAGGAAATCGTCGAGGCGACGTCGCCCGGCGGCGCGTTGCACACGTGGCGCCGCGCCGCGCTGCCGGCGGTGGCCGCTTGGGCCGTTCCGTGCGCGACCGACATCGCCTTCAGCTATCTCGTGGCGAGGTCGATCTACCGCCAGCAGCATCCCGCCGTTCCTTTTCTGCTGCTGCTCGCGATTGCAGACGACGCGCTCGGACTGGTGATCCTTGCCATCTTCTATCCGGCCCGCGAGTTGCATCTGCTGGTCGGATCGCTCTTGATGGCCGCCGCGCTCATCATGGCGTTCGGGCTTCGCCGCGCGGGTGTGAAGAGCTTCTGGCCGTACGTGATCCTCAGCGGCACGCTGTCGTGGGACGCGCTCTTCTATGGCGGATTGCATCCCGCGCTCGCGCTCGTCCCGATTATTCCGTTCCTGCCGCATGCGCCGCGCGATCCGGGTCTCTTCGTCGAGGCGCCCGCGGGTGCGCGCGATGCCCTGAGCCAGTTCGAGCGCTGGTTCAAGCATCCGGTGCAGGTTGTGCTGTTCTTGTTCGGACTGGTCAACGCCGGCGTTCGAGTCGGCGCCGTCGGTGCCGGCACGTGGGCCGTGCTGATCGCGATCGTGACCGGTAAACCGATCGGCATCGGCCTGTCGGTCGCGCTGTCCGTTGCCGCCGGCCTTCGTCTGCCTGCACAGCTCCGCTGGAACGACGTCCTCGTCGTCGGCATTGCGGCAGGCATTGGCTTCACCGTCGCGCTGTTTTTCGCGGTCGCGGCATTTCCGCCCGGTCCGATTCTCGAGCAGCTGAAACTGGGGGCGTTGTTGAGTGTGGGGAGCGCCGCGCTCGCGTTCGGCGCGGCGGCGATCGTCCGGGCCGGGCGGTTCAGGGTTTCGCCGGCGGGACGTCCTTGATGATGAACACCTTTTCGCCGGGCTTGATCAGACCCAGCTCGCGACGGGCGACTTCCTCGATGGTGTTCGGATCGTCGCGCAGGCGCTGCGCTTCCTCCCGCAGACGCGC
>MNEX01000097.1:0-20200 GCA_001917905.1 Acidobacteria bacterium 13_1_40CM_65_14
TCGATGAATCTTCACTATCGAACGATTGGGACTCCGCGGCGTGACGCCTCGGGTGTCGTGCGCAACGCGGTGCTGATTCTCCACGGCACCGGCGGCACGGGCGCCGGATTTCTGAGTCAGACGTTCGGCGGCGAGCTATTCGGCGCCGGGCAACTGCTCGATGCGACGCGCTACTTCATCATCCTGCCCGACGGCATCGGCCACGGAAAGTCGAGTAAGCCGAGCGACGCGATGCACGCGCGCTTCCCCAAGTACACGTACGACGACATGGTCCGCGCGCAGCACACGCTGCTCACCGACCGGTTACAGGTCAATCACCTGCGGCTCGTGCTCGGCACGTCGATGGGCGCGATGCACTGCTGGGTCTGGGGTGAGATGTATCCGGACTTCGTCGACGGCCTCGTGCCGCTCGCGAGCGCGCCGACCGCGATCGCGGGCCGCAATCGCGTCATGCGCAAGATGATCATCGACAGCATCACGCAGGATCCGGACTGGAAGAACGGCGACTACGTGGAGCAGCCGCGGAAAGGGCTCGCCGGCGCCATCAATCTCCTGATGATGATGACCAGCAGTCCGCTGCAGTGGCACAAGACGGCGCCGACGCGCGACGCGGCGGACAAGTGGTACGAGGATCAGATCAAGTCGCGGGTCGCGTCGACCGACGCCAACGACATGCTTTATCAGTACAACGCGTCGCGCGACTACGATCCGTCGCCGAACCTCGAGAAGATCACGGCGGCCGTGCTCGCGATCAACTCGGCGGATGATGTCGTCAATCCGCCGGAGCTGGGGTTGATGGAGAAGCTGATGCCGCGCGTGAAGCGCGGCCGCTACGTCCTCATTCCGACGAGCGACAAAACGCGCGGCCACGGCACGCACTCGCTGCCGACGGTATGGGGTCAGTATCTCTCGGAATTCGTGAAGGATCTCACGCCACCCATTTCGACCGATCGTCGATAACAGACGGCCGGCATCAAGAAGCAACCGCCGAGCGCGCAGAGCACGCAGAGAGAAATCCTTCTCGGCGACGTCTGCGAGCTCTGCGGTTGGATACCCTTATGCGATCACGGCAATACGATCGACAGCGCGAGCCCGGCCTCGCTCGCCATCGCGATCGCACGCGCGACGGTCGTGCCGAAGACGACGCCCTGGTCGCTGACGCCCAGATGCGTGAGAATGCCGGCCGCGCCTCGACCATGAGCTCCGGTGGCGTCGGCGTCGCACGTCTCCACCGCGGAGCCCGAGTCGCCTGGCGCCGCGGCGAGCACGCCCGTCCACGACGCTTGATTGGATCCGCCCCCAACGCCCACGCGCGCCATCGTCGCAAACGTTTCGCCGACGACCACGCCGTTGCCGTAGTGGCAGACCAGCTCACCTTGCGTGACCGTGTCGGTTCCCGTCGGACCACCGAACACTGGCATCGAAGCTCTGACGAGCGGCGCGAACGAGGACGGTATCGCCACCACACCAAAATCGTTTCCGATGTCGCCGCTCGCCGCGGTCTGGCGCGCGTAGGCGACGGCGCCGAGCTGAACAAGATTGCCGGTGACCGTGAATCCCGTTTCGCCGCCGAATGAGCAATTGCTCACGCACACGCGGACCACGACACCTGAAGCGTTGTAGTTCGCGCCTGGACCGTGCGTAGCCGTCGCTGATGCCGGAATGAAACAGTGACCGGCGGCGCCGAGGTAGCGTGTGTTGCCGCTTGCCCACACGAAGTTCGCGGTGCACCCGAAGGTCCCTTCGTTCGGGATGTCAATCAGGAGATGCGAACCTGGGCCGATGTTCTCCGCCATCGTCGGCGTGACCAGTGCGGCGGGAATGGTTCTGGTCGCATCGAGCCTTCCTGTCAGATTGAGCCGCGGGCGCACTTCGGCAGCATTGGCGAGCGCCGGCATCATTGCTTCCAGGGCAAGCAGAACAAGACAGACGCGCGCGCGACGGTCGTGCCGAAGACGACGCCCAAACGCCGGCCGTGCCATAATCACTTCAACCGATGAGCGACAGGAAATACCGGCAGCGCGGCTATCAGGACGAGGGCAAGCCGCGGGGACCACACGGTCCGAAGCCTCCGCGTCCGCCGCAGGAGCGCGCGCCGGGACGTCAGCTCCAGGACGAGCGCGGGCCGAAGACGCCAAATCT
The DNA here is from genome assembly GCA_001917905.1 of Acidobacteria bacterium 13_1_40CM_65_14. Classification (GTDB taxonomy): domain Bacteria; phylum Acidobacteriota; class Vicinamibacteria; order Vicinamibacterales; family CAVVIG01; genus QHWF01. Next base: position 2,143 of record MNEX01000097.1, read on the forward strand.
CATGGGCGCCCACGAAGTCTTCCGCTGTACGCGCTGCGGGAATCTCCTCGCCGTCACGGTCGCGTTCGAGGCCCGCTGCTCGCGCTGCGGGGTCGATCTCCACGCCTGCATTCACTGCGTGTCGTTCGACACGAGTGTCCGCTGGGAGTGCACGCAGCACGACAAGCTGACGGCGCGCGTCGCGCCAAAGGACGAGCGCAACACCTGCACGCTCTTCGCCCCGCGCACGACGATCGAGCGTCAGACCGGCACGCCCGCGGCGAGCAGCGGCGACTCAGCCAGTCCCAACAGCGCACGTCGGGCCTTCGACGACCTCTTTAAATGATCGCGGGGCCCCACCCCCGCTTGCCAACGCGCTCGCACCGTTGTGCTCGCGCGTATCCAGAACAGGGCGACGAGTTACCCGTCAGCCTATCCCCCGGCTCACCAACGCGCTCGCACCGTTGTGCTCCCCGTACGCGCCCGCGGAGGTAGCGCAGCCCTTTAGGGCTGCCAAATGCGGCGGGCCCCTGGCCGGCCTAAACAGCTTGTGAAAGAATCACGTTGAACGCAAAGATCGCAAAGCGCGCAAAGCATCTTTTCGAAAGATCCTTCTTTGCGGCCTTAGCGGCCTTTGCGTTGACGTGATTTCTTCACATCCTCTTTAGCGTCCCACGCGATCGAATCGCGACTCGTCCGAGCAGAAACAGGCCGGAAAACGCGCTGTCTCTTAGGAGGGCTGCCAACGGCGGGCGCGGCGCGACGCACGTCGTGCCATAATCGATCGATGGCGCTCATTTCTCAGGCCGACCAGGACAAACTTCGCGAAACGTTCAACGAAATGACGTCGCCCGTGCGGCTGTTGTTTTTCACGCAGACGCTCGACTGCGAGACCTGCCTGCAGACGCGGCAGATTCTCGACGAGCTGCCGCCGCTCTCCGACAAGATTTCGATCGAAGAAGTAAACCTGGTGCTCGAGAGCGACAAGGCGAGGCGGTACGCGATCGATCGCGTGCCCGCGATCGCGCTGGTGTCCGGGGAGAAAGACTCCAGAATCAGATTTCTCGGAACGCCGGCCGGCTACGAGTTCGTCTCGCTCATTCAGGCGATTCTCCTCGTCGGCGGCCGGCCTTCCGGCATGACCGAGGAAAACCGCAAACGTCTCGCCGCCGTGGACAAGCCGTTGACGATGCAGGTGTTCACGACGCCGACGTGACCGCACTGCCCGCGGGCGGTCAGCCTCGCGCACGAAATGGCGTTCGTCAGCCCGAACATCACCGCGTACGCGGTCGAAGCGACCGAGTATCCCGACCTCGCGCGGAAATATCACGTGAGCGGCGTGCCGAAGACGGTCGTCTCTGGAGACGATGGCGAGATCGAGATTCTCGGCGCCTTGCCGCAGGACGCGTACATCGAACAAGCGCTATCCGCGTTGTCACCCACGGCTCTTCACGAAGACACGAAGGCCACGAAGTAACACGAAGAAACAAGCCTTGCTTCGTGATCGTCGTGTTCATCGTGTCTTCGTGATAAGCCGTGGCCGCAGCATCCAGAATAGCAGGCCGAAACCTGACCACGCGACAAACGCGATCCACTCCGCGCGCGTGAAGCTGCCGGGGACGCCGGGCACGATCTTCATCAGGATGATCGCCGCGCTCACCACGCATCCCACAATCGCCATCGTCGCCGATTCTCGAGCGTGGCCGTCACGCCTGCGCCGCGCGAGATAGGCGGCGCAGGCCGAGAGCCAGCCGACGCCGACGGCGAGCGATCCGACTTCGGTGATCGGGACGAGAATCGCGTCGCCGAACATGGCGGCCGCGGCCGTGAACGCCGCCATCAGCGAGATGGCCACGGTCGGCGTGCCGTGCACGGCGTGGACGCGGCCGAGCGACGGATGCACGAGGTTGCGGCGGCCGATCGCGTAGAGCATCCGCGTGGCGGCGACGAAGTTGCCGTTGAAGATCTTCAACAGCGACAGGAACGCGCCGAACAGAATCAGCTGCGCGATGGCGTGCGATCCGAACGTCCGCTCGAAGGCGACTTCCGTGCGCACGTGGCCCGAGACGATCTCGCGCCATGGGTAGACGTACGTCACGACGGCGATGACGATGACGTAAAAGAGAAACCCGGCGATGAGCGCCGCGTAGATGGCCTTGGTGAAGTTGCGCGGATCGAAGCCGGCCTTCGCCTCTTCCGATCCTTTCGCCACCGACTCGAACCCGGTCATGAAGTACGGCACGATCTGCAGCACGAGAAAGATCGACAGCCACGGACCCAGGGCGCCGGGCTGCGAGAACAGCGGCTGCATGTTCGCGGTCGACCCTCTGGCGAATCCGAGCACCGTGAAAATCGCGAACGTCGCGAGCAGTCCGAACGTCATGACGTCCTGAAAAACGCCACTCGGTTTGATCCCGCGGTAGTTGACGGACGCGATGAGCGCCGTCAGCGCGAGACCGACGGCAAGGCGCGGCGCGTAGATTGCGGTGCCGCCGATGGCGTACAGCTCGTAGCTGTTGAGCGACGGGAAGACGCGCGCGAGCAGATTGCCAGTCGCCACCGCTTCCCACGGACACACAATCGCGTAGGACAGCACCATCGTCCAGCCCGCGGCGAAGCTGACGAGCGGAGGGAACACGCCTTCGGTGTACGCGATCTCGGCGCCGGCATCCTGAATGCGCTGCACGAGCCGCCCGTAGGTGTGCGCGATCGGAAAGAGCAGCAGACCGCCGATGAGAAATCCGAGGATGCCGCCGCCAGGCCCGCCGCGCGCGAGCCAGTCGTCCATCAGGACGACCCAGCCGACGCCGATCATCGTGCCGAAGCCGAACGTGAAGTACTCGATCGTGCTGAGGCCGCCGTGGAGAGCCGGCTTCGTGCGGTCACGCGCCAGGGTCATGACGCGCGACTATACACGATAGAATCCGCGCATGACTCATCAGCCGCGCGCGTCGTTCAAGTCGCCGCGCTTCGCGCAACCTGCGACGTTCATGCGTTTGCCGCACGTGGAGGATCCGAAGGGACTCGACGTCGCGATCGTCGGCGTCCCGTACGACGGCGGGACGTCGTATCGGCCTGGCGCGCGGTACGGCCCGCGCGAAATCCGCAATCAGTCGTCGCTGATCCGGTCGTACAGCTACTTCCAGAAGGTCGCGCCGTTCGACACGTTCAACGTCGCGGACGTGGGTGACATCGACGCGCCGCCGGTCAGCATCGAGAAGGCGTACGACGCGATCGAAGCGCGCATCGGCACGATTGCCGACGCCGGCGCACGGCCGATCGTCGCCGGCGGCGACCACTCGATCACGCTGCCGGTTCTTCGTGCGCTCGCCACACGCCACGGTCCGCTCGGGCTCGTGCAGTTCGACGCGCACATCGATACGTGGGACGAGTACTTCGGGGGCAAGTACTTCCACGGCACGCCGTTCCGTCGCGCGATCGAAGAGGGGGTCATCGACGGCACACGCTTCATCCAGGTCGGCATCCGCGGGCCGATGTACGGCGAAGACGACTTCGACTTTCACCGCCAGCACGGCATCACGATGATCGACATCGAGCAGGTGAAGGACCGCGGCATCGCGTGGACGATCGAGGAGATCCACCGCGTCGTGACCGGACCGGCGTACATGACGTTCGACATCGACGGTGTCGATCCCGCCTTTGCGCCAGGCACGGGGACGCCCGAAATCGGCGGGCTCACGAGCCACGACGCGCAGCGTCTGGTCCGCGGGCTCGCCGGCCTGAACCTCGTCGGCGGCGACGTCGTCGAAGTCTCGCCGCTCTACGACGGCCCGGGCCAGATCACCGCGGTCCTTGCGTCGAATCTGATGTTCGAATTCCTGTGCGCGCTGGCCAAGTGAGGCGAAGTCAACGGAGCTGACGGAGGCAACGGATTCACAAACGGAGAAACGGAGAAACGGAGAAAGGTGGACTGGTCTTTGATTACCTGAAAAGGTCCCTGGGATATCGAAACGCACGATTTGAGGATATGGTCGAATGGGCCACGAAAATCGATGCAGCGAGGTATGCCTCCGTCGACGAGGTGTTTGAGTCTTCAAGCCCCGCGTTGACGATCAACCTGGCGCTCAGTCAAATCGCAGATCCGCGTCAGTGCGATCAACTCCTCAGACATTTGAAAGAGTCAGATCTCGACCGCCTTGCAATGCACCCGGTCGTCGAGAAAAACGCGACCCGCGCGCTCCGGTTGTCGGCGGATGGTCTGAAGCGCTTCAGAAAGGGAGGCTATCTGGTCGACGACATCGTCGTGTTCGATGTGGATGCGCGAAACGCCGTCATCAATCGGTACGCACCCTATCGTGTGTTTCCGTCGGCTCGTTATTCAGCCGGCATCATCCGCAAGGACGACGGAATCAGAATCACGGCGATGCGCAACCCTTGGAAAGAATTCAAGAGCGCGCCATTGGGAAGAATCTTCGAGAAGATCGGCGGCGGCGGGCATCAACGTGTTGCGACAGTCGTATTGAAATCTGCGAAGTCAGACGAGGCGCCGGACGTACTGGAGGCCGTTGTGTCGTCCATTCGTCGTCACGAGCGGCTCTCGCATCGATCACCGTGATCGAACGGTTCAATTTCTACGACGTTTTTGGATTCTTCATTCCGGCCAGCCTGCTGTTGCTCATCTTGTGGCTGCCGTTCGGTGTTCTGTCTCGAACGTTGCCGCCCGCAGACCTGTCGTCCACCATTGTCGTGGTCATTGTCAGTTACTTGGCAGGGCACTTTTTGCAGGCCTGGGCGAATCGCGCCTACCCGCTAGCGGAGCAAGGGCGCTATCCCTCGAGCAGGATGTTGGATCGCGACGACAGGCGGCTTGCCGCCAAACGCGACGAGCTGGTTCGCCTCATGCAGTCCGAGTTTGGCATCAATGTGGAACCCGTGGATTCGTCAGAGCCCGAACGTATTCGTGCTGATGATCGACGAGACGTCGCATACGATGATGCGCGGAATTATGGCGGCCTCGACCATCGGCGCCGTCTATCTGTTTGGCTGGATCGCCCATGTTCCCGTATCCGTTCCCGTGGACGCGGCTGCGTTGGTGCTGGTCGTGGTCGTATGGTTCACGGCGATGGGACTGCGGCTTGATGATGCAGGCCTGTCCTCGCCTGACCGCCGAACGCAGGAAGCGATACGCGCACGCGTTGTCATCGCGTGCATCCTCGCCGTCGCCGGGTTCGGTGGTTGGCTGCTGGCTGAGTTCTGGCCGCCGAATGGGAATGCTCGAATCATTCTGCTGGCGGCGGTGATTGGCGCGTCTGCGTTGGCGATCCAATCTGCAGGCAGCTATCACCATTACTCCATCGAATTCGTCAAAGCGGTGTATCGCTCGTTTCTGGAACTCAAGCGAGGCTCTTGAAAGAGGAGCAGCGCCGATTCGAGATTCTCGACGCGCATTGGGACGTTCCGCTGAACGAGCTCGACCTGAAGTAGCGAAGGCGCAAGAAACGGATATCACCGCGAGTGCGCGGGTGGTAGGCTGCGATGATGGAGCCGCAAACCATCTTTCTCTCAACGTCGGTGGCGCGCGAGAAATTGATCGCCCGCCGCTCGAAGCTGGAAACCGCCCGCGCTGGTCTGCCGAACCCGGATCACCTGTCACGGCTGCTGCGCGAAGTGGACGCCGCGCTCGAAAAAATCGCGAACGACACGTACGGTTTGTGCGAAGCCTGTCACGAGCCGATTGAGCCCGACCGCCTTTCGGTCGATCCGCTGGTGAGGAACTGCCTCGACCATCTGACGGCGGCGGAACGGCGCGCGCTCGAGCAGGATCTGGATCTCGCCGGCCGCATTCAGCGCGGCCTGCTGCCGGCGAAGCAGATGTCCTTTGACGTGTGGGACACCTTCTATCACTACGAACCGCTGGGGCCGGCCAGCGGAGATTATTGCGACCTCATCACACGCGAAGACGGCGAGCTCCTCTTCTTCATGGGAGATGTCTCGGGCAAAGGCGTCGCCGCCTCGGTGTTGATGGCGCATCTGCACGCGATTTTCCGAAGCCTCGTGCCGCTTCGGCTTCCGATCCCGCAGTTGATCGAGCGGGCCAATCGCATCTTCTGCGAGAGCACCGGCGGCGATCACTACGCGACGCTCGTGTGCGGCAGGGCGGACGCGACCGGCGAGGTCGAGATCTGTAACGCCGGCCACTGTCCGCCGCTCTCGATGCGCGACGGACGCGCGACGCCGCTGGCCGCGACCGGATTACCGATCGGTCTGTTCAACAACACCGAGTACGCGACGACCCAGCTTGCGATGAACCGCGACGACTCGCTGCTGCTCTACACTGACGGCGTCACCGAGTCTCGCGATCGGTCGGATGCCGAGTATGGGATGGAGCGGCTGATGCGCGCAACCACTGGAGCGGCGGGAACGTCCGCGGCGGCGCTGGTGGCCGAATGCCGCAGCGACCTGACGGCGTTTCGCGCCGGATCCCCGCGGACCGACGACATAGCGATCCTCGCGGTGCAGAGGGCGCGATGAACGGTGCGTGTTTCAGTCTGATAGTGGTCCTCGTGGCGGCGATACCCGTTCCTTCCGTGGCTCGCTCGTCCGCTCGTCCAGCAATCGTGGCGCTCGGCGACAGCCTGACGTCAGGCCAGGGGATCGGTGCGGAGCTCGCCTATCCCGCCCTTCTGCAGCAGCGTCTCGATGCCGCCGGTCTCGAATACACCGTCGTCAATGCCGGTGTCCCGGGTGACACGTCGACCGGTGCGCTGCGCCGTTTCGAGCGCGCGCTCGACGGCGACGTCCGCATCCTCATCGTCGCGCTCGGTGCCAATGATGGTCTGCGGGGCGTGCCGGTGGAGCGGCTGAAAGAAAACCTCGGCCGCATCATCGAGACCGCGCAGGCGCGCGGCATTGTGGTGCTGTTATGCGGGATGGAGGCGCTGCCGATTCATGGGTGGGACTACAGCGTCGCGTTCCACAACACGTATCGCGATCTCGCGGCGCGGTACAACGTGCCGCTCGTGCCGTTCATCCTCTTCAACGTAATCGGCAATCGGGAGCTGATGCAGCCCGATCGCGGGCATCCCAATGCCGCCGGCCAGCGTGTGATAGCGGACAAGATCTGGCCGTATCTCGAGCCACTCATAACCCAGCCGGCCCACAGGGGCTGATGGCTGTGCCCGTTTCTCATCATGGCTAATGGCTTCTTATCTGTCGCGGGGCCCCAGCCCCGCGACCTGTCGCCGCTCGCTCGTTCGCTCGCGGCGGTAGTTGCAGCGACTTTCCGCTCAGCGATGCGACTCATCACGCCGTTCTTCTTCGCCGCCCTCGTGACGACAGTCTCGTCGTTCCAAGCTGCGGAGCCGATTCGGTACCGCTTGTCGTTCCCCGAGCCGCAGCATCGGTGGATGCAGGTCGACGCGACGTTTCCTGACGTCACGCAGACGACGGTCGAACTGCGGATGAGCCGCTCGTCGCCAGGCCGCTATTCGCTCCACGACTTCGCGAAGAACGTGTACGACGTGCACGCGTTCGACAAGAGCGGACGCGAACTGGAAACGGCGAGGCCGGATCCGTACGGCTGGAACGTGACCGGCCACGGCGGCAGCGTGACGGTGAAGTACAAAGTCTACGGCGATCGCGTCGACGGGACGTACCTCGCGGTCGACACGACGCACGCGCACATCAACATGCCCGCGGCGCTGATGTGGGCGCACGGTCTCGACGATCGGCCGGCGACGGTCGCGTTCGAGCAGCCGGCCGGCATGAGCTGGCAGGTCGCGACGCAACTGCACCGCGGATCGACGCCGCTCGAATTCACCGCGCCGAACCTGCAGTACTTGATGGACAGTCCGGCCGAGTTCGGTCCGATCGCGATGCGGCAGTTCACGGTCGGCCCGCGGACGTTCAGGTTGGCGCTGCATCACACCGGCAATGACGGCGACGCCGACGCCTTCGCGAAGGACGCTGAGAAGATCGTCCGTCAGGAGGGCGCCATCTACGGCGAGTACCCGGAGTACGAACCGGGCGCCTACACGTTTCTCATCGACCACCTGCCGTACGCAGACGGCGACGGCATGGAGCACCGCAACAGCACCGTGATCACCTCGTCGACGGCGGCGGGTCGCACGCGGCTGTACGACACCGTCGCGCACGAGTTCTTTCACTGCTGGAACGTGGAGCGCATCAGGCCGAAAGGCCTCGAGCCGTTCGATTTCGATCGCGCGAACCTCACCGACTCGCTGTGGCTGGCTGAAGGCTTCACGCAGTACTACGGTCCGCTCGTGTTGCAGCGCGCCGGCCTCGCCGATGTGTCGTCCACGGCCCGTACGCTCGAGCGCCTGATTGACGCGGTCGTCAACAACCCGGGACGCGCCGTGCACTCGGCGGCCGACATGAGCCGCATGGCGCCGTTCATCGACGGCGGGCGGGCGATCGATCGCACGAACTGGTCGAACACGTTCATTTCTTACTACACGTTCGGCGGCGCGATTGCCGCCGCGCTCGATCTCACGCTGCGCGACCGCACCGACGGCCGCGTGTCGCTCGACGACTTCATGCGCGCGATGTGGCAGACGTACGGCAAGCCTGGGGGCAGCCGCGAGGGCTACGTCGATCGGCCGTACACCATTGGCGATGCCGAAGAAACATTGGCGGCGGTCAGCGGCGATCGCGCGTTCGCGCACGACTTCTTCGCGAGATACATCGAGGGGCGCGACGTGGCCGATTACGGGCGGCTGCTGGCGCGCGCCGGATTCACGCTGCGCAGGCGCGAGGCGGGGCGCGCGTGGCTCGGCGATCTGCGTCTCCAGTCGCGCGACGGAGCGCGAGTCGCCACGCTCGTCGCGCCGAACTGGCCGGTGTACGCGGCCGGCCTCGAGCAGGACGACGAGGTACGGGAGATCGATGGACAGCGGATCAACGGCGACCACGACGTCAGTGCCGTGGTGGGACGCCACAAACCCGGCGATCGGATCCCCATCACATTCGTCGATCGCACGGGCCGCGCGAAGACCGCGACGGTCGCGCTCGCCGAGAATCCGCAGCTCGAGGTCGTGCCCGCGGATTCGCCGACCGCCGCGCAGAAAACCTTTCGCGATCGCTGGCTGAACGCGCGATAGGGGCCGACCCACGTGTCGGCCCCGGGACGGACCCTTCGAGCGTTCAGGGCAGGCACGCAGGTCCGAGACGTAACTCGTCAACGAAACGCAACTACCAAGGCACGAAGGCACGAAGAATGCTTCTTGCACCAGAGGTTCTTCGTGTCTTCAAGTCTTCGTGGTGGCATTTCTTCGTTGCATTTTTCACCGAGAAGCAGACGAGGCACATATGGCTGTTCCTTGGCTTCGCATACTCGACGTCCTGATTGGCGTGACCGATCTCGCGCGCAGCCGAAAGATCCGCCAGGCCGCCGAGCAAAGCGAGCAAATGGAGGCGCAGCAGCAGTCGCTCGAACCGAGCCGGACGGGTGGCGTTCCCGGTGCCCTCGAAGCGCGGCTCGCCGGGGTCGTCGTCGCCGCACTCAAGGAGGCGTTCGAGCGCGACACGCGCCGCCTCGAGCTCGAGCGCGCGCAGCTCGACGCGGAACGCGAGCGCGCCGACCGCGCGCTGCGGCTGGAGCTGCGGCGTCAGGCGGCCGATCGCGCCATCGGCCAACTGCGACTGCTCGCCGGCGCCGCCGTCGTGACCTGGCTCGGCACGCTCTTTTTTTCCGCACGGTTGATAGGGGGCCCAGCCGGGGCGAGAGTCGCGCTCGGCGGGGGATGGCTGCTGCTCCTGCTCGCGTTCGCGTGCGCCTTCCTGGCGCAGTCACAGATCGCGGAGGCCCTCAATCGCGACGACGGCCGGTTGGATGCCGGCATGTTGGGCGCGCTCGCGCTCTGGTTCATCGTCGCGGGCCTGACGCTCATCGGCCTCGCGGTCCTGGTTGCGTAAACGGCAGCCCTACGAATTAAAGGGCTGCGCTACAGCTGTCGAATGCCAACGTCGCAACGATCTGCACTCCGGTCGCGCAAGCCTTCCACCTTCGCCGAAGGCTTCGGTGGACCGCCGTAGCCTTGGCGGAGGCGGTTAGGCCTGCCCGTCGCGCGAAAACAACACACCGGGTGACAACTTCCACTTCGGATCGATCGCGCGTTTGACGCGCCGCATTTGTTCAATCCCTTCGTCTCCGTACAGCTCGCGCAGCAGCTGCTGCTTGACCGGATTGCGTCCGACGCCGTGTTCGGCGAGCGGCGATCCGCCCATCCGAATCACTTCGCGGCCGAACGCGAGGATCGCCTCCTTGCCCGATTCCACGTCGGCCATCGACCGCGGGATGACGTTCGGATGCACGTTGCCGTCGGAGATGTGTCCCCAGACCGCGGCGTCCAGGCCGCGCCGCTCGAACTCCTCGTCGTAGAACGCCAGCAGATCCTCGAATCGATCGAACGGCACGATCATGTCGGCCGCCGTCTTCGCGATGCGCGGATCGATCTGCTGCTTCGCGCGGCCGACGCGCGCGTTGACCGCCGCCGGCACCGCCTCGCGGACGGCCAGCAGCTGCGCGGCTCGCGCAGCGTCGCCCGGCACCGCGACCTCCACGTCGTCGAGCACGCCGGCGCGATCGAGGGCGCGGCAGAAGCGCACGAGCGGTGTGTCCGGCGCGCTCGACTCGCGCGCGCGGCCGATCTCGTCGTACGCGCGCTCGGCCGTCGTTTCTGGTGACAGCTCCAGCGTGACGAGGAGCGCCATGGCGGCCGCGGCGGGAATCGGCACGCCCTGCAGACGATCGATGCCGTCTTCGCGGAGCAGCGCGAGGCATCGGGCGTCCATGTGCTCGATCGCGCTGACCGGAAGGTCCGCCGATTCACGAAGCGCGCGCACAAGCGTCAGTGCCGCACGTCGATCGGCGAACGGCACGAACGCCAGGCACTGCGCGGGCCGCACCGGAAGCACACGCAGCGTGACGGCCGTCACGATTCCGAGCGTGCCCTCGGAGCCGATGAAGAGATCGATCAGATCCATGTCGGGCGCGGCGAAGTAGCCTGCCGAGCACTTCGGCACGTTGGGCATGCGATAGCGCGGCACTGGAACGCGGATCGTGCGATCGCTCGCGGCGATTTCCAATGCGCGAGATGCACGCGTCGGCCCTCGCTCGATGTCGAGGACGTCGCCGTTGGGCAACACGATCGTCAGCGCGCGAACCCACTCGCGCGTGGTGCCGTACTTGAACGTCGCGGCGCCGGCGGCGTTGGTGGCCACCGTGCCGCCCACGAACGCGCCCATGAACGTGGGCACCGGCGGGTAGTACTTCCCGGCGGCGGCGAGCGCAGTGTCGAGCTCGGCAAGCGTCACGCCCGCCTGGACGCGTACCCAGTCGTCACCGATGGCCTCGATGCGATTCAGGCGTGAGGTCGTCAGGATCGTCTCGCCCATCGGCGTCGCGCCGCCGGTGAGCGAAGATTGTGCGCCGATCGGCAGGATGGCGCGGGTGGAGCGCAGCGCAGCGGCGACGTCGGCCTCGCTCGTCGCGACGATGACGCCGTCGGCGTGGCCGCCGGGGAAATGGGCAGCGTCCTCGAGAAATGCCGCCAGCACGTCCGGGTCCCGACCGACGGCCGCAAGGCGGGCTGAGCCGTTCGGCGCGCGAGCCCGCACAGGGGAGGTCATCGCGCTATATTAATAATGATGCGCACGCTGCTCGCCCTTCTCACCGTTGCACTCATGGGCCACCCGCATGCGGGTGCCGCGTTGGGGACCCCGGCGCCGCAGGGGATTGACGCGCCCCGGATCTCGCAGGCGGACTTCAAGAAGCTCGTCGCCGCGAAGAACGTCATCATCGTCGACACGCGCAACGAGGACGTCTTTCCGCTCGGCCACATTCCAGGCGCGATCAAGCTGCCGCTCGAAGGGCAGATGACGTGGCCGGAATCGTACGAGAAGACGGCCGCGATGCTGGTCGCGGCGAACAAACCGATCGTCACCTACTGTGCTTGACACGACGAGTTCACGAGCGCCCGTGCGGCGCTCATCCTGCAGCAGCGCGGCGCGAAGAACGTGCGCGCGCTGACCGGCGGCTGGAATCAGTGGGTGAACGAGGGCAACAAGACCGTCACCGGCGATAAGTAATCGTACGGGCGGACACTCAAGATACTCTCCACCACGGAGGACACGGAGGACGCGGAGGTTAAATCCCGCCTTGCACAAGGAGGCTTTTGCCTCCGTGTCCCTCGTGTCCTCCGTGGTGGAGAGTTTCGTGCGCGGACCTACGACGCCCCTGACGGCACTCTCGACAGCCGCAGCTTCTCCACGCCGCGATTCGTCACCGTCAACGCGTCGCGCTCGAACGTGATGCGCGTCCCATTCCACCTGAACTCGTCGCGCGACACCGGCGTGAGCGTGTCGCCCTCGCCCTTCCGGATGCGCAGTTTCAACTGATGATCGACGAGCTCGATATTCCACGGCAGCGTCAGCTCCGGCGACGAGTACCGGCCAACGTGGGCGCGGAGCTCGGCGTCCGATAGCTGCGGCGGCGTGTGTGGGGTCCGGCTCGAGCCGGACGCCACCGGAGTAGGAGATCTCAAACCCGCATCGGCCAGCCACACTGCGGCCACCGATTCCGACAACGCGGTCGGTCCGGAGTTCGACACGTTGCAGAGCGTGATGATCGACGCGTGCCGTTCGGGAAAGCGCATCAGCTCCGCGCGGTAACCGGCCCACGAGCCGCCGTGCGACACGCGCCTCAATCCGCCGTACGTACCGATGGTGAGACCGAGCCCGTAGTCGTGCGCCTTGCCGTCGTTCAATCGGCCCACGGTCTGCATTGCGGCGATCATTGGTGCATCGCCGACCTTCGGCGCGTAGAAGTTCTCGTCCCATCGCACGAGATCTTCGACGGTGGTCTGGACGGCGCCGTCGCCGGTCTGATTCCAGTCGGACATGTTGACGCGAAATCCGCCGCCGGATTTCGCGTCATTCGTGCCAGCGGGCGAGTACGCCGTCGCGCGCCGCGGCACGACGCGCGTCGTGTCGTCGAGGTACTGCGTGCTCGTCATGCCGAGCGGCACGAAGATGCGATCGCGCGCGAACGACGCGAGCGATTGCCCTGACGCCCGCCGTACGATGACCGACGCGAGGAAGAAGCCGGTGTTGCTGTACCGCCACTCCTCGCCAGGCGAAAAGTTGACGCCGCGCTGGCGGGCGATGAGATCGAGCGCGTCGCGATCGTCGGTGGAGTCCGCGGTGTCGTGGCCGTCGAATCCCAGCAGATCCGTGTAATCGCGAAGGCCGCTCGTGTGCGTGAGCAGATGACGGATGGTGATCCGCTTGCCGTAGTCGGGCACTTCCGGAAGGTACTTGCGAATGTCATCGTCCAGCGAGAGCGTCCCGTCGCGCTCGAGCAGCAGCACCGAAAGCGCAGTGAACTGCTTGGACGTCGACCCGATGTCGAACACCGTCTGCGGCGTGATCGGCACGTCGAGCTCGAGGCTCGCGCGCCCGTAGCCGCGCTCGTACGCGATCGTCCCGTTCTGGGCGATGGCCAGCGCGCAGCCCGGTGACGGAGACGTCGTGAAGCGGGAGAAGATCTCGTCTACGCGCGCGTTGCCCGTCGGCGCAGACGAGCTCGACAATGCCTTGATCAACCGGTACTGGAACTCGAGCCCCTCGAAGAACTGCTTCACCCCCACGCGCTCGTCTCGTCCGTGCGCGCGCACATCGTCCATGTCGCCAAACGTGCCGTCGATGCCGTAGGTCGGAATCTCGCCGTTGCGGAGGTAGAGACCATCGGTCGCGCCGGTGCTCATCACCGGAACGACGACGACGCCCGGGAACATCTGCCTGGTCAGCGACTCCACCGCGTTCATGACGTCGGGCCGGAGCGGCGACGGTTTGCTCGGGTTCGCTTCTCCGACGAACGAGATCTTGATCTGCGGGTCCGCCACGATCTCGATGAGCTTGTCGCGCACAGACGCGGGCGACACGCCGGGCAGAATGCGGCAGTTGACGTTCGCCGTGGCGAGCTGCGGCAGCGCGTTGTTGGCGTGGCCGCCGGCCAGGCGCGTCGCGACGCATGTGGTCCGCATCATGGAGTTCCAGTACGGCACGGCGGCCGACAACCGCGACGCCGCCGCCGGATCCGGCGTCGCGCGCGCCACCGCGCGCATGTCCGCCGCGACCTTCGGATCGCTCTCGGCCGACGCCGACCGCTCGAAGTACGCGCGCGTGACCTCGTTCAACTGGACCGGGAAGTCCAACGTCGCGAGACGAGCGAGACCTTCGGACAGGTGATAGATCGCGTTGTCCTTCACGGGCAGCGAGCTGTGGCCGCCGGAGTTGGTCACCTCGAGGTGGAAGTCCTGAAACACTTTCTCGCTGGCCTGGACCTCGTTGGTGAGGTACTTCCCTTTGCGCATGTTGCCGTTGCCGCCCTCGTTGATCGCGAACTCGGCGTCGATCAACGCGCGATGATTCTTGACGAGCCAGTCGACGCCGTTGAAGTTGCCGCCTTCCTCATCGGCCGTGAGCGCGAGAATCAGATCGCGATCGGGTGTGTAGCCCTCTTCCTTCAAGCGAATCAGGTTGGCGACAAACTGCGCCGCCATCGCCTTGTCATCGCTCGTGCCGCGTCCGTAGAAGAAGCCGTCCTTCTCGAGGAAGACAAACGGATCGAACGACCAGTCTTCTCGCTTCGCTTCGACGACGTCGAGATGCGCGAGCAGCAGCAGCGGCTTTCGTGCGCCGCTGCCGCGCCATCGCAGCACGAGATTCCCTTTTCGCGGATCCGGTCCGAGCACCTGGACGTCGGCGGCAGCAAAGCCCGCGGCCTTCAGCCGCGCGGCGATCGCCTCGGCGGCCTTCGTCACGTTGCCGACCGAGTCGGTTGTGTTGATCTCGATGAGCTCCTTGAAGATCGCGCGCGCGCGCGCGTCGTTGGGTTGGGACTGTGCGCTCACGGTGACGATCAGGAATGGGAGTATTGCGAGACATCGCTTCATGTTGGGAATTATAGAAGAAGGGCCGAGCGTCGTCGCGTACTCTGCATCAATGCCGCGTCAATTGTTTGCGTTATACTCCGGCCACTGGCCTCAGGCAGGCACGTGCGCGTGAGCCGTACGGAATGGCAACTGTTCGTCATCTTCGCAAAGCTCCCATTACGGAAGCGCTCGTGGACTTCAGGGTGGAGCGGCGCTCAGACATCTCGGCCGCGTCCTTTGCTGACCTACGCGAACTGCTGCGTGGCGATTATCCGCAAGTCGACGATCAACGAGGCCTCGCAGCCAAGATCGAGGTGCGGGACGGGAAGCTGGTGTCGACCACTGAAGATCTGGGGTTTCAGGGTCTTCATTTCAAGTCAGGAGATGGTTTGACAGTGGCACAGTTCCGCTCCGATGGCTTCACGCTGAACCGTTTGGCGCCGTACCGGAATTGGCAAACGCTTTACGGTGAAGCCGCGCGACTATGGCCGCTGTACGTCGAGCGCGCGGCTCCAAAAGCAGTACTTCGGGTCGCTCTCAGGTACATCAACGAATTGCGTTTGCCTCTCGAACCAGGAGAAGACTTCGATCTGTATCTCGCAGCTCCTCCGCGGATTCCGAATGAACTCCCGCAACTCTTGTCGGCATTCCTGGTGCGGGTCGTCTTGCATGATCGAGAGCACGACCTGGCCTGCAACGTCATTCAAGTGCTCGAGCCGTTGTCGGGTCCGATCACCGTGAAACTTGATATTGATGTATTCCGTGCCGACGAGTTCCCCACCGACATTGGATCGCTCGATCAGGTGTTCCAGCACCTCCACGATTTCAAGAATCGGGTTTTCTTTTCCCACTTGACCGAGCGGACCGTGAAATTGTACGAATGAGGTCGTACATGCCTACACTTGATTCGTTTGCGGCGATCTCGGAATCGAGTACGAGTAAAGCGGTTGGGCGTGTCGCGACTTCGGTCCACCGTTTAGTCGACGACGCGAACGAGGCTGCGTACACCGTTGGATTCCGGCGTCAGGCAGCGATGACCGTCGCTCTGCTCGAAGCCTGCGCGCAGGCGCAGGAAAATGGCTGGGACGGCTACAACGGAGAGGGAGTGAAGACCGGCGCTTATATTTCCGCGGAGGCCCTTCTGCGGGTTTTGCCGGGGAACGTTCCGGTCCCGGAGGTCTCGGTTCACCCGGATGGTGAGATTGCGTTCGATTGGATCGCCGATCGGCAACATGTATTCTCGATCAGCGTTAGCGACAACGGCATCGTCTCGTACGCAGGTCTTTTCGGTGGAAGCAAGGTGACCGGCCGCGAGGTTTTCACCGGCATATTTCCAGCAGGACTCGTCACTCACATCGCTCGCGTTGCGGCTTTGGTGTGAGCGAGCGGGGCGCTCCCCTCCAGGTTGCTCGGATGTTGGTCGACCAGCAACATTTCAGCGCCTCCAAGAATCTCGTCAAATCTCGAGCATTCCTGCCGGCGCCTTATCAAGACGGCTATTCCATGTCGACGTTCGACGTCGATGGACTCAGTCGTGACAGCATCTGGGAGCTGGGACACACCAATGTAGCCGTGCCCCGAAACAAGACGCTATATGGCCATGCCGAATTGCGCACGGCTGACGTGTTGGGTCTGGGCTTGACCGTGGTGCGATCCGGGCCGCATGAAAGGCACTGCGACGTCGTCGACTGGCCCGCCGAAAAAGAAGACCGGATGAGCGTCGCACAGGAGTTGGCTCGCGTCGCTCAACTCTTCCTCAAACCTTAGCGCCGCCCGCACTTCGCCTGAACCGATATACTGCGATCGATGAAATTTGCCCCCGAGTACGTGACCTACGTGCTCAACGAGAACTTCGAAGACGCGAAGGAATTATTTCTCGCACCGCTGATGGCGATTCACTACGCGCATCTGGCGATGCTGGCGGCGCAGGGCATCGTCTCGGCGGAAGATGCGCATCGGATTCGCGAGGCGCTCGATTCGGTGTCGCTCGATGACGTCCGGCGCGCGAAGTACGACGGCAGCTGCGAGGACCTCTTCTTCTACGTCGAGCGCCTGATCGTCGACGCGTGCGGCGAGGACGCCGCCGGCCGGCTGCATACCGCGCGGTCGCGCAACGACATCGACATGACGATGTATCGGATGCGGCAGCGCGAATTCATCCTCGGCCTGCTGGCGGCGACCTTCGAGCTGCGCCGCTCGCTGCTCGACCTCGTCGATCGGCATCGCGAGACGGTGCTCGCCGTGCACACGCACACCCAGCGCGCGCAGCCGACCACGGTCGCGCATTACCTGCTGGCGATGGTCGAGCAGCTCGAACGCGACGGCGTCCGGCTGCAGGGCGCCTACGATCGCACCAATCGCAATCCGCTCGGCTCCTGCGCGATTACCGGCACCGGCTTCCCGATCGATCGTCAGGCGACCTCGGAGCTGCTCGGCTTCTGCGGTCCGACCGGCAACACGTACGGCAGCATCGCGACCGTCGACTACCTGCTCGAAAGCACGTCGGCCGCGTCGGTGCTCCTCGTCGGAGTCGGACGCTTCGTCCAGGATCTGCTGCTGTGGTGCACCGCGGAGCTCGACTACATGCGCCTCGGCGAAGGCTACGTTCAGTGCAGCAGCATCATGCCGCAGAAGCGCAATCCGGTCGCGCTCGAGCACGCGCGCGCCATCGGCAGCAAGGCGCTCGGCCAGGCGATGGCGATCGTCACCGCCGTCCACAACACGCCGTTCGGCGACATCGTCGACACCGAGGACGACCTGCAGCCGCTCGTCTTCGCCATGTTCCACGACGCCACGCGTGCGGTGAAACTCGTCGGCGCCGCGATGACGACCGCCCAATTCGATGCGGCTCGCCTCGAAGCGCGCGCCGGCGACGGCTGGACGACGCTGACGGAGCTGGCGGATACGCTGGTGCGCGACCACGGATTGCCGTTCAAGAGCGCGCACGGCATCGCGAGCCGGCTGATCGCAGCGCGGGCGCGTGACGGCAAACGCCCGCTGTCCGAACTGCTCGCCGACGCGTCACGTGACGTCCTCGGGTCGCCGCTCGAGTACTCGGAAGCGCAGCTGACCGAGATTCTGAGCCCGCGACATTTCGTCAACGTGCGCAAGACGCCAGGCGGTCCGGCGCCGGAGGAAACCGCGCGCGCGGCGAAGGCGTCGCG
>MNEX01000097.1:20271-29476 GCA_001917905.1 Acidobacteria bacterium 13_1_40CM_65_14
AGAACTCAGAACTCAGAACTCAGCACTTAGAACTCAGAATTCGGACGGCAGCGCCTGCGGCCATGCCAGCGGGCGCAAGCGTTGGTCGATACGCTCTGTTCTGGATACGCGCGAGCGGTTTACGCCGCGAAGCGCGTCAGCGCCGGGGGTGGGGCCCCGGCGTAGTAAAAGAAGTGGGGCCCCGCCGCAGATAAAGAAAAGATGACTCCGACCTACATCCGCGTCGTCGTCCTCGAGGCCCTCATCATCACGCTCCTCTGGATCGTCGGCCGCCTCTATTCATGACGCTCGTCGACTGGGGCGTCGTAGTCGCCTATCTCACCTGGATCGTCGTCGACGGATTACGGCGATCCAAGGGCACCGACAAGGTCGACGGCTACTTCCTCGCGAACCGATCGCTGCCGTGGTGGGCTGTGGGACTCTCGGTGATGGCCACGCAGATGAGCGCCGTCACCATCGTTGGCACGACGGGACAGGCGTATCTCACCGGCCTGCGCTTCATCCAGTTCTACTTCGGCCTGCCGATCGCGATGATCATCCTGTCGCTGACGGTCGTGCCCTTCTTCACGCGCGCGCGGGTGTATACCGCGTACGAGTACCTGGAACGCCGGTTCGACGCGCGGACGCGGTCGCTCGCGAGCTCCCTGTTCCTGATTGGCCGTGCGATGTCGCTCGGCGTGACGCTGGCCGCGCCGGCCGTCGTCATGTCGACGATCCTCGGATGGACCTTGCCCGTCACGATTCTCGTCATCTGCGTGCCGATGATCGTCTACACGACGATCGGGGGGGTGCAGGCGGTCGCGTGGACCGACGTCAAGCAGATGTTCATCGTCGTCGGCGGCATGTCGGCCGCGGTCGCGATTCTTCTCTACGGCATCCTGCAGCACGTCAGCCTGAATCAGGCGCTGCAGCTCGCCGGCGCGACCGGACGGCTGCGCGCGGTGGATTTCCAGTTCGACCTGAGCCAGCGCTACACGTTCTGGTCGGGGATGATCGGCGGCCTCTTCCTGATGCTGTCGTACTTCGGCTGCGATCAGAGTCAGGTGCAGCGCTACCTGACCGCGAAGTCGATCGACGAAGCGCGCCAGTCGCTGCTGATGAGCGCGTACGTCAAGATTCCGCTGCAGCTGCTGATTCTGGGCGCCGGCGTGCTGGTGTTCGTCTTCTACCTGTTCCACCCGTCGCCGATGCTCTTCAATCGCGCGTACGACGCGCAGGTGCTGGCGAGTCCGCGCGCGGCGGAATACGCGGCGCTCGAACGAGACTTCGAGGCGGCGGCCACCGCCAGGCGGGAGGCCGCGACGCGCAACGACCGCGACGCGTTTCTCGCCACCGACGCGCGCGTGAAAGATATCCGCGCGAAGGCGGCGGGCATCGTCCGGCAGGCGACGGGCGATGAGGGCTACAACGACGTCAACTACGTGTTCCCGACGTTCATCACGACGCGGCTGCCGATCGGTCTGGTTGGATTGATGATTGCCGCGATCTTCGCGGCGGCGATGTCGGCGAGCGGCGGCGAGCTGAATGCGCTGGCCACGGCGACGATCATCGATTTCTACCGCCGCCACTTCGTCAAAGAGGCTTCCGACTCGCACTATCTGACCGTCTCGAAGCTCGCGACGATCTTCTGGGGACTGTTTGCTTGCGTGGTCGCGATGTATGCCGCGAACCAGGGATCGCTCATCGAGGTGGTCAACCGCTACGGGTCTTTTTTTTACGGATCACTCCTCGGCGTGTTCATCCTCGCGATACTGACCAGCCGCGCGACCGCGACCGGCGCGTTCTTTGGCCTCATCGCCGGAATGGTTGTGGTGCTTACGGTTGCATTCGTTTTCCCATGGATTGAATTTCTCTGGCACAACGTGATTGGCGCAGTGGTCGTCGTGGTCGTCGGACTGACGATCAGTTTTAGTGGCTCGCAGCCCCATTTTGGAATACACCCGTCGTCCGAGTCCTCTCGCTGATTAGCCTCCACGTCATTCAAATCCAAAGTGTTTCGGTGCATTTGTCATGTTTGTCGCACAGCAGACTTCAGACTTCAGACTTCAGACTTCGAACTTTCAGAGTTCTTCCCCGCGGCCCACGTCTCGCTCGGTAGCGCAGCACCGTGGCGACGACGACCAGCAGCGCGCACCCTTCCACGTAGGCCTTCTCCGCATCGATGAAATCGATCGGCCGGTTCTGCAGCAGCGGATCCGCCAGCGTGCCGTGCACGTAGAACACGGCCGCGGCGCCGTACGCGGTGTAGTGCAGCAGCTTCCACGTGTGATGCCCGAACACGCGGCGGAAGTACGACGTGAAGACGACGAACGCGACCAGATACAGCGCAATGGCGCCGAGCGTGTTGGGGAACGGCTGCGTCGGCGACCAGATGGGGACGAAGATGTCGAACAGCCGGAAGCCGGCGGTCGACGAGAGCAGCAGGATCAGCGGATGCGTGAGCGCCGTGGCGAGGCCGATGTAGCCGAGCCAGTTGTGAAACGTGAACAGCTTCACGTTCAGGCGCGGGAACTGCCGCCGCGGGTTGTAGCCGACCGAGAGCAGCAGCCCCAGGAGAATCTGCGCGGTGAAGATGCCGACCGCGATCAGTCCGACGACGGAGGAGACGTCGATGGCGGTCGGCACGCTCGAACGCTAATCAGTCTCAAACGCAACCACGAAGGCACGAAGACACGAAGACAGAAAAAACGTTTTGGTTGTCTTCGTGCCTTCGTGTCTTCGTGGTTGCATTGGCAAGTCGTTAGAAATTGAAACGAACCTGAAACTGCACCATGCGCGCCGGATCGAGATTCGCGAGCCCCGTGTTCACGATCGTCACGCGCGCGCCAGGAATCACGGCGCCGGTTTGATCGACGACGATGACGACAAGCGCCGCCGTGTTCGGCGATTGGGCGAACACGGGCTGGATGGGCAGGAAGGGCAGGAGGGGCAGGACGGGAAAAACTCTCGTGATCCTGCCGATCCAACCCGTCGCGCCCATGCAGCCCATCCCGCCTATCCTGCCCATCCCGCCCCTCACTGGCTCACCACGTAGTCCTTGAAGTAGCTCGTGGTGTCGGTCTTGGCCCACAGCCCAACCTTGCCTTTGATCGGCGGCTGCAGCACCGGGTTGTTCGCCGGCATGAGATCCGGATTTGGCGGCGCGCCGCCGCGTCCCGGTGCGGGCATGCTGCCGAGCGTGTACTCGAGCGCGAGCTCGCCGTCGAGCCACGTTTTGAGGTCGGCATCCTTGACCGTCAGCTTGAGCTCGTGCCAGGCCGCGCGATCGAGCATGAATTTCTTCGCGCGATCGCTGAAGCGCATGTTGCGGCGCATGCCGTTGTGGAACTCCCACAGCGCCACGTTGCTCTCGGTGTCGTTGTAGCGCACCGCGAGCCAGTCGCCGTTCGGCTTCACGTTGAAGAGGATGCCGGACGCGCGGTCGGCGTCGCCGGCGATCGTCTTGAACTTCACGCTGATGGTGCCGTTGGTGAAGGTGTCGACGCCTTTCAGCACGGCCACCGGGAAGTACGCGAACTGCTTCGCGTTGTCCATCAGCTCTTCGTTCGAGGTGCCGTAAAGGCGGCGCGCGCTTTCGATGAGCAGCTTCGTCGGGTTGTCCTTGCTCGCGACCCACGGGCGGCCGTCGACCATGATCACGTTGTCAGGTCCGTCCTTCGCGACGACCCAGGTGCCGACCATCGGCTCGAAGGTCGCCGGCGGCCGTCCGACGCGCTCCTTGCTGAGATCAACTTTGAGTTCAGCCGCGACGAGCGAAGCGAGGGCAAGGGCAGCAGCGCCTGCGGCCATGCCGAGCGGTCCGCCGCGAGGCATCAGCGACAGCTCGCGCCGACCTGGCGGGGTCCCCAACGCGGCAGCCGCGTTGGGGTGCCCGTGGGGCCCCGGCGCCGGTGAAAAAAAGATGGCGCGTGAGCCGTCGGTTAGCCATCCGTTTAAAGTCTTCATACCCGTCTCCATTTTTTTCACGCCGGGGCCCCACCCCCGGCGCTGGACGCGCTCGCGCTGTAGCGCTCGCGCGTAACCTTCAGTGGCCGCGCTGCGCATGTCAGCGGATGCTCGCGCGGCCGCGGAGAAAAAGCGCCGTCGCCACGATCACCGCGGGCCAGATGCCGTAGAACACCGTCGCCGCACCTGTTGGCGGAACGGCGAGTGGATGCCCGCGAAAAATACTCTCCTCGTCTTCGGGCGGCGGTTTGACGCCGGCGATCTCGTAGATGGCTTCGAGCACGCCTTCGGCGGTCGTGACGCGGCTCATCGTCTTGCGACCCCCGAGCTCGTACCAGATCTCGCCGTAGTGCGGCGCGGTCTGCTCGAAGAGCCCGATCGACGTCGCCGACATGTAGTGCACCTGCACCCTCGGCATCACGCGACGGAGCTTCGAGAGCGCGCGATGCTCGAGATCGGCGCGCCGTGGATCTTCCGGCGCGAGGTGCGCCTCGATTCGGAGGGGCGTGCGGATTTCCTTCAGAGCTTCTTCGTCGGCTTCCGGAAACGAGTTGCCGCGGCTCTCGGACGTGTCCCAGCTCGGAGTGACGAAGGTGCACGCGAACATGACCGCGGCGGTCAGCGCGCCGAGCGCGATCGACTCGTTGACGCGGCGGCGCACGCGGACGCCGAGCCGCATCCAGATGGCGGCAAGTCCGAGGCCCGCGAACACGAGCGCCAGCGCGACGAGCACGACGTCGAGACGGATGAGGCCGTGCTGGAACTCGGCGACCATTGCCGTCGGCGTGTAGCCGGCCGCGCGCTCCCAGACGCCGCCGTGCACGGCGGCGATGAAGTTGATGATCCATGTGCCGACCGTGACGCTGAGCGTGAGGATCGCGGCGGTCGATGGATGTTCCGTGACAGAGGCAGTCGCGGCCGCGAGCGCGATCGTCAGCCCCGCGTTCAGCATGTGGCCGAACACGACGGTGGCGAGCTCCGGCGGATAGAGATGGCCGCCGTAGCTTTTCCACAGGACAATCGCCAGAGCCGGGGCCGTCGTGGCAATGCCCCACCCCGCGAGCAGCACGAGCGCCTTCGCCGAGATGCGCGCGAACGCCGGCATCGGATGCTGTAGCTCGATCTTCAGCGCGCCGCTCTGGCGATCGCCGGACACGAGCCGGATGCCGACAAATGGCAGCAGAAACGCCGCCGCGAGCTCGCACGCGCTGAAGGTCGGCGCCCAGACGCCGACGAGCGGCGAGAACGCTTCGCCGACGCCTTGTCCGACGGCGGTGCCGTTGAGCCCGCTCGCTTCGGCGTACGTGCGCACGGCACTGATGAACGACACGCCGACGAGCGGTCCCATGGCGAGGAGCAGGATCCACCACGAGCGCGACGCGACCAGCTCGCGCCACTCTTTTCGCAGAAGCCACACGAAGGGACGTTGACTGAGCGGACAGTCGTATCGAATCAGCGCCGCGAGCGATGAGCGAGCGGTGGCAGGTCGCGGGGGTGGGGCCCCGCGACCCAGTAAATTACGTGAGGGCAAGAAACACGTCCTCGAGATTCCGTTCGCCTGGTTTGTGCGCGACTGCCGACAACTCGTCCAGCGTGCCTTCGCCGCACACGCGGCCGCTGCTCAGGAGGACGAACCGGTCGCACACTCGCGCCGCGTCGTTGATCTGATGGATGGACAGGAACATCGTCCGGCCGGATACGGCATGCGCGCGCAGCGTCTGCGCCACCTCGCGCGTCTGGCGAAGATCGAGGCCGTCGAACGGCTCGTCGGCGAGGAGAATCGGCTGCGGCGTCAGCAGGCCGATGCCAAGCAGCGCGCGCTTGCGCTGCCCCTTCGAGAGCGTCCCGATCGGCGAGTCCAGAAGCGGTTCGAGCGCGAGCTGCGCCGCGACATCCGTTGGTGTCAGACACGTGTCAGACACGTGTCTGACACCAAAGAAGCCGGCGGTGAAGTCGAGGGCCCAGCGAACCGTCTGTGCGGGCCAGGGCGCGATGGCGTCGGGCAGATAGAAGACGCGCGCTCGCCGCTCGCGTTCCGTGAGAGCGCGGCCGTCTTCGGAGATCGTCCCGCCGTCGGCGGGCAGCACGCCGCCAAGACATTCGAACAGCGTCGTCTTGCCGGATCCGTTCGGACCGATGAGGCCGAGGACTTCTCCCGGCCGGATGGAGAAGGACACCTCGCTGAGCGCGGTGAGGTGTCCGTATCGCTTGGTCAGGTTCGCGACATGCAGCAACAAACGCCCAATTTATGGGGGTGATTCGGTTACTACCAGACGCCGTAGGTCACCAAAAGCAACCGCAGAGAGCGCAGAGCACGCAGAGCAAAACATTTCTCAGCGTGCTCTGCGAGCTCCGCGGTTGCTTTCTCGCTTTATTGCTGCGCGTCGGTCGTCGCCCGCGCGCCTGCGTTCTTCACGTACTTATCGAACCAGTTGAGCCGCTCGGCGAGCACGTGCAGCAGCGTCTCGCGCGCCGCGTAGCCGTGCGCTTCGTCCGGCAGCGTCACGTAGCGCACGGTCGCGCCGTGCCCTTTGAGCGCTGCGTAAAGACGCTCCGACTGAATCGGGAAGGTGCCCGTGTTGTCGTCCACTTCGCCGTGCATCAGGAGAATCGGATCCTTGATCTGGTTCGCGTACCAGAACGGCGACATCTTCATGTAGATGTCCGGCGCTTCCCAGAACGAGCGCCGCTCGGCCTGGAAACCCCACGGGGTCAGCGACCGGTTGTACGCGCCGCTTTCGGCGAAGCCGGCGCGGAAGAGCCGAGAGTGTGCCAGCAGATTCGCCGTCATGAACCCGCCGTAGCTGTGACCCCCGACGCCAATGCGATCGCGATCGGCGACGCCCATGTCGACGACTTTGTCCACCGCAGCCTGCGCGCTCGCAATCAGCTGCTCGACGTACGTATCGTTCGCCGTTTCTCCCGGCCCGATGATCGGCATCGTCGGGTTGTCGAAGATCGCGTAGCCCGAGAGCAGCAGGAACAGGTGCGAGGCGCCACGGATCGACGTGAACGAGTTCGGCGATCCGGTGACCTGACTCGCCGAGTCGGCGTCGCCGAACTCGCGCGGATACGCCCACATGATCACCGGTACCTTCGTCCCCTGCTTGTAGCCGGGCGGCAGGTACAGCGTGCCGGACAGCGTGACGCCGTCGTTGCGTTTGTAGGTGACGTACTGCCGGAGGATGTCGCGCACGGGCGGCTGCGGATCCTTGAACTGCGTCACCGCGCGCTTGGTCGCCGCGCCCGCATCGCGAATGTAGAAGTTCGGCGCTTCCTTCTGGGTCTCGTAGCGTGTGATGAACCGCGTCATCTCGTCGTTGAGCGGCGCCACGAACGATTCGAGCGACTCGGCCGACGACCGGAAGATCCGCTCCGTCTTCAGCGTCGTGATGTTCAACTTGTCGAGGAACGGGCGATCGCCTTCCGGCGACGCACCCTCGCCGGCGACGTAGATGTAATCGCCGTTCTGGATAATCGCATCGCTCGTGATGTTGGCGCGTCCTCCGCCGCCGCCGCGGCCAGCCCCGGCGTCGCGACGCGCGACCGGCGTACCCGGGTTGTCGTACGCGGCGTCCTGTTTCCGATCCCACACCTTCCGCGGAGCGGCGCCCGGATCGACAATCCACGTGCGCGTCCGGTGGGACGCGCGGTCGCTCTCATTGAGCAACGCGACGCCAGCGTCCGTGAAGGACATGCCCGCGAATCGCCATTCGGTTTTCGCGACCTCGGCCGGCGCCGAGGAGAACGGTGCGGCGAGCGACATCACTTTGTCGCGGAACGGCACTTTGTTTTTCAGGTCGCCGCCGTCCAGCGCTTCGATCCACACGACGGTTGCGGGCTGATCGGGACGCCACTGAGAGCCGCGCGGTCCCGATGGCACGCCGGTCAGCGACACGCCTTCGCGCGACGGGACGTCCGCGATTGTTTTCGCCACCTCGCCGCCACGCGCCCAGATTTCGACGCTTTGCGCGAATCCGCTCATCGGGATGAGATGCGAGAACGGTTTCTTGATCCTCGTGACGATGACGTACTGACCGTTTGGCGACGGGGTCACGTTGCCGAGGATTGCCGGCCGGCCGATGGCGGTCTTCGTCGCGGTTGTCGTGTTGATCGCGGCGAGCTGACTGGTGAAGTAGTACTCAAACAGCGCATCGTCGTGCGCCGTCTTCAAGAGATCTTCGTACGTCGGAGCAGGCGAGGGCTTGCCGTCGTTTTCGTGGACGTTCGGTCCCAGCGGCACGATCGGGTCGACGGGCGCAGGACCGCGACCGGCGGGGACGAGCGCGCAGACGACCGTCACGTTGTCGCGAAGCCAGTCGCACGGATCGTGACGCCGCGCCGGATTGTCTCGCGTGTCGGGGTCGTCAACCGTTGCGTTCAGACGATCGGTGCCGGTCACGACCTTGGCTTGACCGG
Organism: Acidobacteria bacterium 13_1_40CM_65_14; assembly: GCA_001917905.1. Lineage (GTDB taxonomy): Bacteria > Acidobacteriota > Vicinamibacteria > Vicinamibacterales > CAVVIG01 > QHWF01. Next base: position 28,636 of record MNEX01000097.1, read on the forward strand.
TCGCCGTGTCGGCGACCCAGAGCTCGATGCCGCCGTCCTTCGTGTTGGTGAATGACAGACGCGATCCGTCCGGCGAGAACTTGACGTTCGAGATCCGGGCCTGCGCCGGCATGGTGACGTTCACTTGCGCGCCGTCCGCGATCTTCTTCAGCGCGATCGAATGAATGCCGGTGCCCGGCAGTCCTGACACACGGTGCGGGCCGTTGGTCTTCGGATTCACTCGCAGGCCGGCCAGGCGCAGCATCGGTTGGGAGAGCTCGGCAATGGTCGGATACGCGCGCGCTTTCGTCAGCGCGACGACCTGCCTGTTCGGGCTGAGCAAGGTTTGTGGCAGCGGCTCGGCATCGAATACCGCGATGATGTGTTGCGGCGGCAGCGCGTACTTCGGTGGATCCGACGCGCTCGGTACTTGCGCGAGGAGCGCCGGCGCGAGGATGAGGACGGCAAGCGCGATGAAACGACTCGTGCGGCTGAGCATGAAACGCTCCTCTTTCTTATCTGTGGCGGGGCCCCACCCCCGCCACCTTATTCACTGCTCGCGGGGCCCCACCCCCGCTCGCCTTGCTCGCGCGTTCGCGCTCGCAAGAGCCGCAGGCGCTTCGCGGCTCGCTTGCTTGCTCGCCGCGGTGATTCGTCGCGACTGTCCCCTCCTAGAGGCTCTAAACGGCGTGATTGTACACGTGAGCCAACGCGGAGGAAACGCGCGCGCGATTCGTCGTGCCGACGATCGTCCTGATGATCCGGCTTCGTGGACGAGCGGCGCCGGGGCGCTCAGCTTAGGATTACCACCGGATCTTCTTCTTTCGCCAGCCTGAGCACACCAGCGTAGAATCTCGCGAGC
>MNEX01000154.1 GCA_001917905.1 Acidobacteria bacterium 13_1_40CM_65_14
GCCCTGGCCCCGTTCATTGCTCATCGCGTCATGTCGCAGGCACATAACGGAATTCGATACATAAGTGCGCGTATTCGTGCACGAGGGTGGTGAACTCCACCGCGGGCGACAGACCGTTCAGGATTCGAATGCGGCCGCCACTGGACGTCCCCAGCGCCCCGCCGAGGTCGTCGACCGAATCGAGCGCGATGCCGTGTTCGACAATCGCCGTCTTGAGCGCGGCGGTCCTGACACCGGGATCGCCGGCAGCTTCATTCGGCTCCGGGAGCGGCTCGCCATCCGTTTGCGCGATATCTTATCTCGGGATTCGGCAACCCGGTCACGGCAACGCCGCCTTGGTCGCAGGGGGCGACACTTGCATGACCCGAATTCGAGGTGCCTGTGGCGACGCGTTTCGAACAGGATTGCCGCGTCTGTTCAAAAACGTTGACCCGTTCAGGAAGCCAGACGCCTCGGTAAACCCTGCGCCGTTGATCGCGACGACCTGTCCGACGTTTGAAGGACTGTAGCGTTCGCGGTTAACGACGCAGAGACCGTCCGGTTGTCAGATCCGCCTCGCCGTTCGCTTACTCGGTGGGATGTTTGGCCGCATCCACGACGATTACGTCGGCAGGCTGTTTCGCTCCTCGCAAGCGAAGCCGAGCTGCTCGGTTGAGGCCCGCCGGGCAACACAGTGACGCTGCCCGGCCGTGTGTCGGCCGGAGGGTGCTGCTTCACCATCGCCACCTCGAACGACTCTTGCGCGGATTCGGCTGATTCGGCCGCCCCAATGACCGCGCCGCGCCCGCCGCACCACTACGCGACAGCGCAACCGATCAAAAGCGCGGCCGCCCAAATGTGCCACGTAGGTTAAGAAATCGTAGTCAAGTACCAGGCTACGGACGTGACTTACTTAGGATCGGCTCGGCCGGCCGTTCACAGTTGACTTCCCACGCGAGCCCGAACTGATCGACCAATGCACCGTACCGGCTTGCCCAAAAGGTTTCCTGCAGCGGCATCACGATTCGTCCGCTCTGTGCCAATTCGTCGAAGATCCGCTCCGCAGCCGCGGGACTGTCAGTCCCGAGCACAATCGAAAAGCCTCTTGGCTTTTCGTACTTGTCCGAAGGCAGGTCGCCGCCCGTCATCACGAAGTCCTCCACTCTGAGTGTGGCGTGATAGACCTTTCCGGCCCAATCCGGCGGCGCTTCTGCGGCTGCTGGTGAATCGCCCCACGTGAGCATGAAGGAAATCGTGCCGCTCAGGCAGCGCTCGTAAAACCTGAACGCCGCCTCGCACTGTCCGTCGAACATGATCGAGAGATGCGGTGTCAATGCCATGTCATTCGCCATGATCGCCGCCCGACAGCTCGTAGTCTTGTAAGAAAGGAAGCTCGGTCGCGATCCACGTCCGCGGCGTACATCCAGCCAGTGCGATCCACTCGCGAGTCATATGCGGTTGGTCGTGGTAGCCGCACGCGGCGGCGACATCGACCAAACGTAGCCGCCTGTCCCTGATCAGCCGACACGCTCGCTCGAACCGAAAGATGCGGGCGGCGGTTTTCGGACCGACTCCGAGTTCGGCACGGAACCGGTGCGTCAAATGCTGCCGGGTCCACCCAATGCCGCGCGCGAGCCCTCCAATTGACATGCGGCCGTGACGCGCTGCGAGCTGCCGCCACGCCCATGCCACGGCAGCGTGGCGTTGAATCGGCACCAGCGCGCGCACGAAGGCGTTGTCGAGCACGGCGAAGCGCAACTCCCATGTGGCCGCTGCGCTGAGCCGCTGTATCAGCGACTCGGCGGCCCGCCCCCACAGATCGGACAGCTCAACGACATGCGACGTCAGTTCGGCAGGCGATGCGTGTAGGATCGCCCGAAGGCCAGCCGGCAGCAGGAACACGTGGACGATTTCCTGGCTTCCTCCGCGCCGTACTGCTGCAGGTGCATCGTGCAGGCCGCTGACGAGCGCACGTAAACGACCGGCGCGTTGTATGGTGTTTGGCATCTGCAACACATCGATCGGCGAGCCGAGGCTGATGATGAGATGCGCATGACGAGACGGCAGTCCTATGTCGATCCCTGGCATCACGTCATGCGCGCAGAAGCCGACGTAGTGTGAGATGAAAGACCGAAGCACCGCCGCCGGAGGCGCCACCGCGTACGTAGAGCTCAATGCAACCTTCCGTTGCAGATTATGTGCTCAGCGAATCGATTCTGTTTCGCAGCGTTTCACGTGTAGATCGTGATAAGTCGCGAACTGTTTACGAACACGAATCGCCGCGGCTCAACCGCACACCGAATCTGTGAACAAACAGTCATGAACAAACAGTCAGCTTGACACCCTGACGCGATGCGCGTAATTTCGGCCATCTTTTGTGGCGATTGTCAGCGCGCGTTTTTCGCTCTTAGAGATCGTCGGCCGCGACGTCCGTTACGCGCTGCGCGGGATGCGGCGGACGCCGGCTTTCACGGCCGTCGCGCTCGCCACGCTCGCACTCGCCATCGGCGCGAACACGGCGATCTTCAGCGTCGTCGACCAGCTGTTGATTCGACCGCTCGCGTATCGCGAAGCCGACCGCCTCGTCGTGCTCGACGCGACGCGCGACTACGAGGGAACACCTCGTCCCGGCCGCGTCTTCTGGCAGCTGGATACTGCGCGGCGTTGGCAGGAGTCGCTTCGCGCCTTCTCCGACGTCACGTTCTACGCCGACCAGGTGTTTCAGCTATCAACCCGGGATGGCGCGGAACTGCTGGACGGTGCCACAGTCGCGCCATCGTTCTTCTCAGCGGTCGACGGCCCGATCGTTGCCGGCCGTCCGTTCGCGGCGGCCGACGCGCCAACGTCGTCGATTGTGATTAGCGAGCGGTTGGCACAGCGGCTGTTCAATGGCTCTTCCTCCGCCCTCGGCGAGCATCTCGTCCTCAACTCGACGGACTACGTCGTCGTCGGCGTCACGGGACGGCAATGGGACATGCCGTCGTGGAAGACAGATGTGTGGGAGTCTTCCGCGTTCGCACGCCTTCTGAGCCCGCGGTGCTGCGGCGTCCGACTGCTCGGCCGCCTGAAGCCGCAGGTCACGATCGCGCAGGCGCGGGCCGACGTCGCCGACGCGGCGCGGGCCCTCGCGACAGCAGACACGAAAACGTTCGGCCGGCTGCACACGACGGTCACGACACTCCGCGACACGCAGCTCGGCGACGGTCGGCCGGCGCTGCTGCTGCTCTGGGCCGCTGTGGGACTCGTGCTGCTCGTCGCGTGCGCGAATCTCGTGAGCCTCCTCGTCGCGCGCAACGTCGCCCGCACCCGCGAGATCTCGATCCGACAGGCGTTAGGCGCGTCCCGCGGCCGGCTCGTCGTTCAGGGCCTGATCGAATCCGGCCTCCTTGCGGCCGGCGGTGTTGTCGGAGGGCTCGTCATCGCACGTGTGGCCGCCTCTGCGCTCGCTCGAGTCGATCCCGAGACGTTTCCCCGGCTGCACGACGTGCGTGTCGATCCTCTTGTCCTCGCGTTCGCCGTTGGTCTGGGCGTAGTGACGACAGTCGCCACCGGCGTCGTGCCATCGATCCAAGCCGCGAACGCCGCACCGCCGCGAACGGTGACGAACGCGCCGACAAGACGCCACCGCCGACTGCAGCAGCTGCTCTGCGTCGCGCAGCTCGGCGCCGCCCTCGTGCTGCTCGTCGGCGCGACGCTATTCGGCAGGAGCCTGGTCGATCTGCTCGAGACCGATCTCGGCGTGACGCCGGATCATGTCGTCACCGCCTCGATCAACACCGCATTCGGCCGCCCGCATTCGGCCGACGAGATCGCCGCAACGATGCTACGGGTTATCGGCCGGGTGCAACAGATTCCCGGCGTGCGCGCCGTCGGTGCGGGCACGAGCCTGCCGCCCGATACGAGCCGAATCATGATGTCGCTGAGGCGAAAGAGCGACGAGGTCGACTACGTGGCGAGCGCGGTGTCGTGCACCCCCGGCTACTTCCAGGCGCTTGGCATCCGTCTGCTGAAGGGCCGGTTCTTCACCGCTGCGGACGACCCGCAGCACCCGGCGGTGGTCATCGTGAGCGCCACGACAGCGCGGCATCTGTTCGGGACTGACGATCCGATCGGCCAAACGTTCAATGTCCCAAAGTTTCAGTACCGCCTTTACAACGGCAACGAGGCGACTGTCGTCGGGATCGTGTCGGACGTGAAGTACTCAGGAATCGATGCGACGGCGGGCGACCAGGTGTACTGGTCGATGGCGCAGGCGCCCTGGCTGTCGACGTTTCTGACAATACGCACGGCCGGCGACGTAAACATCGCGTCGGAGCTGCGGCGTGTTGTGGCTTCCGTCGATCCGACAGTGGCCGTGTCGTCGATCAAGCCGCTCGAAGGCATCATCGCCACCGCCACCGCACCGGCGCGGTTCCGCACGACCCTGATCGCGGCGTTCGCGCTCATCGGTCTCGCGATCGCGTCGATCGGTCTGTATGGGATCGTGGCGTACTCCGTCTCACAGCGGACCGCGGAGATCGGCGTTCGCGTCGCGCTCGGCGCCGACACGCGCGACGTGATCTCGCTCGTCCTGCGCGAAGGGGTCGCGATCGCGGCGGCAGGCGTCGCGATCGGACTTCCAGCGGCGTACGCGACGAGCCGAACATTCGCGACGCTACTGTTCGGCGTGAAACCGACCGACCTGTTCACGTACGTCACGTCGGCGGTTGGCCTGATTGCCGTGGCTCTCGCGGCCAGCTATGGACCGGCACGACGCGCGGCTCGCGTCGATCCCATCGTCGCACTCCACGCCGAGTAGCAAGCAGAACGCGCACGCCATCATTTCGAGCGATGCGCAGCCAACACGACGCTTTTCCCGCATCGCACCGACTCATCCGTCCGGAATGGAGATTCGGGAACAGTCGCCAGATCGGCGTTACACAGGATCTATTCCAGTGCGAGCCGCGCGGACATCGATACGGTTATCGGGCGTGAGTTCGTCGCGGGTCGGCGCTTGCGAGGCTCACTCATTTCTCAACACGACCATCGGATCGACTTTTCGTTGCGCTGCGCGGCGGCACACCACAGTCTCGCCATGGAACTTGCGGCGGCGCGCACTCTTGGGTGGGCTCTGCGCCGGGAACCCGTTCCAGCCGGTGGTCACTGTGGAAGGCGAGCACAATGATCATCGCGATGAAGCCGACCGCCGAAAGCGACAGCAAGCCACCTGTATAGCTCCCCGTCACGTCCTTGATGCGACCCATGGCGTACGGCCCGGCGAAGCCCGCCAGGTTACCAATCGAATTGATCAGTGCGATCCCGCCGGCCGCCGCGGCCCCGGAGAGGAAGGCTGCCGGAAATGTCCAGAACACAGGCAGGCAGCCAAAAATACCAAAGCCGGCGACGGACAACGCCACCATTTTCATCGTCGGGTCATTGAGCGCGGTGGAAATCGCGATCCCGGCGGACGCGACAAACAGCGGAAACGCGAGGTGGAACCGGCGTTCCACCTTGCGGTCAGAACGGCGTCCCCAGAACACGATGCTCACCAGTCCCACCATATACGGCAGCGCCGCCACCAGCCCCGCCTGGAAGTTCGACACCCCGAACGCCTTCACGATCTGCGGCAGGAAGAAGCTCAGCCCGTAGTTGGTCGCCACGGCGCCGAAATAGACGAGGCTGAGCGCCAGAACCTTCGGATTCAGCAGCGCCTGCGTCACGCTGTAGCGGCGCACCATCTCCCGCTGCCTCCGCTCCTGCTCCAGACGGGCCACCAGCCAGGCCCGCTCCTCCGGCTCCAGCCACGTCGCATCGACAGGTCGGTCGGTCAGAAAGAAGAACACGATCACGGACAGGATCACCGCCGGCGCCGCTTCCAGGATGAACAACCATTGCCATCCCTTCATGCTCATGAACCCGTCCAGTCCCAGCAGCAGCCCAGACACGGGGGCGCCGATCACGGTGGAAAGGGGAATCGCAGCCATGAAGTACCCGACGATCCGGGCTCGGTAGACAGCCGGGAACCACAGCGTCAGGAAGAAGATGATGCCGGGGAAGAAGCCGGCCTCCGCGACCCCAAGCAGCACCCGCACGACGTAGAAGCTTGTTTTCCCGACGATGAACGCCATGCTGCCTGAGAGCACGCCCCAAGTGAACATGATCCGCGCGATCCATTTCCGCGCGCCGACGCGTTCCAGAAACAGGTTCGACGGCACCTCGAATAGGAAGTATGCGAGAAAGAAGATGCCGGCCCCGAAGCCGAACGCGGAGGCGGAAAGACCCAAGTCCTTGTTCATGGTCAGCGCGGCGAAGCTGACGTTGACTCGATCCAGATATGCCACGAAGTAGCAGACGATCAGGAAAGGCACCAAACGTGCCGACACCTTCGCGATAGTGCGATGTTCCAACGGTTCCATGCGTGTCCTTGCGTCTCTCGCATCCCAGGTTCTACGTGCCGCTGTGCCCCCGGATAGTCCGCGCAGTATGCAAGAGACTCCCGGGCAACACAACCTGCCTTACCGAACGATTTGGCGCTCCGCCGGTCTGGGAGTTCGTCCTCATTGACACGCTCGAGTGAACTGTCTCCTCGCAGGTGCCGACTTTGGAATCGATGTCCTGCAGAGCATTATTCGGACTTCGGCCGTTCGTGAAGGCGCTCGGCCATGAATTGGCGAACGATGGAATCGATGTCGCGATCTGCGCTGAAGCCAAGGCGCAGCGCTCGGCTGGCATCGAACGCCCCCGGCCATGTGCAGACGATGTGCATGATGCGTTGATCGAGTTCACAACGAACACGTGCCCGTACCGCCGGGCCCGCCACGCGCTCCAGACTGTCCAGTATTTCCTCCGGCGTGACGGACAAACCGGGAAGGTTCACTGTTCGCCGATCCTCCAGATCGGACGTCTGAACGCGCGCCGCGTGCACGAGATTGGCTGTCACCAGCTCCGGTGAGGTGATCCAGAAGCGTGTGCCGAGTGGCACCGGGCAGACCGTGTCGATCCCCGCAAGCGGCTCACGAATGATGCCGCTGACGAACGAGGACGCGGCAGCGTTGGCCGTGCCGGAACGGACGGCCACCGTGGGCAAGCGGCAGACTATGCCGTCGATGAATCGCTTCCTCGAATACTCGTTCACCAGTAGCTCGGCGATCGCTTTTTCGGAGCCGTACGACGATTGGGGCACCACCGCGATGTCGTCCGGCACGATGGCGGGAAGAGAGCCGCCGAAGACGGCGAGCGTGCTCGTGAAGATGAACCGTGGCGGCTTCTCGAGGCGACGACACACTTCGAGAAGCGCGCGTGTCGCGTCGACGTTGACTCGCATTCCGACGTCGAACTCCGCCTCCGCTTGACCGCTCACGACCGCCGCGAGGTGGTACACCGCGTCGACATCGGCCTCGACAACCGAGTTCGTGAAGCGGTCGTCCGCGATCGTCCCGGTTTTCCAGTCGACACGAGGATCGTCGATATGACAGGCAGCGATATCGACGGCCACAAGCTTCGAGACCTTCGGTAGACCTGGCGCGCCTGCGAGCAGTGCCCTGGCGAGACGACTGCCCAGAAATCCTGCAGCTCCTGTGACGAGTATCTTCATGCCCGTTCCGTGTTAGCGTGGCCACGTGAGCACACGACCCAAGGTTGCGATTGTAACGGGGGCTGGGACCGGTATCGGCAAGGCCGTCGCGATCGGCCTCCTCGAAGAGGGCTATTCCGTCGTCCTTGCAGGCCGGCGGTCAGCCTTGTTGGAGCAGACGGTCCAAGACGCCGGCGCGCACGGCGCGCACGCGCTCGTCGTGCGAACGGACGTCAGCGATCCAGCCGCCGTGCGAGCCCTTTTTGGGACGACGCGCGAGACGTTCGGGCGGCTGGACGTGTTGTTCAACAACGCCGGTGTAGCCACTCACGGGGTTCCGCTGGAGGAGTTGACGGTCGAGCAATGGAAGTCCGTGGTGGACGTGAACCTGACAGGCGCGTTTCTCTGCACGCAGCAGGCGTTCCTGCTGATGAAAGATCAGCAGCCGCAAGGCGGACGCATCATCAACAACGGATCGATTTCGGCACATTCAACCCGCCCGCATTCGGCGCCGTATACCGCGACCAAGCACGCGATGACCGGGCTGACGAAATCATCGTCGCTCGACGGCCGGCGATTCAACATCGCGTGCGGCCAGATCGACATCGGCAACGCCGCCACGGACATGACGGCGACGTTCGCGACCGGAGTGCTGCAGGCCAACGGCCAGACCGCCACGGAGCCGCGTCTGGACGTCGCGCACGTTGTGCGAGCAGTGATCTACATGGCAAGTCTTCCGCTAGAGGCGAATGTGCAGTTCATGACGGTAATGGCGACGAAAATGCCGTTCATCGGCCGCGGATAGCCGCGCTTCGATGCGAGCCTCTGGCAAAAGCCGTGGTGAGCCTAACCCGTAGGGAGGTCCCCCGGCTCTGCCGGGGAGGCCGTAGCAGTTTGACGTTTTCGGCGGTCGGCCCTTGCTGGTATTGCCCCGCACTCACGTGTCTCGGGCCGACGGCTTCGAGCGCGACGCCCGTGCGAATAACGAATGCGCATCGGACTGGGCTCCGCTCTTTTCTTCGTCGCGTTAAGGCCCCTTTGAGGGGCCAGCGACGATAATGCCCCCGGCTCTGCCGGGGGATTCGTTACCCCTTCGCCGCTGGCCGTCTACCCTTCGCGCAACACGATCGCAGGATCAAGCCGAGCGGCGCGCCTGGCGGGCACCCATGCCGCGACTACACCCACGGCAACGAGCACAGCAGCCGCGCCGGCGAGCGTGCCGGGGTCGCGCGCCTCCAACTGGAACACCAGCGTCCCCACGAACCGCGCGGTCCACAGACTGCCAGTCAGCCCGAGCGCGAGACCAGCCGCAATCAGCACCCCGACGCGCCGCAGCACAAGACGTACGATGCCGGGCGCTGTGGCGCCGAGCGCGAGACGCAGACCGATCTCCATCTGCCGCGCCCGCACGTCGTGAGCGACGATGCCGTAGAGTCCAACGCTGGCGAGCAGCAGCGCCAGCCCGCCGAAGAACGCGGAGAGGAGGGCGATGAGCCGCTCCTGTGTCACGGTGGCCTCGACGAGCTGATCGAACGTGCCAAAGGTGAACGCGACGGTCGGATCGGCCTGCGTGAGGGCGGCCGCGACGTCGCGGACCACGGTTGCGCGCGTACCCGGTGCCGTCTTGATGGTCAGCTGCATGGTCGGCCAGTAACTCCCGGGTTGGCGCTGCGCCACGGGCACGTACAACGTCGCCACCATGCCCTCGCGCGGCATCGTGTAGACGGCATCGGCGACGACGCCGACGACGTCGTAGCGAGTGTTGGGATCGGACCCGAGGCGCACCAGTTGCCCGAGCGGCTGCCGACCCGGCAGATACCGCTTCACGAAGGTCTCGTTGACGATGGCGACCGGCCGGCTGCCCGCCCGATCGCGGGGATCGACGTCCCTCCCACTCCGCAGGGGCATGCCCATCGCGTCGAACCAGCCGGGTGTCGTGGCGTTGAGCCAGAGGAGCGGCTGGCTGCGATCCCGCGGAGGGATCGGTTCGTCGCCGACGCCGACCCGACCGGCGGCCCACCCGCCGCCCGTGAGGAGCCGGATCGCGGAGACCGCGGCGACTTGCACGCCGGGCACCGCCGCGGCCGCGTCGCGCAGGCGCTCGACGCGCGGCCCTCGGTCCTCGGGTCGCACCCCGCTGGCCTGAAGATTCAATTCCGCGACGAGCAGCGGCTCCGGCATGAACCCCAGCGGCAGCCGATTGAGCGCGGCGAACGTCCGTAAAAAAAGTCCGGCGCCGACGATCAGGACGAGCGACACGGCGACTTGCGCGACGACGAATGCGCCGCGGATGGCGAACCGGCGATCGCCCGCGAGACCGCGGCCGGCATCCTTGAGCGCGTCGCCCGGCGCCACGCTCTTCAAGCCAAGCACGGGCGCCACGCCCGCGACGACCGCCGAGAGACAGGCGAGCAGCGTCGTGAACGCGAGCACGCGCCAGTCGAGCGCGAGGTCGAGCGAGACGGTGTTCTCCCACGTGTTCAACTGCTGCACGAGGAGCGCGCTGCTCCATGAGGCGAATGCGATCCCGAGTGCAGCACCCATCGCCGCCAGCAACAAACTTTCGACGACGAGCAAGCGCGCGATCCGCCACCGCGAACAGCCCAGCGCCAGCCGCACGCTCAGCTCGCGGCGGCGCGCCACCGCGCGCGCCATCAGGAGGCTGGCGATGTTCGCACAGGCCACGAGCAGCACGAGTCCGACGGCCACGACCATCACGAACAAGGGCGTTTCGAAGCGCGAACGAAGCCGGGAATCACCCGTGGCAGCCGGAACAAGCGTCAGCGGATCGCTCAAATACCTGGCGCTCGCGCCGGAACGGTCAGGCATCGTCGCGGTTCGAATCGTCGGCTGCACCGATCGGAGCGCGACATTCGCCTGGTCGAGGCTTTGCCCGAGCTTCCGGCGTACCATGATCTCGAGCCATATGGTTTGCGGGTCAGCCAACCAGCTCTCCCGGCCTTGAATGAGCGGCTCGGTCGCGAAGGGAATCATCACGTCCGCCATGCGCCCGACATCGGGGCCGAAGAACCCTGGGGGCGTTACGCCGACGATCGTGAACGATATGCGCTGCACTGTGAGTTGACGTCCGAGGACATCGTCGGCGCCGCCGAAGCGCTGCCGCCAGAAGCGGTGACTGACGACCGCAACCGGGTCGCCGGTGGCAACGCGACGGTCATCGGCTGACGTCAACATGCGGCCTCGCGCGGCGCTCACACCCAGCACGTCGAAAAACCGGCCGCTGACGTACGCGCCGTCGACCAGGTCACTCCGGCCGCCGCGCGACAGGTCGAACCTCTCCCTGGCCCAGGCCAGCGCGCCATCGAAGAGTTCGGTGTCGCGCGCCCGAATCTCCTCCCAGACGGGGTACGACCACGAGCCGTTGGTGAGGAGTGCGAGGCTCGCGGGATCGCGCACGGGCAGCGGGCGCAGGATCAGGCTATTGAAAATTGAGAACAGCGTCGTGTTCGCCCCGATGCCGAGCGCCAGTGTCGTGAGGGCGACGAACGTGAACGCTGGGCTCTTGCACAGCCCACGAACGGCGGTCCTGACATCCTGCCGCCCGTGGTCGATGGCGCGCAACGCCCACACGTCGCGCGCGTCTTCGACGGCGAGTGTGATGTTGCCGAGCGCGCGGCAACTGGCGCGAGCGGCCTCGCCTGGCGCAAGACCGTCACGTTCCAGCGCGTCCTGCCAGTGGGCGCGGTGCGCCTCGATCTCCTCTCGCAGCTCGGCTTCGCGACGCGACGACTTGAGAAGGTAGCGCAGCCGGCGGACGAATGTGTTCATGACGCCGAACCTCTATGTCGTGGCCAGCACCCGCTGGATCGCGCCCACCATTCGGTCGAACTCGGCGCGCTCGGCGGACAGCTGTTTCCTTCCGGACGCGGTGAGCGTGTAGTAACGCGCGCGGCGATTGTTCTCTGAGGTGCCCCACGCGGCCTTCGCCCAGCCGTTGAGCAGCAGGCGCTGCAGCGCGGGATACAGCGCACTTTCTCCGATTCTCAGAACGTCGTCCGAGGATTGGCGCAGGTACTCGACGATGCCGTAGCCGTGCTTCGCACCGCCGACGAGCGCCTTCAAGATCAGGAGCTCGAGCGTACCGGGCAGAAGATCGGAGGGCGTGTTCGTGAGTCCCATCAGCCAATGATGGAAACATACAGAAGCGCGGCTGGCCTGTCAACTCCCATCAACGCCTGAGGGCACTGAGAGCGCGGTGAGTCGTCAATTCAGCTGGGTGAGAGACTTCGAACCGGTAGACAGTGGGCTCGCGCTGAATGACTCGAAATGCGCCGCGACAGCGATTGGTCCTGGGTAGTCGCCAAGTGTTTTCCGAACCGGCCAGAATGGTTCGGAAGCCCTTCGAGCGTATATCGCGAGTGAGTGCCTTCGAGAC